>JAAELC010000145.1 GCA_024227135.1 Gammaproteobacteria bacterium
ACGCCAAACGACGCCAAAAAAGTACCAACTTTAGTGATTTCTTATATTTATTATTCTTTATTTTTCAGTTAGTTATATGATATTAAATGGCGGAGAGGGAGGGATTCGAACCCTCGGTACGCTATAAACGTACACACACTTTCCAGGCGTGCTCCTTCAACCACTCGGACACCTCTCCGGGATAACGCTTTTCCCATTTTCCGGTCTTTTCGACACCGAAACCGATAGTTTCTGAACCGCACTCAGGGGATTTGGGAGGCGAAAGGGTATACCAGAATCGTCCGGGGTGCAATTCGTTCTTGGGGTTTGCTGTCATTTGAGTGGCATTTACTTTCAATTCTATCCGGGAAAACCCCTTCACCAGGCTGAAAACAGGCCTCATGTGCCGAATCTCGGCGGTATTCCCAAGCGTACGACCTCTTTCAGTACCCCTTGACTGGCTGTTTCGAGTATATTTCCAGGGGTTTTATTCTGGTAGTGGTATGAATCAATGGCTAAGAGCAGAAAAATCATCAAAAAGAAGAAACGCCCCACCCTCGCTGAAGCCGCCGACAGGCACAAGCTCTATGAGTATTCGGTGCAGTATGCGGAGTCGGAGATCGATTTTGTGGATGACACGTACAAGTCTTTGCGTGGCCGGCGGGCAAAGTTGCTGCGGGAGGATTTCTGCGGCACGGCCAATGTCAGTTGCGAGTGGGTCCGTCGCCGCAGGACCAATCGTGGGATTGGTGTGGATCTGGACTCCGAGGTATTGAGCTGGGGCCGGGACAACAATCTATCACAGCTGACGGCAGGCCAGCGAAAGCGGCTGGAGCTGATCTGCGGGGACGTACTGGATTCGAGAACCGATTCACCCGATATCGTCTCGGCCATGAATTTCAGTTACTGGCTGTTCAAAGACCGGGAGCAGCTGGTACGGTACTTCACCCATGTCAGGCAGTCCCTGGCTGATGACGGCGTGATGTTTCTCGATGCCTATGGGGGTTACGACTCTTTCCGGGATATTATCGAAGAGAGAGAAATCGATGATAACGGCGGATTCACCTACATCTGGGAACAGGAAAAGTATGATCCCATCGACAATGGGTTATTGTGCCATATTCATTTTGAGTTTCCCGACGGATCCCGGCTGGACAAAGCCTTCAGTTACGACTGGCGACTGTGGACACTGCCGGAAGTCCGTGAGCTTCTGGAGCAGGCAGGATTCCGCAATGTCACCTTTTACTGGCAGGGGTGGGACGAAGACGAGGAAGCAGATGGTATTTTCAAACCGGTCATGGAAGGGACTTCCGACGCAGGATGGATCTGTTATATCACGGCGGAGAAATAATCCCTGTCCGGCCTGTCTGATCCGATCCCGGGGACTATCCGGGATTCATCAAAGCGAACGACAGGTTTTCTGTCATGGCTTTCCGGGTTTGAGTTGTGCTTCCACCAGTTCCAAAACCTCTGCTGTGAGGTCCCTGACGCGCCAGCGTACGTCCCAATCGTAAAGGCGTATACCGTATACCTTATCCGGGCGCGATGCACCTACATAGGCGGGCCTGGGGTCGGTTTCCAGCACTGCCTCGATCAGCTTTCTGAGCTTCGACGGGTCCAGCATTGATTCCAGTTGCTTTTCGGCCGGAGGGGTCAGGTGTACCACCAGTTTGGGCGCGGGGGCTGAGGGTGCAAACCCGGACCGGGCCTCCGGCAGGCTCTCCACATAGGGAATGTAAGGTTTGATATCCAGCACGGGGGTACCTTCCATCAGATCCACCCCGGAGATCAGCAGTTCCACTTTTCCGGAATCACAGCGAATATCATCCAGGGCCACCACCGAAAGGCCAATGGGATTCGGTCGGAAGGGTGAACGGCTGGCAAACACCCCTACCCGCTTGTTACCACCCAGACGAGGGGGCCTCACCGTGGGCTGCCAGTCACGGTTGATGTTCTGGTGGAACACGAACTGAATCCAGATGTGGGAGTAGCCTTCCAGCCCGGATACTGCTTTGGGACGATTAAATGGTGGAACCAGCTCCAGCGTTGCCTGTACCTGAGACACCAGTCCGGGCTGCCGGGGAATACCGAACTTCTCCTTGAAGGGAGAGTGGATCACTCCGATTGTTTCAAACTCGAATTTCATGGGGGTGTGGGACCTGTGGCGACTGTCATGGATCTTGTCGGCCGGTAGCGGTATCCTTTGCCCGGCTCTCAAACCTTCTTTTAAACGAAATGACTTACTACTGGATCAGGCAACTCCACATCGCAACGGTGGTATTTACCATCTGTTTTTTCGCCCTCCGCTTCTATTGGATGCTGTACCACCCCGGACTGGTGAAAAAAAACAGTGTGAGATACCTGGCTCAGCTAAACGATACGATTCTGCTGGGGGCGGGAATATCTCTGGCGGTAATGAGCCACCAGTATCCGTTTGATGCCCCCTGGCTGACCGCAAAACTCATTGTGCTGCTGGTCTATATATTCCTCGGCGTCATGGCACTGAAAGTAGGAAAAACCCGCCGGGCACGCACAGTATACGGAATTCTTGCCCTGTTGAGTGTCGGTTATATCGTCACTGTGGCTTTGAGCCGTACCCCTGCCTCCTGGGCATTCCTGGGTTCCTAACGCCACCAAAACCCTTCAGCCCGGGCGCGTATTAAAGGCGTGGGCCAGTCGCAACAGTTGATTCCTGGGTGTAACGATCAACACATTGCCCGCTACCACCAACACCACACCCAGAATGGCGCTGGTGGTCCAGTGATAATTTTCAAACACTGTGGATATCCCTAGCGCCACCAGCGGAAAAAGAACGGTTCCATAGGCGGCCTTCTCGGGCCCGATTCGCCCCAGCAGGGTCAGGTAACTGCCGAAAGCCAGCACCGAACCGAACAATGCCAGGTAGAGGAGTGACAGCGTATAGCTGAAGGAGTCGTCATACAGAATAGGCACGCCCCGAAACAGGGCAAAAGCTCCCAGAATCAAAGCCCCGTAAGCCATGCCGAATGCATTCCCCTGGATTACCGGAAGCTTGCCGGACTGATTGCGCGCGGACACCATGTTACCCAGGGAAGCGACAAAAGTTCCCAGTAGACTCAGCCCCAGCCCCTTCATGGTACCGCTGCCGGTTTCCATGCCGGCCAGTTCCGGCCAGAACACCAGGCTGATACCGAGTAAGCCGAGCACCGCTCCCCCAACCATCACCAGGCTGATTCTTCTGCGGAAGAAAACGGCACTGTTGACAATATTCATCAAAACGATAGTGGAGAAAACCACAGCGATCAGACCGCTGGTGAGTTCTGCCGTCGCCCAGTAAAAAATCAGATAATTCACACAGAACAGCAGCAGCCCCTGTAATCCCATCCACAGATGCTGTCTGAAACTGTACTTCAGCGGTAGCTTCCGCAGCAGACACCAGGCGAATAAAATGGCAGCGGCCAGTGCAAACCGGTAGGTGACGGAAAGCTCAGGCGCCACCACCCCCAGTTGAAACTTGATGACGAACCAGGTGGAGCCCCAGATAAAAACAGCATAAAAATACAGGTTGACGGAGTTCGTGAACATAGACCCAATACAACAACGTTTCGGAGGACCAACCGGTCAGCGCGTTTGATAAAAACCCGGATTGGACGAAGGGGTGAACAGCCTCAGGTGCCCTGTGGGTGACCCGCCCGATGACACCTGGAACACCGGGTGCCATCCAATGACAGCATGGGTTGAAAGTATGTGGTATCGGGGAGTAAAAACAACTATCGATTTCCTGTGGTAGGTTACCGCTAAAGCTGTTGGTGATTTAAGGGTACTCGCAGTAAATTATCGCTGACAACTGAAAACGCCACCGCTTTCTTCATACCGGGTGGCCATAAACACACCAGGTGGATACCCAAAGGCTTGATAACAATGACCGCCCCCACACCGCTCTCCATCGACCAGACAGAAGACTTTTCCAGCGAACTCAAAGAGTGGCTCGAATCCATCGAATTCATCCGCGAACACTACGGAGAAGCCGGTGTCCGGGAAATACTGCGTGGGCTGGAAAGTCATGTACTCGATCAGGGGATGGCCTTGAACAAAACGGTGCTGGGCACGCCCTATGTCAACACTATCCCAGCGGAGGATGAACCACCCTTTCCAGGGGATCTGGCACTGGAGAAAAGGCTGGAAAACATCATCCTCTGGAATGCAATGGCCATGGTGGTCAGGGCCGCCGACAACGGCAGCGGTGTCGGGGGACATCTGGCCACCCACGCTTCTGCCGCCACCATGATGGAAATCGGTCAGAATCACTTTTTCCGGGGACGAGATGGGGAAACTGGAGGGGACATCGTCATGTTGCAACCTGCTGCTGCCCCGGCCATCTATGCCCGGGCATGGCTGGAAGGCCGGCTCAGCACCGGGCAATTGGATAACTACCGACGTGAACTTCAACCCGGCGGCGGCCTTCCTTCTTATACCCACCCTCGCCTGCTGCCGGCATTCTGGCAGATCCCCAGTGCCTCGATGGGCCTTGCTTCCCCCGCTGCCATCTACCAGGCCCGCTTTGCCCGATACCTGGAGCACCGGGGACTCAAGCCTGCAGACAGTAGCAAGGTGTGGTGTTTTATCGGAGATGGTGAAGCCGATGAACCCGAAGTACTGGGCACACTCAATATCGCCGTCCGGGAAAAGCTGGACAATCTGATACTGGTCATCAACTGTAACCTTCAGAGCCTGGATGGCCCGGTTCGGGGTAACGGCAAGATCATCCAGGAGCTGGAAAACAGCTTCCGGGGTGCAGGCTGGAACCTGATCAAAGTCATCTGGAGCGGGGATTGGGACGGGCTTCTGGCCAGAGACCGGGAGGGATTGCTGCGAAGTAAGATGGAGCGTGCTGTGGATGGTGATTACCAGTACCTCTCCGTTTCACCGGGAGATGTACACCGGGCATTCTGGTGCAGCGAGGACCCCCGTTTGGGGGAACTGTTGCATTCGCTGACCGACGACGAGCTGGCATCCATGAAACGGGGTGGCCATGACCCACGGAAAGTGTTTGCCGCCTACCACAAAGCACTGCGGAGCGACGGGAGACCCACGGCCATACTGATCAAGACGGTCAAGGGCGACGGCATGGGCAAGGCCAGCGCAGGACGCAACACAACCCATATTAAAAAACAGCTGAACACCGAAGAACGACGCGCCTATGCGGCTCACCTGCAAATCCCCTTGCCCCAGGATGCCGTTGACCGTGCCGATTTTTATCGTCCGGCGGACGACAGCCCGGAGATCCGATATCTGCAGACACGCCGTGATGCACTGGGAGGCTTCGTACCGGAGCGGAAGGCCGGTTGCGCCACCCTTCAAGCACCTTCGATAGACCTGTTTTCCGAGTTTCTCGCCGGTACAGGGGACCGACCGGTTTCCACGATGATGGTCATGGTCCGCTTGCTGGGGCTGCTGCTCAAAGAACAGCATATCGGCCCTTACGTGGTTCCCATCGTGCCCGATGAGGCAAGAACCTTCGGCATCGATGCCTTATTCAAGTCTGCGGGCATCTACTCTCCTGACGGGCAACAATATACGCCGGTGGACGCCGACAGCCTGATGAGTTATCGACAGGTCCAGGACGGCCAGATCATCCAGGAGGGAATCTGCGAGATCGGGGCCATTTCCACTTTCATGGCAGCAGGCAGTGCCTATGCCACCTACGGAATCCCGACGATACCCTTCTATTTCTTCTATTCCATGTTCGGGTTCCAGCGGACCGGGGACAGTATCTGGGCATGCGGCGATATGATGTGTCGGGGATTCCTGCTTGGCGGTACTGCGGGGCGGACCACGTTGAACGGTGAGGGGTTGCAACACCAGGACGGACATTCACAAATCATCTCCGGCACAGTACCCAGCCTCCGAAGTTATGATCCGGCATTTGCCTACGAGCTGGCTGTCATCATTCGTGACGGTATTCATCGTATGTACGAGTTACAGGAAGACGGCTTCTACTACATCACTCTGTACAATGAGAACTTCCCGATGCCAATGGCAAAGCCCCTGGCTGACATAGAAGAAGGCATACTGCGGGGTATCTACCCCTTCAGGGAGGGTTCCTGTCCAGGTTGGTCAGGGCCGGGGATAAACCTGCTGGCGAGCGGACCGATCATTCAACAGGCCCTGGAGGCCCAAACCATTCTGCAGCAGATGCAGATAGCTGCCGACGTGTGGAGTGTGACCAGTTTCACCGAACTCCATCGGGATGCCATCGAGGTTGAACGCTGGAATCGCCTGCATCCCTCTTCCACGGCACGTACATGCTACCTGAGCCAGGTTTTAGAGGATAAATCGGGGGTGTTCGTTGGGGTATCCGATCATATGAAGTCACTGCCTTACAGTATCGCTCCCTGGATCCCCGGTCGGTATCAGGTGCTGGGTACCGATGGCTACGGCAGAAGCGAATCCCGTGCCGATCTGCGTGATTATTTCGAGATCGATGCCCGGTTCATCGTGGTTGCGGCACTGCAGGCGCTTGCCCAGGAAGGCGGAATAACGGCCGGGCAGGTGGAAGCCGCCATACGGGAGTTCGGTATCGATCCGGAAAGAGCCTCACCGGCCGGGGTCTGATGCCATGATCGATACACTAGTGCTGCCAAATCTTGGAGAAGGTATCGAATCGGGCACCGTTATCCAGATACTGGTCGGTCCCGGGGATGTAGTGACTTCGGGTCAGACACTGTTCGAGCTTGAAATCGACAAGGTCAATGTAGATATCCCATCCGCTGTCGCGGGTACGGTAAAGGAAATCCTGGTTGCCTCCGGCGATGAGGTCGTCATAGGACGCGGGTTGGCGAGCATCGAAACAGCAGGCCCCGCAGATGCCCCCACCTCACCCGGAAATGATCCGACCAACCCGGCAAAGGAAGCACGCCCACTGGAATTGAAGGATACCGCCACCCCTCGCCTCAATTCGCCTCCCCCCTCTATTGTCAGCAAGCCGGTTGGCTACACAGAAGCCACAGGCCCGGTGCCCGCGGGACCCGGGGCTCGTCGTATGGCCCGGGAACTCGGCGTGGAGATCCGACAGGTACCCGGGAGCGGCATGAAAGGGCGGATAGGCAAACAAGACGTGATCAACTTTGCCAGACAACTTCTGACAGCCCGGGCGAAGGCAGCCCAATCACCAGCGCCGCCCAGTCGTCTTCCCGATCTGGATCGCTTTGGTAAAACAGAACGAACCCCCCTCACCCATCGACAGCGGACCGTGGCCCGCAATATGACCCGGGCCTGGAGGGAGATCCCCCATGCCTGGCTTCAGGATCGGATCGACATCACCGAACTGGAGTTTTACCGCAACCACTTGAACGCAGAACGGAGCGACGATGGGACCCCGGTTTCGGTCACGGCATTTCTGGTTGATGCTCTGGCCCGAAACTTGAAATCTTTTCCGCTGTTCAATGCCTCCCTCGATACCATGAACGATGAGATCGTCTACCGGAAAGCCATCAACATCGGGGTGGCAGTGGATACTTCCCACAGCTTGATGGTCCCGGTCATTCGGCATGCGGATACGAAACCTCTACACCAGATTGCCGCTGAGCTGACCGATCTGGCAAACAGGGCTCGCCAGAACACCCTGGAAGTCCACCAGTTGCAGGGTGCTGGAATGACCTTGACCAATCTGGGTCATCTGGATGTGGATGCACTATACCCGATCATCGACTGGCCTCAATCCGCTATCCTGGGTGTCGCATCGGCACGGTGGGAAAAGCGCCGGGATGATCAAGGTGACTGGCACGAGCACCTCTCGTTACCGGTCACGCTCGCCATTGACCACCGGATTATTCAAGGTGCGGACGGCGTCCGTTTTCTGGGGGGGTTGAAGAACCTTCTGGAGAGGATCAAACGAGGAGGCTTTGAATAAAACCCTTTCGAATGATTGCGCGGAACCGCCAGTAAAAAAGCCCCTTTTCGAGGACTTTCCTTTCAACCTTTGCCAGTTGCTGAGAAGGCCACCGATGCTGGCGGCGACAACCAGAGCGGTTGTTCGATCATCCCGGGATCACTCCCGCTCTTCTATCCAGGCCAGTTGAATGGCTTCGAGAATCTTCTCACCGGAACGGGAAGAATCATCGTTGAACTCCGGCAGTTCCAGTACCCAGTTTCGGAGATCGACAAAGTTCACCCGGGTCGGATCCACATCCGGATGAACTTCATCCAGTTCGATGGCAATATTCAGGCTGTCAGTCCAAACCAGGCTCATTTTTTTCTCCCGGAAATCAATGGTGTTCCGACACCATGTTAATTGTGTATTTGGGGATTTCCACCACCAGGTCTTCTTCCCCCACCATGGACTGGCAACTCAGCCGGGATTCAGGTTCCAGACCCCAGGCTTTGTCCAGCAGGTCTTCTTCGGTTTCATCGGCCTCATCCAGGGTGTCAAATCCCTCCCTGAGGATCACATGGCAGGTAGTACAGGCACATGATTTTTCACAGGCGTGTTCGATCTCTATGCCATTTCGTAAAGCGGCATCACAAATCGATATACCGGGTTCCACTTCTATGACAGCCCCCTCGGGGCAAATCTCTTCATGGGGCAGGAAAATAATCTGGGTCATAACTTCATCAACCTGTGTAAACACTTCATTCAAACTCATCCAACTGGTGACCGGACATGGCTTTCTGCACGCTCGCATTCATGCGGCGCTCCACATAGAATTCACAGGTTTTCTCCAATTTCTCTATTCCCTTTCTGATTTTCTTATGGTCAGAGGCTTCGGCGACTTCCATAAGTTCAGCCAAGGCGGTTTTGACCTGTTCCTGTTCTGTCTCATTGAGCAGTCTGGCCCCATCTTCTGCCAGGGCCGCCTCGAGTGCTTCGATGACCCGTTTGGCATCGACCTGCTCCTCACGCAACCTGCGTACCTCCATGTCATCCCGGGCGTGTTCAATGGAATCTCGCAGCATGGTCTCTATCTCGGTATCGCTCAGTCCGTAGGCGGGTTTAACTTCGATACTGGCTCTGACACCGCTGCTTTGTTCCATCGCCTCCACACTCAACAGACCATCCGCATCCACAGAAAAGGTGACCTGAATCCGGGCCGCACCGGCCACCATCGGGGGAATTCCCCGAAGTTCAAAACGTGCCAGCGATCGATTACCGGTCACCAGTTCCCGTTCGCCCTGCAACACATGAACCGCCATCGCGGTCTGACCGTCCTTGAAGGTAGTGAATTCCTGGGCCCGGGCCACGGGAATGGTGGTGTTGCGCGGGATTATTTTTTCAACCAGTCCACCCATGGTTTCAATTCCCAGGGACAGAGGGTTTACATCCAGTAATAGAATTTCATCGTCCGGCTTGTTACCTACCAGCACGTCGGCCTGTATGGCCGCGCCGACAGCGACCACCTTGTCGGGATCGATATCCACCAGTGGGGGGATCTTGAAGAATTCCCCCACCAGTTCCCGCACTCTCGGAGTCCTTGTGGATCCCCCGACCATAACCACATCGGCGATATCAGCTCCCGACAGACCCGCATCCCGCAGCGCTCGGCGGCAGGGGGCAAGGGTCTTACGAATGAGAGGATCCACCAGTTCGTTGAACTGATCCCGGGTAAGTTGCCCCTGCCATCGGGCACCATTGCCCAGATCGAGATCGAGACTGGCGACCGGTGAATCGGTCAGTGCTTCTTTGGCGGCACAGGCATCACGCATCAACCGGCGCAGTACTTTGTGGTCTGTCCCATCGCTTATCCCGGCCTGACGCATGATCCACTCGGCAATCACGCGATCGAAATCGTCGCCTCCCAGGGCTGAATCCCCCCCGGTAGACAAGACCTCGAACACACCACGATTGAGTCGCAGAATGGAGATATCGAAGGTACCTCCACCGAGATCATAAATTGCATGTACGCCGTCAGACCCGGTATCCAGACCGTAAGCTACCGCCGCCGCGGTGGGTTCGTTCAGCAATCTCAGCACCTTGAGTCCAGCTACGGTGGCGGCATCTTTGGTCGCCTGCCGCTGGGCATCGTCGAAGTAGGCAGGCACGGTAATGACCACCCCTTCCAGATCACCGCCAAGGGTCTTCTCTGCGCGCTTTGCCAGCACTTTCAGAATTTCTGACGAAACCTCGACGGGACTGACGTCTCCCGATGCGGTTTTTATTCGGGGAACCAGGGTCTGTTCCTGGGTGAAATGGTAGGGAAGTTGCCCTCCCAGGGAATTGAACTCCTCGAGACCACGCCCCACCAGGCGCTTGACCGAACTGATGGTATTCAGGGGATCGCTCACCATACAGGCTTTCGCCTGTTCTCCAACGATCACTTCCTCTTCGGTATAGCGCACCACCGAAGGCAGCAAATGCTGCTCATCCAGGTCAGGCAGCGTTTCCGCCCGACCGCTGCGAACCGTCGCAACCAGAGAATTGGTCGTTCCAAGATCAATGCCCGCCGCCAGCCGCTGCTGGTGGGGCGCCACGGACTGGCCAGGTTCGGAGAGTTGTAGCAAAGCCATCAGCGTCAAACCTTTGCGTTAAAGCGCTTCGTCCAGTTCACTTTCCATGGATTCTGCATCATAACGAAGCTTTTGCAGAAACTGCATCTTTCGGAGTATTTCCCTGGCCGCTTCGAGTTGATCGGGGGTAGCGGTTTCAAATTGCAAGGCCATCTGGCCCACAAGGCTGGTTATGCGTTTATTGATGCCTGTCATGAGTTCGGAAACAGCAGCATAGGGATCTGCCTGATCTCGGGCGGCTTCCAGCTCTTCCCTCAGTTCAAGCTGCTCCATCAGGAAAGCTGAATCCTTCGTGGTTTCGTTATCGCCGCCCATATCGATTCCGTTGAGGGTCAACAGATAACGAGCGCGCTGAATGGGATCCTTCAGCGTCTCGTAAGCAAGATTGATCTGGGTTGCCCCCTGCATGGAGAGTCGACGTTCGTGGTCGGAGCCACGTGCGTAGCGGTCGGGGTGCATGACACGCTGAAGTTCACGGTAGCGGGTTGCCAGCTGGTCGATATCCACCACATACCCAATGGGGAGGCCGAACAGCTCAAAATAGTTCTTCTTGAAGTCCAGCATATTTACTTCTTCCACCCTGGAGTACCAGACTTCCGGGATAATCGTCTAAACAGAGACCCTAGATTCAGATATTGAAACTCTCACCACATCCGCAGGCATCCTTGGCGTTCGGATTGTTGAACTTGAAACCTTCGTTCAATCCTTCCCGCGTATAGTCCAGTTCTGTACCCTCCAGGTAGAGCATGCTTTTGGGGTCCACCAGCACCTTCACTCCGTGCTCTTCGAATATCAGATCCTCGTCTGATGATTCGTCGGCGAATTCCAGGACATAGGCCATTCCTGAGCAACCCGAGGTGCGCACACCCAGACGTATGCCCACACCTTTTCCCCGGCCTTCAAGGTACTGCAGCACGTGGTTGGCTGCCGCTTCGGTCAAGGTTACACCCATTTTCTTCACTCCGGACAAATCGTTACATCGATGTCCCGAAAACTGATCGGGAACAAACAGGGTTAAGCTAAAGAATCAAGAATCCGTACTCTTCTGTTTCTCATGGTAATCGGAAACAGCGGCCTTTATCGCATCCTCGGCAAGCACCGAGCAATGGACTTTAACCGGCGGCAAGGCCAGCTCTTCTGCGATCTGTGAATTTTTGATCTGCTGGGCCTCTTCCAGTGTCTTACCTTTGACCCATTCCGTTAGCAGACTGCTGGACGCAATCGCTGATCCGCAGCCATAGGTTTTGAATTTGGCGTCTTCGATCACGCCTTCCTCGCTCACCTGAATCTGCAGGCGCATGACATCTCCGCAGGCGGGTGCACCAACCATCCCGGTTCCCACATTATCGGCACTGTTATCCATTTTACCCACATTACGGGGGTGCTCGTAGTGGTCCAGAACTTTTTCACTGTATGCCATGGTCGTTTCTCCAAACCTTGTGCCGCCGAAACCAGACGTTTTCCGGGGCTTGTATAGACCGTCACAAGTCAACTTGTGTCTGAAAACTTGAAACTTGATAACTGGTAACGCTATAACTTGTAAATTAATGTGCAGCCCACTGCACCGATTTCAAGTCCACACCGTCTTTGAACATATCCCAGAGCGGTGACAAATCCCTCAAACGGTTGACCTGCTCACAAACCAGATTGATGACGTAATCGATTTCTTCGGCTGTGGTGAACCTGCCTATGGAAAAGCGTATTGAACTGTGTGCCAGTTCATCTTCCCGACCCAATGCCCGAAGAACATAACTGGGTTCCAGGCTGGCAGAAGTACAGGCGGATCCCGAGGATACGGCAATATCTTTCAGCGCCATGATCAGGGACTCCCCCTCCACGTAGGCAAAGCTTATGTTCAGGTTACCTGCAACCCGCTGCTCCTCATCGCCATTCAGATAGACCTCCTCCATGTCTTTCAAGCCATCCCACAACCGATTGCGCAGGGTGGTAAGACGCTCGTTTTCCTGAGCCATTTCCACTTTGGCAATCCGGAAAGCTTCACCGATACCGACGATCTGATGGGAGGGCAACGTACCGGAGCGCATCCCCCTTTCATGCCCGCCACCGTGGATCTGCGCTTCCAGTCGTACCCGGGGTTTTCTGCGCACATAGAGTGCGCCTATTCCCTTGGGTCCGTAGATTTTGTGAGCTGACATGGATAGCAGGTCAACTTTCATGGTTTCCAGGTCGATCGGTACTTTACCGGCGCTTTGTGCGGCGTCTACATGGAACAGAATTTTACGGGCGCGGGTCAGTTCCCCGATGGCGGTGATGTCCTGAATCACTCCTATTTCGTTGTTGACGTGCATGATCGACACCAGGATGGTGTCGTCCCGTATGGCGGATTCCAGGGTCTGGAGATTCACAAGTCCATTGGGTTCAGGATCCAGATAAGTGACTTCGAACCCATCCCGCTCCAGCTGGCGGCAGGTATCCAGTACTGCTTTGTGTTCGGTTTTGCAGGTGATCAGGTGTTTGCCGCGTTTGCTGTAAAAGTGGGCAGCGCCTTTGATGGCCAGGTTATTCGATTCCGTTGCACCGGATGTCCAGACGATCTCTTTCGGATTGGCGTTGATGAGATCAGCAACCTGTCGACGTGCCTCTTCCACTGCATCATCGGCATCCCATCCAAACTTGTGGGAGCGGGATGCTGGATTGCCGAACATGCCATCCGGGGTCAGAAAGGAACACATCTTTTCGGCAACCCGGGGATCCACGGGGGTGGTAGCCGAGTAATCCATGTAAATTGGTAACTTCATCACTTGCTCCAGTAACTGATCAGTATCCAGAAATCGATCCTTAAAACTGTTCAGGATGGTTCCGGTACATTCGAACGCTGCGTTATGTTTCATCTTCGTCAGGCTGCGCGGGACGATCCTGTACCCTCTATACTACGTCTTTGAGGCTAAAACGGTTTAATAATCATATACACGAAAAATCTGCTGACCAGCGTGCTATCCAAGGCGTCATGGGCGGGGCTTTTACCCGTTTCAGGCACGTTGAGTCGATTCGATGCCTGATTTCAATCGCACCTCAACAGCGTGCTGTTCATCATCCTGTCGCGCCGCCACCTTGCGGGCGCTGCCCTTTGACATCAAGTCGTGCAGGGTGATGGTGTTCAGATAATCGTAGATTTTGTCGCTGAGATCGTTCCATAAATCGTGGGTGAGGCAACGCTCGTTATCCTGGCAGTTGTGAGCCCCTCCGCAGCGAGTGGTGTCAACCGATTCATCCACAGCCGTTATCACTTCGGCGATACAGATGTCCTGGCTGCTCCGACCCAGTATGTAGCCGCCCCCAGGCCCACGGACACTCTTGACCAAAGCCTGCTTCCTCAGCCTGGCAAACAGCTGCTCAAGATAGGATAGCGAGATACCCTGACGCTGGGCCACGTCCGCCAGCGTTATAGGTCCGCTGCCATCGTGGAACGACAGATCCAACATGGCGGTTACCGCATAGCGTCCCTTTGTGGTCAGTCTCACGTCTGGCAGCTCCTTATATCCTTACTGTAGGGACAAGTTACAATACTTGAGTGTTTCTATCAAGTATTATTCTGCTTTTCCCTCGGGACCGGACCCTGTTTCTTTCTGATCGGGGCTCGCTACGTCTTCTTTTCCGCCAGGGTGGGTTGCTGGCTTGTTGTGAGAATGGATTTTAAGCAACTCTTCAGCATCAGACGCCAGCTCACAGGGCTCCATATTAGGGAGATCCAGCTCGGGAAAGCCTCCATTGATCCGCCTGAGACTCTCGCACATGCCCTGCATCTGCTGATCCATGACGTGGATATGGTCCAGCATGCAATTGATGGCATGAGCCACCGGATCGGGTGCATCTGCGGTGGCACCGTAAGCATCGAACCCCATTTTTTCCGCGATGCGGGTACGATGGGAATCATCCCGGCCATCCCCATCGCTCACCTCGATCAGCCGCCCAGGAACCCCGACCACCGTGGTGTGAGGCGGAACCGGCTTCAGAACGACCGAGTTGGACCCGATACGGGCACCTTCCCCGATCTCGATCGGCCCCAGGACTTTGGCTCCGGCACCGACCACCACATCCCGATCCAGAGTGGGGTGGCGCTTGCCTTTCGCCCAGCTGGTCCCCCCCAGTGTCACGCCATGATAGAGCGTACAGTCATCTCCTATGATTGCCGTCTCTCCGATAACCACACCCATTCCATGATCGATAAAAAAACGCCGCCCAATACTGGCGCCTGGATGTATCTCGATACCGGTCAGCAGCCGAGCCAGCGTCGAAATGAGGCGGGCCAGCCAGTACAAACCTACATTCCACAGGCGATGTGACAAGCGGTGTATGAGCAGCGCGTGCACACCCGGGTAGGTCGTGATGACCTCAAACCCGTTTCTTGCCGCCGGATCCCTGTCGAATACGCAGTTGATATCCTCTTTGAGGCGATTGAACATCTTGGTCGTGAATACCTTCTCCAGGTTTGCAGCACTCACTGACGTCCCGTGTATCCGGCATAGTTCGCTGCGGGGGATCGATCAGTAGTGAAAAGACTCAGTATTCTACTCGATTATTATCAGCTGTGCATATTCTAAATTGCGGGTACCGAAAAGAGAAAAAACGGTGGGTCGATCAGACAAAGATCCGCCGGGCTTCAGCTTCGGGCGATGACCGAAAAAGAGAGGTGGCTGATTAAACTGCTTGCCGCATAGATGGGCAGAAAATACAACTCAAGCGACTGAATTTAAGGAAGAAATTATGCCCGCAACTCAAGCCGACAACCGGCGGATATCAACCAGCTTGTTAAGGTCGCTCAGAATCAGTTCGAATCGGCCAAATATCCCCTCTTTGGTGAGAAAAGGCCGAAGCCTCGCAGCGGGCAGCTGAATCCGCCGCCCGTCTTCGGATCGAACGATGACATTACTGGCGAATCCCTGGTAATAGCTGAGATAGCGATCGGCGGGCAGCGCCACCCGAAAACGGATGCGGATTCCCGAAGCCACTCTGCCTGCCCGAATCAGCTTTCCATCGCGAACATACCATCGAGTACCAGTGAATTGGGACTGATGGTACCCACGACCTTTTTGCCATCCATAACCAGTGCCCGCACCAGGCTGAACCGGGCGAACAGTCGGGAGCAGTAACGAATATCCATTTCGGGCTCGACATAGACAGCGGGCTTGACCATCACCTCGTAGACATTCACCCGCTTGCAGGCGCGATCCTTGGCCAGGACCTTTCTCGCGATGCTCGACACCAGCAGGATGCCATATTCGTCATTATCATTTCGTCGATCCACTACCAGCAGGGAGGTTCTGTATTTCTTCATCATCTCCAGTGCTTCGTAGATTGTCGCCTTCCCATCGATGACGTGAAACTCCTGTTTCATCACATCCCCGACACAGATAGGTTTAGCAGAAGCATTCATGTATTCACCCTCCGGTAGTCATTACCGTAACAGACACAAAAATACTGAGAGGCCATAACCCGTCCCTGAGATCTCCCCTGACACCCTCAGCCTCTCAAACAAACTCCAGGATCAGCTGCTGAAGCGATTCTTGATCCAGACTTCAAAACCTGCACCCAACTGCTCGTGCTTAAGAGCATAGTCGACATTTGCCTGTAGATAGCCCAGCTTGCTTCCACAGTCGTATCTTTGACCATCGAAGGCATAGGCCATTACCTTATCCTTTTCCATCAAACGTGCAATGCCGTCGGTTAGTTGTATCTCACCTCCGGTGCCACGACCTGTTTGTGAAAGGTGCTGGAAGATCTTGGAGGTCAGTACATACCGGCCTACGACACCACGATTCGAAGGAGCCTCTTCGGGTTTTGGCTTTTCAACGATACTCTTCACTTCCACCAGTTTTCCTTCCCCATCGGTATCCACGATACCGTAACTGCCGGTATTTGCAGGAGGTACCTGCTCGGTTGCAAGAATACTGCAGCCAGTCTGGGAAAACACATCCACCATCTGCGCCAGACAGCCCCTGTCTCCGTCTTCTATCAGGTCATCGGCCAGCAGGACCGCAAAGGGTTCGTCTCCCACCACCGGTTCCGCGCACAGCACCGCATGCCCCAATCCCAACGCCATACTCTGCCGGATAAAGACACATGAAACATGAGGGGGAACGATATTGCGAACCAGATTCAGCAGGGCTGTCTTATTTCTGGACTCCAGTTCCATTTCCAGCTCATAAGCGGTGTCGAAATGGTTACTGATCGAAGACTTGTTACGGCCGGTAATAAAGATCATCACTTCGACACCGGCTGCCACCGCCTCTT
Organism: Gammaproteobacteria bacterium; assembly: GCA_024227135.1. GTDB lineage: Bacteria > Pseudomonadota > Gammaproteobacteria > Chromatiales > Chromatiaceae > JAHEHQ01. The sequence goes on from JAAELC010000145.1 coordinate 16,714, forward strand.
CAACGCCGTATTGGATCAGAGGCTTATCGACAACCGGAAGCATCTCCTTGGGACTTGCCTTGGTCGCCGGCAGAAAACGGGTACCTAATCCCGCTACGGGAAATACGGCTTTTTTAATGGTCTTCGTCATTTATCAATCCTGTCTTGTTTCAGTTTTCGGGAATCACCTGCTACATGGCAGCCAATCGCCCGTAAATATCCAGCCGGCGATGGATTCGCGCAGGGAGATCTTCCCCAAGCTGGTCCCAATCGAAGCGCCAGTTCCAGTTACCCTCGGTCGTTCCCGGCAGATTCATACGGTGCTCACAGCCCAAAGCCAGTATATCCTGCATGGGAATAATCGCCAGTAAGGAACGGGATGCCAGAGCCGATCGAATCATGGGCCACGGCATCGCCTCCCGGGAGTGGCCGAGATAATCATCCACCCGTTGCCGCAGCCCGTCATCCAACCCCAGGTACCAACCCAGGGTCGTGTCATTGTCATGAGTGCCGGTATACACCACCGAATTGGCTTCATGGCGAAAGGGCAGATAAGGGTTATCCGCCCCACCGGAAAACGCAAACTGTAGAACCTTCATACCCGGAAAACCGTATCGTTCCCGTAACGCTGTTACCTCAGGAGTGATAATCCCCAGGTCTTCCGCTACCAGGGGTAATGGGTCGTAATGCTGATGCAGCCGGTCGAACAGCGCATCCCCCGGCACCCTGACCCAATGGCCGTTGACAGCATCCGGATCCTGTGCAGGTATCTCCCAGTAGGACTCGAACCCGCGGAAATGATCGATCCGAATCAGGTCGAACAGGCGCAACTGGGTCTGCATCCGTTCTACCCAGAATTGAAAATGCTCCTGTTCCATTCGATCCCACCGGTACAGGGGATTACCCCAACGCTGCCCCGTCGCAGAAAAATAGTCCGGAGGGACCCCGGCCACCGCGATGGGACATCCGGCTTCATCGAGCAGGAAAAGTTCCTGTCGGGCCCAGACCTCTGCACTGTCATGGGCGACAAAAATCGGCATATCACCAAACAGAGCAACCCCTCGTTCATTCGCGTAGGCCTTCAGCTCTCCCCATTGCCGGAAAAACTGATACTGTTCGAATTGAATCAACTGGATCTCGCGGGTATGTTCCTCCGTGGCCCTCGCGATTCTGCCTGGTTCCCGGCACCTGAGATCGTCAGGCCAGCACCACCAGCCGGCACGCCCATGCACTTCGTGCAGCACCCGGTAGAGTGCGTAGTCCTTTAACCAGTAACCCTCGCTTTCAATGAACCGCTCCAGTCTGGCACGCGCCCCTGTGTCGGCGCTCTCATTGAATATCTCCCAGGCACGGGCGATGCAAGTGGTTTTGTCCCTGTCCGAAAACTGTTCCCGATCCAGTGCGTCCGCTCCCAGCCAGCCTTCCCGCACCAACGACTCGAGACTGATGAGCCTGGGGTTGCCAGCGTGCATGGAACTCGACTGATAGGGCGATCCATCTGACTGGGTGGGCCCGGTGGGTAACATTTGCCAGACGCTAATACCCGCATCTCTCAGAAAATCGACAAAACGATAGGCCGCGGAGCCAAGATCACCGGTAGCCCCCTTACCCGGCAATGAAGTGATGTGCAGTAACATCCCTGCACGTCGGCGATCGAGCGCTCCTTTGGAAAACTCCTTTTGCATACTACCGACCCCTGAATACCTGCTGCTACACGTTCTGGCGCATGACACCGCCCAATGACGGATCTCCGCTACCGATGGCGAATACTTTGGAAAGGTAAACCGGAGGTTCGATTCCAAGGAGCTCATACAGCTTGGTCAGATGCAATCGAAACAGACGTTCGAAATCACTGACGGTATCTCCCGGGTTATAGTCTCCGAACCACCAGAACCAATCCGACCCTTCGCATCGGGCCAGCTGGAGTTTCAGGGCCTCCTGAGTCTGCGCATCCAGGGCCCCCTCGGCCATCTTCGTGTCGTAAGCCCGCTTTGCTTCCACCAGCATATCCCAGGCACGATTTTTGTCTCGATTGCCGATCCAGGTTGAAAAAGTGCCATAGACCCAGCTACCAGCAACCAGCTCCTGAAGGGAATCCGCCACGCTGGTCTGCCGATTCAGAACGTCGCTGAAGGTGGTCAGTTCAAGCCCTGGATGCTCCGCTATCCGTTGGTAGAGGGCCTCCAGAAAATAGCAGCCGTTACGGGGGTAGTATTCCCAGGCATTCTCCCCGTCCATTATGACAGAGACCACACGATGCTCGTCACCGTCCGTGGCAGCAGAAATGGTTTCGAGATGTTGTATAAAGTTCGCCAGTGCGTGGTCGGCGTGCCAGTCCCCGTAGGTGAATCCAATGAGATCCGAAAGCCCGTCATCCCTAAAAAAACAGTTCAACCGTCCCTCACCCATCCGATAGGGTTTGTGTACCCAGTTATCTTCGACGGTCTGATCATTGGCAGCCTTCAGACTGTTATGAAGCACCTGCTGGCCGCTGGCGGCCCAGCGAAATCCCTCCTCTTCCATCAAACGGAGCGTCTCGCTGTTGACTGCACCCTCAGAAGGCCAGCATCCCTTGGGGCGAAAACCAAAATGACGCTCGAACACCTCGTTACCCTTGCGAATATGCCAGCGAGCACGGGGCTCTCCTCCCGGATAGATGTCTGCTTCAGGCAGATTCACTTCGGGCATGGCATCCCGGGCGGAACCAAAATCCAGCAGTAATGGCACGATGGGATGTGCGTAGGGTGTTACAGAGAGTTCCACCCGTCCTGATTCCGCCAGTATCCGATAACGCCCGATAATCCCTGAGACCAGATCACCTATCGCCTCGACCAACCGGCGCCGGTCTTCGGTATTGAAGCCCTTCCCCTTCTTTTCCAGAGAGCCGATGCGAATATCATTGACCCGTGCACACTCCCCCATCCATGCCAGGTGATACCAGACCAGCAGGTCCGCCAGGTACTGATCACTGAAGTACATGGAATCACCAGGACTGGACTCGATCCAGCCAGCCATTTCCACTAACCGCTGAAAATTATCGAATCGATTTATCAGGTGTTTTTCATTGGCGCGCTGGCAGTCACTGATCAAATCACGACGGGTTTCCTGATCCAACGGCAACCCGGGGCCCGCCAGCGCCGCCAGCAGAGGATCACGAATGAGGCTGCCATTTTTAAGCCATTTCCCTATCTGCAGAGCATAGTCTTCCAGCTGTTCAAGCAACACCGGCGCGAAATTGACCACTGCCCGTGCTCCCGGACTGTTCTCCAGGTGGGACGCCATATCGGCATAGTCCTTGATGGCGTGCAGGTAGACCCAGGGGAGCTGAAAATCACTTTGCTCCGGTCCCCTGTAGTCCGGCTGGTGCATGTGCCAGCAGAGAACCACCTTGAGTTGAGAATTATCTGACATAATTTAATACCTGTCCCAGCATCTCCGAAGTGACGAGCACCACACCTCCCGGGGAGACGAGAAAGCGTTTCGCATCCGCCTCCAGATCCTGACCAATGATGGTCCCCTCCGGAATTTTGCACCCTCTGTCAATCACCGCTTTCCTGATTCGGCAATGGCGGCCGATGACCACGTCCGGCAGAATAACCGAGTCGCTGACATCTGAATACGAGTTGAGGCGTACATTGGAAAAAAGCAGCGAGTTTCGAACCTTTGAGCCTGAAATGATGCAGCCCCCGGATACCATGGAATCCACCGCCATACCCCGACGACCATCATTATCAAAAATAAACTTGGCTGGTGGCAACTGTTCCTGATAGGTCCAGATCGGCCAACTCTTGTCGTAGAGATTGAGCTCAGGTGTGACACCGATCAATTCCAGATTGGCTGCCCAGAATGCATCGATGGTACCCACATCCCGCCAATAGGCCTGCTTACCGCTTCTGGGATCCTGAAACGAGTGAGATATAATCCGATACTTATCGATGACCGAGGGAATGATGTCCCTGCCAAAATCATGGCTGGAATTGGGTGTATCCGCATCCTTGATCAACTGCTCAAACAGAAAATCCTTGTTGAACAGATAGATCCCCATGGATACGAGTGCGGTATCATCGCTGCCGGGAAGGGGTTTGGGGTGCTCAGGTTTTTCGGCAAACTCTTTGATACGTCCCTCATCGTCCACCGCCATCACGCCGAATTCCCTGGCAGTGTTCAGATCCACCTCGATGCAGCCTACCGTCATATCAGCTCCTGATTCCACATGATGGGCGATCATGGTGCCGTAATCCATCCGATAGATATGATCCCCGGCAAGGATCAACACGTAGGATGGGTCATGATTTCTAAATATATCCAGATTCTGGTACACCGCATCGGCTGTACCGGTATACCAGTTGCTTTCGATCCGCTGTTGTGCCGGCAACAGTTCAACGAATTCACCAAACTCCCCACGCAGGAAGCTCCAGCCTTTCTGAATATGGAGAATCAGGGAATGAGCCTTGTACTGGGTCAGCACCCCCACCTGGCGGATTCCGGAGTTGATACAATTGGAGAGCGGGAAATCGATAATTCTGAATTTCCCTCCGAAAGGCACGGCCGGCTTGGAGCGCCATTTGGTCAGGTGTTTGAGCCTGGAGCCCCGTCCGCCTGCCAGAATCAGTGCCAGCGTATTTCTCGTCAAACGGCTGACAAATCGTGGATCCTGTGCTGTATTCATCACACTCTCCTACACTCCTTCAAAGAGTCCTTGCTGTAAGATCATATCTATCGGGTGACAAGCAACACGAAAGATACAACTCAGGGATAAATCAGTATATGCTAACACGCCCGATATTTTATGGGCGATCAATGACTGTGGTCGATATTTAACCGCCTTGTTACTTGTAATCGGTAAACATAGGGCCGTGGAAATGAATAAGTATCTAAAAATTGTGCTGGATTTTGGTTCAGATTCAAGGCGTGGAAAGGGGCACATAGCTATTCTATGCAACCTTTTCCACAACGCAGAAGCTGAACCAAAAAACGAGCAAGACTGGATAATTGTTTCTTTCCACGGCCCTTAACCGGGATCCGTGCTGACGAGCGAATTCCGTCGTCGAACGCCGGTCTTGCCGGCAGCGACAGGCGGAAACTCATCCCAGAACAAGCCGCACGCACCGGGGACTGCCCCGGGCCAACGGAGTAGACCCATGGATAGAAGCCAGAAAGACGCACTCCAGACCATTGCCGAAGCACGCCATCACGATCCTTTTGAAGTGCTGGGTCGGCACGTCGATGGCAAAGAGGTGACTGTCCGGGTCTTTCTCCCCCGCGCCTCCCGGGTCGGGATAGCTGAGACAGAGATCGATCTGGTACCCCGGAGTGGCACTGACTTTTTCGAGTGGACCGGACCCGCAGAGCGGGTGCCGGAGCACTACAGGATTACCTGGACCGATGATGCCGGCCAGTCCCACAGCCGTCATGACCCCTATTGCTTTGGGGCGATGCTCGAAGAGTTCGATCTGCACCTTTTCAACGAAGGTAATCACTGGCATGCATATAACTTTCTTGGAACCCATCCCCGTACCGTAGATGAGGTGGATGGCGTACTCTTTTCTGTCTGGGCACCCAATGCGGCACGCGTCAGTATCGTCGGTGAATTCAACAACTGGGATGGTCGGGTACACCAGATGTGCAGCCGGGGTGGCAGCGGTGTCTGGGAGCTGTTTCTGCCCGGTGTGGAGACGGGTAGTCTTTATCGCTTCGAGCTGAGAAGCCACTCGGGGGAAGTACTTACCAAGAACGACCCCTATGCCAACGCATTCCAGAAACGGCCCGACAATGCCGGCCTCGTAACGGGCCGCTCAGACTACGTCTGGGAGGACCGGCTATGGATGACAACCCGAGAAAAGCAAGACTGGCAGAAGGCCGCCCTGTCCGTTTACGAAGTCCATCTGGGCTCCTGGCAGCGCGCTTCCCAGGGTGAGTTTCTCAACTATCGGGACATCGCCCACGCGCTCGCCGAATACGTGAACGAACTGGGATTCACCCACATCGAACTGCTCCCGATTACCGAGCATCCTTTCGATGGTTCCTGGGGTTATCAGACCACCGGTTATTTTGCTCCCACCAGCCGGTTCGGTACACCAGACGATTTTCGCTATTTTGTCGATCACCTGCACCAGAAGGGGATTGGCATTATCCTCGACTGGGTACCCGCCCACTTCCCGAAGGATACCCATGCACTGGCACGATTCGACGGAAGCGCGCTTTACGAACACGAAGACCCGCGTCAGGGAGAGCATCGAGATTGGGGAACACTGATCTTTAACTACGGCCGTCCCGAGGTCAAAAATTTCCTGATTTCCAGCGCCATTTACTGGCTTGAGGAGTTTCATCTCGATGGACTGCGGGTGGATGCGGTAGCTTCAATGCTCTACCTGGATTATTCCCGGGAGGAAGGTGACTGGATACCGAATCAGCACGGGGGACGGGAAAACCTGGAAGCAGTGGAATTCATGCGTCACATGAACAGCGTCACCCACGAGCTTTTTCCTGGCACCCTGATGGTAGCGGAGGAATCCACCGCCTGGCCCCAGGTATCGAGATCGACCTGGCTCGGGGGGTTGGGTTTCAGTATGAAATGGAACATGGGATGGATGCATGACACCCTGTCGTACCTGTCCAAAGACCCCATATTCCGCCACTATCATCATGACCAGTTGACCTTCGGGCTGTTATACGCTTTCACCGAAAATTTCGTGCTGCCTTTTTCCCACGACGAAGTGGTACACGGAAAGGGTTCACTGCTGGACAAAATGCCGGGGGATCAGTGGCAGCGATTCGCCTCCCTTCGTACGTTGTTTACTTACATGTTCAGTTATCCCGGGAAAAAACTCCTGTTCATGGGTAACGAGTTTGCCCAGGGAAGAGAATGGTCTGAGGAATCCGAGTTGGACTGGTACCTCATGGATCGCCCCCAGCACCAGGGTATCAAGGCGCTGATCACCGAGTTGAATCGTCTGTACCGGGAAATCCCTGCTTTCCATGACCTGGAATTCGATGCCGGGGGATTCGAATGGATCGACTGCCATGACGCCAGCCAATCGGTGCTCAGCTTTCTGCGCTGGGCCATTGACGGCAGTTTTGTGGCCGTCATACTGAACTTCACGACGGTTCCGCGGGCATACTATCGAATCGGCTTACCCGCAAGTGGCAGCTATCGGGAGATCTTCAATTCGGATTCCAACTATTATGGTGGGACCAATGTGGGAAATCAGGGACTCGTCAGCAGCGAACCGGTGGAATGGATGGGACAACCCCACTCGGTAGAACTGACCCTGCCACCCCTTGGGGCGCTGATACTGCAACTGGAGTGAAAAGGGAAAAAATTTCCGGGGCAACTGCTCACCCCCGGAGGTTTCCCCCCATGGGGGGTCTGCGGAGGAAGTGTCTTCGGCAGGGAGGCCAAAGCCAAGCCTCACGGACGTATTGACGGCGTCTTCCGGAACAGACTACCCATGGGGCGTGAGTAGTTACTTACCGGGAGTGCTTACTCCTGGGATTGCAGCAGGCGCCTCACCGGTCCAAAAGTACGCCGGTGTATATCGGTAACACCAAGGGCATGCAGTGCGGCAATGTGTGCTTTGGTCGGATATCCCTTGTGCCCGGCCAACCCGTAACCCGGGTACCGGGTATCCAACACTACCATCTCCCCGTCCCTGGCAACCTTCGCCAGAATCGAAGCTGCACTGATTTCAGCTATCAGGTCATCCCCACCCACAATTGCTTCTGCCGGGCAGGCCAGCTCGGGGCAGCGGTTTCCATCCACGAGTACCTTGTCCGCCCCCACTGGTAAGGCTTCGACAGCCCGCTGCATGGCCAGCATAGTGGCATGCAGAATATTCAGTTGATCAATCTCCTCCACTTCTGCTCTTCCCAGAGCCCAGGCAATCGCATGCTCTTTGATGCTGACCGCCAGTGCTTCCCGTCGTGCAGCGGTGAGTTTTTTTGAATCGGCAAGCCCATCAACAGGTCGTGCCGGGTCCAGAATAACGGCTGCAGCGATCACCGGCCCCGCGAGTGGCCCACGCCCTGCCTCATCCACCCCGGCTGTATGACTTTCACTTCGGATCATGATTGGATTCCAGAAGATTGATAACCGCCTCAGCAGCCTGACGGCTGGAATCACGGCGCAGATCCCGGTGTACCTGCTCGCAGATTTGTCGAATCCCATCGGTACGCTCCGGGGATGCCAGGAGCTCGAGTACGGCATCCGCCAGAGCCTCAGGGGTTACCGCATCCTGAATGAACTCAGGTGCTATCTCCTGCCCGGCGAGAAGATTAGCCATGGCGATATGGGGTATCTTGACCATATCAAACCGTTTGACGATCCAATAGGTGACAGGGCTGAGCCGATAGGCGACCACCATGGGGCGTTTCAGCAACAGCGCTTCCAGGGTAGCTGTTCCCGATGCCGTCAACACCACGTCAGCAGCCTGCATGGCCTCTCGAGCCTGACCGGGCAGAATCAAGAGCGGTAAATCCGGGGCCATAGACCGCCAGATAGATTCGAACGCCTCCCTCGTCTGCCCACTGACCAGTGGTACCAGAAAGCAGCACTCCGATTCCTGCTCCAGGCACCGTTCTGCCGCGCCCAGAAAACTCTCAGAAAGTGACCTGATTTCACTCATCCGACTACCCGGCAGCAGTGCAATCACCTTTTTTTCGGGGTCGATACCCAGCCTTTCCCGTGCCTCATCCATGCTGCTTTCAAGAGATATTTCATCAGCAAGGGGATGACCGACATAACTGACAGGTACCCGGTGCCGCTTTAGAAACTCCACTTCGAACGGAAAAATACTCAGGACCAGGTCCGCGGCCCGGCGAATTTTGTTGACCCGTTTTGGGCGCCATGCCCAGACTGTCGGGCTGACATAATGAACTGTCGGTATCCCAGCCTGCTTTAAAACCAGTTCCAGTCCGAGATTAAAATCAGGGGCATCGATACCGATGAACAGACCGGGAGGATCGGAAATAAAGTGCTTCGCCAGCTGGCGCCGGATTCGGAGCAGTTCCGGGAGATGTTTGATTACCTCGGTCAGACCCATGACCGAAAGTCGATCCATGGGATGGAGGCTTTTGCACCCAAGGGCTTCCATGAGCGGCCCACCTACCCCTTCGAATCGAATGTCGGGGTATCTGGCTGTCAATTCCCGGATGAGGCCTGCCCCCAGCTGATCGCCGGAGGGCTCATTGGCAACGATACCGATTCTAACCACGATAGGTCGACTGCAGATCAGCGCACGATGCTGCGTTCGCTTTTCCGAAGAAAATCCACGTAAGCCTTGAGCTCGGGAGTTTCTGCACTCAGCGTATCCAACTGGGTGATTGCATCTTCCAGTTTCAGCTGCTGCTTGTAGAGCAGCTTGTAACCCTGTTTGATCTGCCGTATCGCCTGCTCGTCAAAACCTCTTCGACGTAAGCCTTCCGAGTTGACACCGAAAGGTTTCGAAGGATTACCGCTCACCATGACATAAGGGGGTATATCCTTGCTCACCGCCGATCCCATTGCACAGAAGCTGTGGGCACCAATGCAGCAAAACTGATGCACGATGGTAAAACCGCCCAGAATGGCCCAGTCATGTAGGGTGACATGCCCACCAAGAGAGGCGGCATTGGCCATAATCACGTGATTTCCGATCTGACAGTCATGAGCCACATGGATGTAGGCCATGAACAAGTTGTCATTCCCGATGCGGGTCACCACGGCATCCTGTGCGGTGCCACGATTCAGCGTGGCAAACTCTCGAATAACATTCCGGTCACCGATATCCAGACGCGTGAACTCGCCCTTGTACTTCAGGTCCTGGGGATCTTCACCGACGGAAGCAAACTGAAATATTCGATTGTCGATTCCTATTCGGGTGGGACCCTTTATCACAGAATGCGGGCCGACATTGGTACCCTTTCCTATCTGGACATTCGCCCCGATCACAGCAAACGGACCAACATCGACACCTTCGTCCAATTCAGCCTTGGGATCAATTACGGCACGGGAATCAATCAATCTGAGAAATCCCTGGATGTACACATGATCTCTGCGCTGGCCGCGATTTTGCCGTCCACTTTGGCAGTACCGGAGAAAAAGCCGATACCCCGCTTCACAACCTTTTGTTTAACCTCTATCAACAGCTGGTCCCCGGGCTCAACCTGCCGTTTGAAGCGGGCTTTATCGATACCGACAAACAGGTAGATCGACGTCTCACTGACCGATTCCGGATTGGATTCCATTGCCAGCAGCCCGGTAGCCTGAGCCATGGCCTCAACGATCAACACCCCCGGCATCACCGGGCGGATAGGGAAATGGCCATTGAAGTATGGCTCATTATAGGTGACGTTCTTGATAGCCTGCAGATAGCTGTCCTTCTCGTAATCGATCACTTTGTCGATCAGAAGAAACGGGTAGCGGTGCGGTAACAGACTCAGCACCTTATGAATATCCATCGTGGCCAAAATATCTCTCCCAATTCGACCGGACAAGTCGCTCCTGGCTATCATCCGCCCAGGAATGCCAGCATCCCGGATATCCTGTGATACCAGCACCTTCCAGATGAAACCAAGTAACAGGCTGACCCCGTCGCCTCGGACACAGGCGGTAGCAGAAATGCAATCACAGGTCGCCAAAGCCGGTCTGCAACCGGATCCCAGCCCTTTCCAGATGGAGCTGAATCAGAGCAATCCCGGGGATCTGAGCCGCGTTATCGGCGTTGCTGTCTCAGCTTTCTCAGTACTTTTTCCGTCAGATTCACTCGATCGCTCGCATAGACCACACCTTCACTGAGGATGACATCGATTTTCTCCTGTTCACCGATCTGGTGAATGACCTCCTCCACTTTGCGTAAAAGTTTATTGGTCTCTTCGTTGCGCCGAATATTGAAGTCCTCGCGAAACTCATCGCTCATTGATTTGATCTTGCGCCTTCTGGATCGAATATCTTTCTCGGTGCGTTGAATTTCGGAAGCACTCATGACCGAACCGTCTCGGGCCAGTTTGTCTTCCAGTTTCTTCAACTGCTTCTGCTTTGCCACCAGGTCTTTTTGACGACGCTTGAACTCCGCATCCAGGGATTTACGCACCCTGTCATACTGGGGGGACTGTTCGATGATCTTAGTAGCATCCACCACACCGATTCGGATATCTGCTGCAGACAGGGAGCCCACATAAACCAGCAGGCTGGATAAAAACAGAATAGATAGGAAGTTTTTCACGACATTTCTCCAAGCAATTAAAACGCAGTCCCAAAGGTGAACTGAAAGTTCTCGATATCATCACCAGCCTTATCATTTATCGGTACACCGATACTGGCCCCCAGCGCCCCAAAAGGTGAGAGCCAGAAAGCCGATATTCCGGTCGAAAATCGAAATTCACTGAAATCGAATCCGTTATCTCTGAATTCAGTATTGAATACGTTGCCACCATCCACGAAAAGACCAAAACGCACCGTCTTCTCCGTCAATTTGAAGGGTGCAGGAAAAAATATCTCTGCACCGCCGACAGTCCGAAGATTACCGCCCAGAGGATCGCCATTGCTGTCTTTTGGACCGAGGCTGTAGTCCTTGAACCCTCGAATGGACCTGATACCGCCAGCATAGAAGAGTTCCCATGGTGGCAGATAGATATCATCGCCGTAGCCATCACCATATCCCAGATCCAGCTTCGTTCCCAATGTGAAGGTCCGACTTAGGGGATAGTAATACTTGTTAACGTAGCTCAGTCGGTAGTAATCCTGATCGCTGCCAGGAAAGGTGGCCGCCGCGGAAAAGCTCTGATTTCCGCCCCGGGTGGGCATCACCGCTGAGTCCCGGGAATCGTGACTCCAACTGATCTTGGGCACGAAATTAAAAAAATCGTCCCCATTCACTGCTTGGTAAAGGCGCAATTCGTCCGATGGGCTGCTGCCGAGTTTGAGTTCTGTATCTTCCAGGTCGAAATCGAGTCTGATCCGATCAGTGTCGTTAATGGGAATACCGAAATTGACGCCGAAACGGCTCCTGTTGATGGCGTAGTTTGAAATATCCACTTTACCAAAATCGGTCTTTCTATAGCTCAGGATAAAACCCCGGCTGATGCCATCAATGGTGTAATAAGGATTGGTATAACCCAACTGATAGAGCGTATTGGATTTACTGGTGTTGAATGCCAGATTAATTCGTTTGCCAGTACCCAGGAAATTGTTCTGGGCTATGCTGGCATTGAAAATTATCCCGTCTGACTGGGAGAAACCAAGGCCGGCCATCAGATTTCCCATCTGTTTTTCCGCAACCGAGATATCCACATCGACCTGGTCTGTGGAACCTGGTACCGCCGGAGTTTCCACATTGACTTCCTCGAAGTATCCCAGCCTCTGTAGTCGCTCGCGGGAGTTGCGAACCTGCTCCGACGAAAACCAACCTGCTTCCATCTGGCGCAGTTCACGCCGCAGCACTTCATCCCTGGTCTGATAATTTCCCTTCATAGTGATTCTGCGAACATACACCCTCTTGCCCGGATCCACGAAAAAGGTTATTTCAACCTCTTTATTCTCTTCGTCGATATCGGGAATACTGTTTACGTTGGCAAAGGCATACCCACTCTTTCCGAGCATTGTGGTAATCCCGTCCGAACTGCCAACAACTGCTTTTCGAGAGAAAGCTTCGCCACGTCTGAGGTTGATCATGGGGAAGAAAGCTTCAGGTGGTGCGACCAGATCACCCGCCAGTTTGATGTCCTTGATGGTGTAAACATCCCCTTCGTAGATGTTGATCGTTACGTAGATATGCTTCTTGTCCGGCGTGATCGAGACCTGGGTCGAGTTTATCTTGAAGTTGATGTGCCCGCGATCCAGGTAAAAGGATCTGACTTTCTCCAGGTCACCCGCCAGTTTCTGACGGGAATACTGGTCGTCTTTGGTCAGAAAAGAGAGTAGCCCGGAAGGACTCAGCTCGAAATCATCCAGGATATCACTGTCTTCAAAAGCCTGATTACCGATCACATTGATCTGCTTTATCCTGGCGGTCGCACCCTCTGATATTCTTATATCGATGGCCACTCTGTTTCTTTCCAGCGGGGTAACCGTAGTCTCGATCTTCACGGAATACTTGCCCTGATTGAAGAACATCCGGCGTAATTCCTGCTCGATCTTGTCCAGAACGAAGCGATTGAATACACGCCCTTCCGCCAGTCCGATATCCTTAAGGGACCCCAACAACTGCTCGTCCTCAATGGATTTGTTTCCCGAAATGTCTATCTGGGAAATGGCAGGCCGCTCACTGACGATGATAATGAGAACTTCCTGCTCTCTCTCGAGTCGCACATCCTTAAAAAAACCTGTCTTGTACAACGACCGAATAATTCTCGAGGAATCCTTACTGGTTATCTGCTGCCCCAGTCTCACTGGCAGGTAGTTGAAAACGGTACCCGCCGAGATGCGTTGCAGTCCTTCCACCCTTATATCGTTAACGGTAAATTCGCTGGCGCCCGCCGGCGGCAGCACAAACAGGCTGCAGATAATCATCAGCAATCGGAGCATTCTAAGATCAAACTTCATTGTCTATCGCATAACTAGTTGCTTTTCTTATAAAAAATAACAATACACATACACAAAAGTGACGGGTATCAAGGCGTTATCCGGGACCAATTCGGCCCTGCACGACTATGGGTCCCCAAAGGATCTCATTGAAGGGGATGTAGTATAAATAATCTTGAGTAACTATCCCAGCAATCGGGAAATATCGACGTAGAATGCCAACCCCATCAATGCAAGAATCAGCACCAGACCTATCTTCTGACCCTGCATCTGGGCTTCTTCCGAAACTGGGCCACCCTTGATTGCCTCCACCAGAAAAAACAACAGATGACCACCATCCAGAATCGGCACGGGTAATAGATTGAGTACGCCCAGGCTTATGCTGACCAAGGCGAGAAACTTGACGAAATAGACCACACCGTAGCTCGCGGTCTTCCCTGCTGTCTGCGCAATGGAAATCGGGCCGCTCAGATTCTTGACCGACGCTTCGCCGACCAGCATGCGCCCCAGCATTTTAAGCATAAAAAGAGACATTTCACCGGTTTTCGCTACCGCTTCGCCTACGGCCTCCAACGGTCCCAGACGAACCACAACCTGGTATTCGTCATACCATCCCTCCGGTATGCTGACACCTGCACCCACTCTGCCATAGGTCACCCCGTTCTCTTCAAGTCCGCTGATGGTCACCGGAAACTCAAGAATCTGTCCGTCCCTCTCCACCTCGAAGTTGAGGCGGTTTCCAGGGTTCTTACGGATCAGGGTCACCAGGTCTGACCACATCTCCAGGGGTTCACCCTCTACCCGGGTCACCAGATCGCCAGATTGCAGTCCGGCCTGATCGGCTGCTTCGCCGGGGACGATGGTTCCTATCACTGGCGGCAGGCTGGGACGCAACGGTGTCAGCCCGATCCCCGGCAATACACCACCGCTGTCGGCCAGTGCGGTGAGCTGACTCCCGGAAAGTACACGACTCATTTCATAGCCATCCGGATCCCGAACCTTCACCGACAGGGGCTGACCTTCCCTGGCATCGGTCATCAGTGCGAAAGCAACGGATTCCCAGGTGGGGGTCTTGCGGTCACCCACGCTGAGCACCTCGTCTCCCTTCATGAAACCGGCCTCGTAGGCGGGTGTGGATTCGGCCACCTCCCCTACCCAGGGTCTGGTTCCCGTATCGCCGCTGACGAATATCAGCCAGAATGCTGCGATGGCAAAAAAGAAGTTGAACAGGGGCCCGGCCAGCACCACGGCGGTACGAACTTTCAGGGACTGTCGGTTGAACGCACGGTGAAGCTCAGCCGCTCCGACTTCCCCCTCGCGCTCATCCAGCATTTTGACATAGCCCCCCAGGGGCACGGCAGCAATCACATACTCGGTACCGTCGACCTTGCCGGTGCGCTTCCAGAGAGTCTTGCCGAACCCAATCGAAAAGCGCAGTACTTTCACACCCAGCTTGCGCGCTACCCAGAAATGCCCGAACTCATGAACGGCAATCAAAATGCCCAGGGCGAGAATAAAGAAAAAAAGAGTGCCGACGAAGGAATCCATATCAGTGCATTCAGACCCGTCTACCCGCTATTTGTTCCGCGACCTTGCGCGCCTCCCTGTCCACAGCGAGCAATGCATCGAGAGACAGGTCGTACTGGGGTGCCAGCGACTCCAGAGTTTCTCTGATCACTTCCGCTATTGCGGTGAAACCCAGGCGCCCACTCAAAAAGTATTCCACTGCGACCTCATTGGCGGCATTGAGAATTGCGGGAGCCGATCCTCCCGATTCGATGGCCTGGTAAGCCAGAGCAAGACAGGGAAATCGCTGCAGATCCGGTGGCTCGAACTCAAGTTGAGCCACGTCAAAAAGGTCCAGACCGCTGACACCGGACTCCATGCGCTCGGGCCAGGCCAGCGCATGAGCGATAGGGGTACGCATGTCAGGATTGCCCAGTTGCGCCAATACGGAACCGTCCACATATTCAACCAATGAGTGGATCACACTCTGGGGATGTACCACCACTTCGATTTTTTCCGGCTCGGTATGAAAGAGTCTGCAAGCCTCGATAACCTCCAGTCCCTTGTTCATCATGGTGGCCGAATCCACAGAAATTTTACGGCCCATTTCCCAGTTGGGGTGACTACAGGCCTGGGCTGGCGTCATTGCTGACAGGTCTTCAACAGGCGTTTTCCTGAACGGCCCCCCGGAAGCAGTCAGTAATATTTTTCGAACACCGACACGATCCAGCCCCTGCTGAAAACCTGCCGGCATGCACTGGAATATAGCATTGTGCTCGCTGTCGATAGGAAGCACCAGTGCCCCATGCCGCTCCGCCTCTTCCATGAAGAGGCGGCCAGCCACTACCAGCGCCTCTTTATTGGCCAGCAGTATGCGCTTGCCAGCTCTCACCGCGGCCAACGTGGGAATCAAACCGGCAGCACCGACGATAGCCGCCATTACCTGCTCCACCTCTGGCAGGGAAACAACCTCTTCCAGGCCTTCCCCCCCTGCAAGCACCTTAACCGGCAGACCAGCCGCCGCCACCTGCTGCTCCAGTTCCAGAGCACACCGGGGATTCGCCATCACTGCATAGTCAGGGGCATACATTCGGCACTGCTGGAGCATACCAGCAGTATCCCGGTTGGCGGTGAGCGCCACCACCCGGAATCGATCGGGATGCCGGGATACCACATCCAGGGTGGACATACCGATGGATCCGGTGGAACCCAGTATGGACAATCCGATCACAACGACAGACCGACGAGGAAGAGGGGCGCTGCGGCTGTGAGGCTGTCAATTCGATCCAACACACCGCCATGGCCCGGAAGAATAGTGCCGCTGTCTTTGATGGCTGCCTGGCGCTTGAGAAGACTCTCAAACAGGTCCCCTACCACGGAAATCACGGCGATCAGGATACAGAAAACAACCAGCATCAGGGGTGGGCCTGTTTCCGGACGGTACCAGACCAGCACCAATCCACAAACTACGGCCCCGACCAGCGCACCGTAGACCCCTTCCCAGGATTTTCCGGGACTGATGAAGGGCGCCAGCTTATTCCGGCCCCAGCGGCTTCCGGTAAAGTAGGCCCCGCTGTCGGCAACCCAGATGAGCACCAGCAGGAAAAGTACCAGCACAGGCCCGTCATGCTCCATTCCATGAATCACAATCAGGGAAGACCAGGCAGGAACCAGCACCAGTAGTCCATAGAACCCCTTGATCCAGGGCTTCCGGACATTCTCGGCAGCGGGACGGTAACGAATAAGGTGAATCAGCACGAATATCCACCATAGCGCGGCAACGGCTGAAATCCACCAGGATTTTTCAGGTGCCAGCTGATGCCACCAACCCAAACCGCACAGACAAAGGGCCAGGGAAGTCAGAAACGCCGTGCGGCCGCCGATACTATCGATCTGGGCCAGCCTGGCCCATTCGATACCGGCCAGTAACACGATTGCACCGAAAACAACCGCCAGTACCAGGTTGGGCAGGTAGAGCACACCCAATACCACCAGCGGGATCAATATGAGCGCAGTAATGACACGTTGAACGAGCATGGGTTACACGGGTTGATCCATTTCGCCGTTGTCTTCCAGCCTCGCCTGTTCGCTGGTTCGACCAAATCGCCGCTGGCGTCCGGCAAAGGACTCCAGGGCCTGCTCAAATGCCTTTTCGTTGAAGTCCGGCCACAGTGTGTCGGTGAAATAGATTTCCGCATAAGCTGACTGCCAGAGCAGAAAGTTACTCAGGCGCTGCTCTCCTCCCGTGCGGATAAACAGATCCGGATCGGGAAAACCACCCGTCGAAAGCTGCCTGGATACGGCTTCTTCCGTAATCTCTTCGGTGCGAATCAACCCCGCTTCCACTTTCTCTGAAATTCGACGCGCTGCCTGCACGACATCCCAGCGGCCGCCGTAATTGGCGGCTATCTGGAGCGTCAGTCCCTGACAGTCAGCGGTCATCTGCTGCACTTCGACGATGCGCTGCTGCAGCTTGTCTGAGAATGCTGTGCTGTCGCCGATGATACGCAGTTTGACGTCGTTTCGCTTAAGCCGCTTGACCTCTCGATTCAACGCCATCATGAAGAGGTCCATCAACAACCTGACCTCGGTAGGTGGACGCCTCCAGTTCTCGCTGCTGAAAGCAAACAGGGTGAGAACCTCAATACCGGACCTGACAGACTGTTCGACTGCAGCCCGAACCGTTTCCACTCCTGCCTTGTGTCCACTTATTCTGGGCAGGCCACGCTGCTGGGCCCAACGCCCGTTGCCGTCCATGATGATGGCCACATGACGGGGTATCTTCATGGGTTGCCCACTCCCCTTCCCCTCTTGAGTTCTGCGCCCATCCCGTGGGGCATTCAAATCGACATCAGATCTTCTTCTTTCACACTGAGCAGTGCATCGATCTTCTTCACATGCTCATCAGTGAGTTTCTGCACCAGCTCTTCACCCCGTCTCTCGTCGTCTTCGGATACCAGCTTTTCCTTTACCAGTGCCTTTAAATCATGATTGGCATCGCGACGAATATTGCGAACGGCCACCTTGGCCTGTTCAGCCTCATGACGAACGACCCGGATCAGATCTCTTCTTCGCTCCTCGGTCAAAGGGGGCAAAGGAACCCGAATCACTGTCCCGGCAGTATTGGGATTGAGCCCGAGATCTGAATTCATGATTGCTTTTTCCACTGGCTGCACCATACTTTTTTCCCACACGGTGATCGCCAGGGTTCTCGCATCTTCCACGTTGATATTGGCTGCCTGATTCAATGGCACCTCGGAACCATAGTATGAGACATTTATATGATCGAGCAGACTGGGATGGGCTCGTCCGGTCCTCACCTTTGCCAGCTCATGGCCCAGCGAATCCACACTCTTACCCATGCGGTCAGCAGCATCTTTCTTGATATCATCAATCATACTATTCTCCAGACCCCACCAGGGAGCCGATATTCTCACCCATCATCAGGCGCATCAACGCGCCTGGCTGATTCATGTTCATGACCCTCAGGGGCATACCGTGATCGCGGCAGAGAGCAATTGCCGTCAAATCCATCACCTTGAGGTTTTCAGCAAGCACTTGATCATAGCTTAATCGGGGATAAAACTCTGCCCCCGGGTTGACCACAGGATCAGCAGCATAGATCCCATCAACCTTGGTGGCCTTAATCAGACACTGGGCACCCAGTTCAATCGCCCGAAGGCTGGCCGCAGAATCGGTGGTGAAATAGGGGTTACCCGTTCCGGCCGACAGGATCACAACCCGACCCTGATCCAGGTGCGCCATGGCGTTGCGCTGCACATAGGGTTCGCAGACCTGTTCCATGCGCAAAGCGGACAGTGCCCTTGCCTCGACGCCGGCCTTTTGAAGCGCATCCTGCATCACCAGCGAATTCATGACGGTGGCGAGCATCCCCATGTGGTCCCCTGTCACTCGGTCGATACCCGACTGTGCCAGACCCGCCCCACGAAAAATATTGCCGCCACCGATAACCAGGCCAATCTGGACACCGACGGAGACGAGTTCCCTGATCTCACCGGCTACGCGGGACATGACAGAGGGGGATATTCCGAAATCGCCGTCCCCCATCAGCGCCTCGCCGCTGAGTTTCAGCAATATTCGTTTGCAGATCATATCCGTCATACCAACCTCGCTAGAAATGGACGATCAAAGATAGGGAAACCAGCTCAGCAGCCTGTCTATCGGCACGGTTCTGACAATCCACCGACCACAGAAGGACCGGCCGTGTTCGACGTTGCCCGGCTGTCCCTTGACCCTCCGCAAACCCACCGTAACTGACACGGGCGCGGGCTAAAACGTCCCTGCACCCATGCCATTACCGTTTTCCACCATCCCGGATGCCTGTCTGGGACAGCCTGTCTTCGAGATAAACGACCCTCCGGTCTGTGTACAGCCCTGCAGGCGCTCAGCCCCCTATCTGGGCCATCACTTCTTCGGCGAAGTTCTCTTGTTTTTTCTCGATACCTTCACCCACTTCATACCGCTTGAATCCTGCGACAACACCTCCTGCGCCGGAAAGGAGCTTCTCCACTTTCGTATCCGGGTCCTTGATGAACTGCTGACCAAGCAAGGTGATCTCTGACAGGTACTTGCGCACCCGGCCTTCCACGATCTTATCCACGATGTTCTCGGGCTTTCCATCTTTAAGCGCCTGCGCTTTGTAGATTTCCCGCTCTTTATTCAGACTTTCTTCGGGCACCTGATCAGCGGACACGCATATCGGATTGCTTGCGGCCACGTGCATGGCGATATCTTTGCCAAGATCAGCATCACCTGCTTCCATCTGGACAACGACCCCAATACGAACGCCATGGAGATAGCTGGCCAGTGCCCCCTCACCAGCCGCGAAACGCTCGAATCGGCGTACGTTCATGTTCTCACCAATCTTTGAGATCAGTGCTTCCCGGGCTACATTGACCGTCGTATCCTCTCCCGGGTGAAGCGGCTGGGCCAGCAATTCTTCCACCGTGGAAACGCCTGAAGTCAGCACGCAGGCCGCCACCGCATCAGCAAAAGAGGTAAAATTCTGATCTTTCGCCACGAAATCGGTCTCGCAGTTGACTTCCACCATTGCCGCATTCATGCCGTCTTCCGAATACCGGATGACGATAACCCCTTCGGCGGCGGTGCGGCCGGCCTTTTTGGCTGCCTTGGCCTGACCCGACTTACGCATGTTCTCGATTGCAGCTTCAATGTCACCACCGGTCTCAACCAGTGCCTTTTTACATTCCATCATGCCGGAACCCGTTCTTTCCCGTAGTTCCTTAACCAGCGACGCAGTTATGGCCATGTTTCCTATACCTCGTAATATCTTGTTTTTTTCTGGAAATACCTGCCCGCCTCCCGTACGCTGACGCAAGAGAGGCGAAGGTATTTCGAAATCTGTTGATTCGTCTGTTGGGAGCCCGATTATTCGGCGCTGCCGCCGCTGGCGTTGTCGACCTCGACGAAGTCATCCGCAGCGGCCGAACCGCCGAGATGAGCCGCACTGGCTCGCCCTTCCAATACCGCAGCAGAGACACCCTGTATGTAGAGCTGGATGGCGCGGATCGCATCGTCATTGCCCGGAATCACATAGTCGACACCATCGGGGCTGTTATTGGTGTCCACCACGCCGACCACCGGTATACCCAGCTTCCGGGCTTCTGCAATTGCCAGGTCCTCATGTCCCACATCGATGATGAACAGCACGTCCGGTAGATCGGACATGTTCTTGATTCCACCGAGGCTTCGGTCCAGCTTCTCCATTTCTCGTCTCAGACCCAGCGCCTCCTTCTTGTTGAAACGTTCCACCGAGCCATCCTCAAACATTGACTCCAGGTCTTTCAGACGCTTGATCCGCTGCTTGATCGTCTTGAAGTTGGTCAACATGCCACCCAGCCAGCGGTGATCTACAAAGGGCATACCGCAGCGTTCCGCCTCTTCCCGGACACTGTCCCGTGCCGCCCGTTTGGTCCCGACAAACAGAATCTTACCGCCATTGGCAGCCAGCGATCCCAGGAAATTGGTGGCCTCTTTGTAGAGGGGCAGCGTCTGCTCCAGATTGATGATGTGAATCTTGTTACGGTGACCGAAAATATAGGCCCCCATTTTGGGATTCCAATAACGGGTCTGGTGCCCGAAATGTACACCAGCTTCCAACATCTGGCGCATGGTAATTTGACTCATAGCTGTAACTCCGAATAATTCAGGGTTGAACCTCCACGTACCCCAGCGGCCAACCCGGTAAACCGGGCACCCTGACAGCTGTGTCGATACGTGTGTGGATTTTGCCTTAGCTTTAAATTAAAAAGGGCCGATGGCCCATGGGTTCCCCGGACCGATTGCGCTTCCGGGTCGCGTTTTATAACATATCAGGGTTACAGTCACAAATATCCACACCCGTTTCGGACACTTTCTCCGGCCATTCCCCAGGAAAACCACCAAAATGAGCGTCATCGTAAAAACCCCAGCTGAGATTGAGATGATGCGCCACGCTGGCCGTCTGGCCGCAGAAGTTCTCAACATGATCGTCCCCTACGTGAAGCCGGGGGTAACCACCGATGAGCTGGATCAGATTTGCCACGACTACATCACCCAGGTTCAGAACGCGACCCCTGCTCCATTAAATTACCGTGGATTCCCAAAATCGATCTGTACATCGGTAAATCACCAGGTCTGCCACGGTATTCCCGGCCCTAAAAAACTAAAAAACGGTGATATCGTGAATATCGATATCACCGTGATCAAAGAAGGTTTCCATGGCGATACCAGCCGTATGTTCATGGTCGGCGAACCCTCTATTCTGGCGCGCCGGTTGTCCCGGATTACCCTGGAGGCACTTTGGCTGGGCATCGAGCAGGTGAAACCGGGGGCCTATCTTGGGGATATCGGCCATAAGATCCAGCTCCATGTGGAATCCCGCAACTACTCGGTGGTGCGTGAGTACTGTGGTCACGGAATCGGCAGGGAGTTTCACGAGGACCCACAAGTTTTGCACTACGGAGCCCCTGGTACCGGTATTCAGCTGCAGCCGGGCATGTGCTTCACTATCGAACCCATGGTCAATGCGGGAAGACGACAAGTTAAACTGCTTTCGGATCATTGGACCGTGGTCACCAAAGACCGCAGTCTTTCCGCCCAATGGGAGCACACCCTGCTGGTTACCGACTCGGGCTACGAAGTACTAACCCTGAGAACGAACGAGGAAAAAGTGCTGCCGATACTCCATTGAACACCGTTATGGAACTCCAACGACCGATTATCGATTACAACCACCTCGAGCAGGCATTGGCGGCGGGGCAGGATCCTCTGCCATTGTTCAGGGATACGGTGAAAAGGGTTAACCAAACCCTCGGTCATCTGTTCGAACAGGGCCACCCTGTCAAAGACCTGGTAACACTTCGAAGCTCGCTGATCGATACACTGCTTGTTCATGCGTGGAAACTGACGGTGCCGCAAGATGAAGATGTGGCATTGATCGCTGTGGGAGGCTATGGTCGCGGGGAGCTGCACCCCGCATCCGATATCGACCTGATGCTGCTGCTGGGATCCGGGATCCAGGATAAACTGATGAATTCCTCGGACCAGAGCGGACTCCTTGAAGCGCTTTCGGATCTACTGACATTCTTCTGGGATATCGGACTCGAAGTGGGTCACAGTGTCAGGACCCTCGACGAGTGTGTCTGTGAAGCGAAGCGGGATATCACTGTCGCCACCAATCTCATGGAGTCCCGCCTGCTTGCCGGCCCCGAATCCCTGCACGAATCTCTGCGGTTCGTCATCGGCCCGAAAAACCTGTGGCCAAGCGACCAGTTCTTCAAAGCCAAGCGCGAGGAGCAAAAAGCCCGCTATCTGAAATATGACGACACGGTCAGCAACCTGGAACCCAACATCAAAGAATCACCGGGAGGATTGCGGGATATACAGACGGTAGTCTGGGTGGCGAAACGGCACTTCGACGCAGATACCATGCACGACCTGGTATCCCATGGTTTTCTCACAAAGCAGGAATTCGAGGACCTGGATGCCAGCCAGCAACTGCTCTGGAAAATTCGGTTTGCACTGCATCAGCTGACCGGCAGGCGGGAAGATCGGATACTTTTCGACTACCAGAAGACCCTGGCGGAACAATTTGGCTTCGAAGATGATGCCGAAGGACTCGGTATCGAAAAATTCATGCAGCAATACTACCAGACGGCCATTCGTATAAGCCGTATGAACGAAATGCTGCTGCAGCTCTTCGAAGAAGTCATCGTTCTGAAATACCACCTTGACCCTCCAAAACAGATCAACAGCCGCTTTCATTCCCGCAGCGGCTACCTGGAGGTCGTAAACTCCCGGGTGTTTGCCAACACGCCGCTGGCCATGCTCGAGCTGTTTCTGATCATGGAACAGCATCCGGAACTGCATGGTGTTCGAGCCAGCACGATTCGCCTTATTCGCAGCCACCGCCACCTCATCGATGACAATTTTCGCGCCAGCCTTCAGGCGCGCAGTCTTTTCATGGAGATTCTTCGTCAACCCCGGGGAATCACTCACGAACTGCGCAGGATGAATCGTTACGGCATCCTGTCAAGGTATATCCCCGCTTTCTATCACATCGTGGGACGCATGCAGTACGACCTCTTCCACGTCTATACCGTTGATGAGCATACACTTTTCGTCATTTGTAATCTGCGCCGTTTCATGATTGACAAGCACCGCAACGAGTTTCCGCTGTGCAACGATGTGATGGAACGGCTGCCTAAACCCGAGCTGATCTTCCTCGCCGCCCTGTTTCATGATATTGCGAAAGGCCGGGGCGGCAACCATTCCACCCTTGGCGCAGAGCATGCCCGCAAATTCTGCCAACACCACGAACTCGGTGATTATGACAGCAATCTGGTTGCCTGGCTGGTTGAGAATCATCTGTTGTTCTCCAAAACGGCACAGCGAAAAGATATCAGTGACCCGGAAGTGATCAGGGACTTTTCAGAAGCCATGGGAAGCCTGACCAGGCTCGATTATCTCTATCTTCTGACCGTGGCCGATATTCGTGCCACCGATCCGAAAAAGTGGAATAACTGGAAAAATTTGCTGCTGAGGGAACTCTATCACGCCAGTAAACAGGCCCTGTTGCGAGGTCTGGAGAATCCCCAGCACAGGGACGAAATTGTGCAGAACAAACAGGCTGGAGCCAGGCATTTTCTGGTTTCCGAAGGGATCGAAGCCGATCAGGCGAACAGACACTGGCTATCCCTGAGCCTGGACTATTTTCTTTATCACACCTGGGAAGAGATCGCCTGGCAGACCAAAATAGTCACCGGGGCCAATCCTGAAGACCTGCCTCTGGTCCTTGTCCGCAAATCCGCCACCCGAGGTGGCACCGAAATATTTCACTACGGAGAGGACCGGGACAACCTCTTTGCTTTCACCACCAGTCTGCTGGACCAGCTTGGTCTGAACATCGTCGGCGCCCGCCTCGAGACCGCAGATACGGGATACACCCTGAACAGCTACCTGGTACTGGAACAGGATGGCGGGATGGTAGAAGACTCCAGCAGGAAAGACAGGATTCAAACAACACTTCATAAGGCCCTGCAGGATCCCCACGCCCTGGACCCTGGGGTGTCACGTCGTGTACCCCGGCAATTGAAACACTTCTCCACACCCACAAGAATCGATTTCGGAACCGATGAAGCCAACCAGCGCACGATTATGAAACTGGTAGCGGATGATCGCCCTGGCCTTTTGTCCCAGGTCGGCTACGCCTTCAGAGACTGCGGTGTGCGCCTCATCAAAGCTAAAATTGCCACTATCGGGGCCGAGGCCCAGGATACCTTCTTCATCACAGATCTGAGCAATCTTCCCCTCTCCGAACCATCCCAATGGGATTGTCTGAAAGAAGGCATCTTCAAGCGACTGGACGATTCTGCCTCCCGGGACTCCACCACCGGGTAATTGTCTCAACCCGATTTGATCCAGATCAAACGATATACATCAATTATTTAGTAAATTAGCGATAACTGTAATTTCAGTTATTGGTGGTTATCTTCAGGTGGAGGGAATCGGCAGTCACCCCAGCTGACAGGGGACATCGGTGAATCCGTTTCCATCAAAGCAGTGCTCTTACTTATCACCCTGGCTCGGATCGGGAGGAGAATGAAATGCGCACCTGGCTCGTATTGATCGTGCTGACGCTGTTCACGATTTGCCAGGGTGTCCAAGCAGCCGACAAAGCAAGACCCGAAACCCAGGCCAACACTGATATCGATCGATACCAAAGCTACCTGGAGGCCGTTCGCGCCCAACGGTTGAGTGCGATGGAAGCTCGGCGCAAAGCGGCACAAGAGGCGGCGGAAGAACACCGAAAACGGGTTGACCCCTGGGGAGAGGCGTATCGCCGCAATCTGGACGAACTGTCGCGATGGCATCAACTGACAACCCAGGCCCAGAGGGAAGAGAGAAAAAAACAGCTGTACTTGAGAAACCCAGCCGTTTACTGGGACAATTCGTGGTATTATCGCGGGTACTGATGAACACAACCCTGCCCCGGACCCGTAAGTAAAGTGACCACCCTCTACGGCATTCCCAACTGCGATACAATTAAGAGAAGATCGCTACTCCGCTTTATTCAACCAGTAAGGGCCTCGGAAATTATGTATCGTCCCACAATGCGCAGGATTTCAGCGCCGTCACGAACTCCCCCTCCGGCAACCCAAGCTCGTTGAGTACCCCGGCGAACCCCATACCGTGCAACAGACCAAAGAGAAAAACGAGCAGAATTCGCCAATTACGCAAGACACCGGAGACGATGTTTTCCACACCGACGTACACAATTGATGCGACGATGAGGGGCTCCACCAGCGCTGGCGATAACTGGATGATGCCGTACATGGAAAGCCTCAGCGTAATGGTATGGGCAAACGTGAACGCCGTGACCTGCCAGAGCAGGGGCCGCGTTTTAAGGGTGGCAGTGTTCCCTATATCGGGGAACTGGCCCATTCCTTTCGACTCTATGACTCACTGGATGAGCGGTCAATCGAGGCGAAACCGGGGATGACCCGGCAGCCCGTATAACCAACCGGGGGAGAAATGGCCTCGCGGTTGCGTATCGAAGCCACGGTTATTTCGTCGAACTAAAACCAGACACTTTCAGAAGTTACCTCAAGGAAGAGGGACTGGACTACATACTGCCCGACCTGGATGTCCGGGGACTCTCAGATATAGATGCCAGGGAGTTCTTCGTCCGTTGCGCCAAGACCCTTATCCGCGACGAAAACGGCATGGCACCGGCGGTTTTTGATCATCGATTTGGATTACCACTGGAAATTGCACCCCTGAAAGATCCCTATGGCCCGGATAACGACCCCGAACTGCCCGTGGAGGTGCTGTTCCAAGGCCAACCTGTTGATGGAATCAAGGTTTTTGCAATCCGGCAGGGAATCTCCCGCCCCCCGTCTCCGGTCACCACCCGTGACGGGAAGGCAGTGGTGCTTCTCGACGGTCCGGGGAAATGGCTTATCAAGGCTGTTCACATGGTGGAATACCCCCGTGCCGGGGCGGAATGGGTCAGCTATTGGGCATCACTGACCCTGGAGCGCTAAGCAGACCAGGCCTGCACCCGGACAGCGGATAACCCGACTAACCCGCCAATAGACCACCACCCGGACTGGTACAATACACCGGCCCGGTGAAAACCCAGAATGTTCTGACCCGGGGATATCATTCCCTGTATAATATTGGCCGTTTTTCCCAATAGATCGAAGGACCCGTTCAGCCCAGGCGCATCATGATAAAAATCAACGAAAACTTTCTGAAACTCCAAGCATCCTATCTCTTTTCGGACATCGCGAAGCGAGTAAATTCCCATCAACAGGCCCATCCGGACGAGACGCTGATCAAACTGGGAATTGGCGACGTGACCCGTGCCCTGCCGGCTGCCTGCATCGACGCCCTTCACAAGGCCATCGACGAGATGGCCACCGACAGCAGCTTTCATGGCTATGGCCCTGAGCAGGGCTACGACTTTCTCCGTGAAGCGATAGCCACCGAGGATTTCCAGGCGCGAGGCTGTGCTATCGAGTCGGGAGAGATTTTCGTCAGCGATGGCGCTAAATGCGACTCCGGTAACTTTCAGGAGATATTCTCAACCAATATCACTGTTGCTATTCCCGACCCGGTCTATCCTGTTTACGTGGATACCAACGTGATGGCTGGCCGCACCGGCGGCGCTGAGGACGGCCGTTACCAGGGTCTGGTCTACCTGGACGGAAACAAGGAGAACGGTTTTATACCCGAACCGCCAGAGCAATCGGTGGATTTGATCTACCTGTGCTTTCCCAATAACCCGACCGGGGCCATGGCCACCAAGGCACAACTGAAGCAATGGGTGGATTATGCCCTCGATAACAAAGCACTCATTCTCTATGATGCGGCTTACGAGGCTTTCGTTCAGGATCCTGACCTGCCCCGATCCATCTACGAAGTCGAGGGTGCGAGGAAAGTAGCCATCGAGTTTCGCAGTTTCTCCAAGACCGCCGGATTTACCGGCACCCGTTGCGCTTACACCGTGGTACCCAAAGACTGTATGGCCTATACCGCTTCCGGTGAGGAAGTTTCGGTGCACGATCTGTGGAACCGCCGTCATACCACCAAGTTCAACAGCGTATCGTACCCGGTACAACGGGCCGCCGAAGCGACCTACAGCCCGGAAGGAAAAGCCCAGATAAGGGAATTGATCACCTACTACCTCAACAACGCCAGGTACATCCGGGAACAGATGGAGCAACTGGGTTACGAGTGCATCGGCGGCAGAAATTCCCCTTACATCTGGATCGACGGCAAAAGCGATTCCTGGGAGTTCTTCGATCTGCTCCTGAACAAGGCTGCTGTGGTCTGTACTCCGGGGGCCGGCTTCGGAAAATGTGGTGAGGGATATATCCGGATCAGCGCCTTCAACAGCTTCGAAAAGGTCGAAGAGGCCATGTCGAGGATCAGTCGCAGCCTGTAGATCATCCCGCGGTTAGAGAATGCGGAACAGCTTAATGCCAACGATAGCAGGTACTGAAGCTGGAATGCCCTTGATTTCCCGTGCCACGAGATAGAAACCTGGAATCCAGAAAGTCTGATTACAGCACCTTCTGGATTCCCGGCTTCACCGGCATGACAACAGTTTTCCAGGCGTTCTGCTCAAGCAATTCCCCTGTTTTCCCTGGACTTGTATTCGGGTCACCCAGCCAGTATCTGGTCATGTGACCAAAGGACGGGAACCGACCATTCGATGCTGTTTCCGGCACCGTATATCTGAGGCACAGGGGAAGACACATGACAGCCCCGATACAGATCCATGAATGACATGCAACACACCACCAATCTGAACTAGATGACTGTTCGAAAACTGAAATCAGGAACCCACCACCAGGCCTTTGCAGGTATTACTTATGCCCCAGTCCAATGACTTCGAAGCACGTCTCACCCCTCATCTCCAACCCATCGTGGAGCACTACGGTACCCCTTTCCATATCTATGACGAGACGGGAATCAGGGCAACAGGAGAAGCATTGAAAAGCGCGTTCAGTGCATTCGACGGTTTCCGGGAATACTTCGCGGTCAAGGCCCTGCCCAATCCCCGTATACTGCAGATTATGCAATCCATGGGATTTGGCTTCGACTGCAGTTCCATCGCGGAACTCCGGCTCAGTCGACAACTCGGTGCACAACCCGAAGACATCATGTTCACGTCCACCAACACCAGTGTCAACGAATTCCAGGTGGCCGCGGAGGCAGGAGGCTGTATTCTCAACCTGGATGATATCTCTCTCATCCCCAAAGTCCCCCGGATGCCTGAACTGGTCTGCTTCCGATACAATCCCGGACCGAGACGAACCGGTAACCACATTATCGGCAATCCCGTGGAGTCCAAATACGGGGTTTCACACGACCAGCTGCTGGAGGGATATCGTGGGGCCAGGGACAGAGGTGCATCACGATTCGGTCTGCACACCATGCTCGTTTCCAACGAAAGGGATCAGTCCTATATGGTGGAAACCGCGGAGATGCTGCTGGACCTGGTTGAATCGATCGCAAGTGAACTAGGGATTGCTTTCGAATTCATCAACATCGGCGGGGGGCTGGGGATACCCTACCAACCCGGTGAGAACACCCTGGACATTACTGCCATGGCAGACGGCATGGATGCCGTATTCCGAAGATTTCGGGATCGCAACGGATATGCTCCCAAACTCTACATGGAAAGCGGTCGTTACATGACGGGTCCTCACGGAGTCCTGGTGACCAGCGCCATCAACCGAAAAGATATTTATCGTACCTACATCGGAGTGGATTCGTGCATGTCCGCACTCATGCGTCCAGGTATGTACGGTGCTTATCATCATATCACCGTCAATGGCAAAGGGGATGAACAGGGCGAAAACGAAACCGTGGACGTGGTGGGATCCCTGTGCGAAAACAACGATAAGTTTGCGATTCAGCGATCCCTGCCTGCCATTGAGGACGGGGATATTCTGATCATTCACGATACCGGCGCCCACGGACATGCCATGGGCTTTACTTATAACGGCAAGCTCAGACCCAAGGAGCTGTTGTTGAAATCAGACGGTACGGTGGAACTGATAAGACGAGCCGAGTCCCTGGATGACTATTTTCGTACCCTGGAATTTGAGCCGGATCCGCTGCTCCTGTGATGAATCCGGATTACACCCTGTACCGCCCGCTCACTGATGGGTGCTCAAGTCTGCTGACTGGAGCCTGATCCCGAAAAAACCTGCTGGAGTAGATCGAGTAACGTCTCCCCCTCTTCCAGGAAACGAGGGATATCCCGGGGTTTGGGGAGTTTCTCGAATCGATAGAAAAGCACATCCTGGCCCCGGGACTCCAGGACGATGCCAGGATGATCAGCCAGAAAGGTCATGACCTGATCGGTAAACAGTGTACGCATTTTCTGCGCGTCCCTGGCCAGCAGATTGTACTCCTGGTTGAATCCGGACGCCCCGTCGAACGTCACCTGACCCAATCCGAATCTTGAACCCACATTGCGCATGTGAATGCGTTTGGGGCTCAGGTCAAAATCGGGCAGTTTACTTTGGGACCTGAACCAGACCACACCCTGACTTCGTCGCTCGATGCTGTCATGGTCATCGGCCACCTGGAACCCGCGTTGCCCTTCCCCGCTGGATAAAGCTTTGTAGTGAAAGTCAAACAGAGTCACCTCCCTCTCGCCACGCCGCCCGACCATTCTGTTCTTGATATTGGGGGGACCCTGGGTGAACAAATCGAAACCGGCTTCGTCCAGTTCTCCAGGCAATCGATGCTGCCCCCCATGGAACGTAAAACCCAGCCGCCCGGCTACCGTTTCCATGTCATCCCCCCGCCGCTTTTCATAAAATATGGCACCCGCAACGATAAGCACAAAGATCAGAACAATCAGGATATTTGACATACGCTAATTACCTTCATCGAATTAAACCGGGCTGCACACAATACGCAGATCAATTATATACGCCCGGCCTGGAGAAAATGTTCCGGAGCTGCTCATCGCTCCCTCAAACTCTCATCCCGATACCGAAGAAGTGGTGAAAGAAAATACTCGATCAACCGCCGGGTGCCGGTTTTTATCTCTACACTGACGATCATCCCCGGCGACAACTCAACGGTGGCATCACCGAGACTCAAGCGGGACTCTTGTATTTTCAGCCCCAGAACATAGACCAGCCCCAGGTCACTGTCCTCAACCGCGTCCCTGGACAACCTTGTAATTTCCGCCTGCAGTGTGCCATAGCGGGTAAAAGGAAATGTCTCAACCTTGATCTCCGCAACCTGACCAACTCTGACGAAACCCTTGTCACGGTTAGGTAAGAGCGCCTCAATTTCCATCGCTGCCTGATGAGGTACGATCTTCATCAGGGTCTGCGCGGGTGTGACCACGCCGCCAACAGTATGAACGGCCAGTTGCTGTACGGTACCATCTACCGGAGCCCTTAAATATCTCTCCTCGCTATGTCGCCTGGCCTTGACCCGTTCCTGCTCCAGGTGTCGGCATTCCCGTTGTATACCGGTCAACTCCACCAGCCACTCCCGGCCTTGGGAATGTTTGTGCCTCTCCAGTTCAGACTGGGTTTCACGAACCACCGTTTCGGCGATCAGCAGCCGGTTATTTTCGGCAAGCAGATCATGGGCACTGGTCACCCGTTCCTGCTCCAGTTCCAGAAACTGATGCTCCGGCACCATTTTACGTTGGAGGAGTCGATCCAGGTCGGCCACTCTGCGACTGATCAGCGGAAGCACCCCTTCCAGCTTCCCAATACGGTTTCTGATGACATCAACCTCGAGCCGCTGTTTCCCAAGTCGAAACTGCAGCGTCTTCTGTCGGGTCACATACTCGTTCCATTGCTGAATAAACAGACGCCTTTGTATTTCGACCCGCTCAGGGGTTATCGCCTTCGGAAATACGGGTGACTCAGCCTGTTCACTCCATTGGGAAATACCCTTCACCAAGGCTTCCAGGCGTAGCCCGTCGGCCTTCATCGTCTCGAGCCGCTCCTCAATATCGGCGAGTTCCGCAACAGATTCCGTCGGATCCAGTTCGAGCAGCAGATCCCCTCTATCAACCCGGTGACCTTCACCCACGTGAATGGCTCGAATCTGGCCCATGGCCAGTGGCTGGATCTGCTTGCTCTTACCGCTGGGTATGATGCTGCCGCTTGCCACCGCCACCACATCCGATCGACCGAGCACGGCCCATAAAATAGCGGAAATCACCAATGCCACCAACATCCGCACCAACAGACGACCCAAGGGGGACGGTGGACGCTCCTGAATTTCCAATGCCGCTGGCAGGAATGCCTGCTCCGGTCTCGACGACCCGTTACACTCCAGATCCTTCCGCCGGGCCCAGGCGGCCCTGAAAACCGACAAGTGCCCACTCATGACACTTCGCCTCGCACCGGGCCACCCTGCTGATAGGCGTGCAGGTCGGCATATCGGCCTTTCTCCCGTAACAACCCTTCATGGCTGCCCTGTTCCACGATACAACCATTCTCCAAGACGACGATCCGGTCTGCATGGCGAACGCTGCTCAACCGGTGGGCGATTATAAAGAGGGTTCGCCCGTCAGCAATCCGGCTCATGTTATCCTGAATCAACCGCTCAGAATGATAATCGAGGGCACTTGTTGCTTCATCAAATATCAAAATTCGGGGATCTCCCATCAGCGCACGTGCAATGGAGATCCGCTGCCGCTGTCCTCCGGAAAGATTGACCCCCTGTTCACCCACCTGAGTATCGTAACCCTCCTGCAACTGGAGGATAAATTCGTGGGCTCCCGCCAGCCGGGCTGCCCGTTCCACGCTTTCCATCGGGGCACCCATATCGCAGAAAGCGATATTGTCCCGGATACTCCCGAGAAACAGTTCATTTTCCTGAAGCACCGCCCCGATGCACCGGCGTAACCAGGTACTATCAACTCCGGAAAGATCCACTCCATCTACCAGCACACGTCCCGATTCCGGTACATACAACCGCTGTATCAGCTTAGTCAAAGTACTTTTCCCGGAACCGGAGCTGCCCACGATACCAATGATCTCCCCAGGCCTGACATCCAGTGACAATCCCCTCAGCACCTCTCTGCCATTCGCCTGATAGCGAAAATACACATGATCGAAAGTAACCCTTCCCTGCAATTCCGGGAGGGAACCGCGACCCGCCCTGTACCCCGGCTCCGGCCTGACGTTGAGGATATCCCCCAGACGCCGAATGGAGAGCCCGGCTTGCTGGAAATCCTGCCAGAGTTGAACGATCTTCAATACCGGCCCGCTGACTCGCTGCGCCAGCATATTGAATGCAATGAACTGCCCAACCGTCAGCTCACCCGCAATCACCAGATGAGCCCCCTGCCAGAGTATCCCCAGCATCATGATCTTGTTGATCAGGGAAGCACTCTGACCGGCGATATTACTGAGATTCCTGGCGCGGAAATCTGCCGCCACATAGTTGGCAAGTTGATCCTCCCATCGCTGCTGCATGCGCGGCTCGGCCGCCAGGGACTTCAGAGTTCGGATTCCCGACACGGTCTCGACCAGAAAAGCCTGATTCACTGCACCCCGTTCAAACCGGCTATTGAGGCGCTGGCGCAACAACGGAGTAATCACCATTGAGAGCAGGACATAGACGGGGATGGTTCCTATAACTATCCAGGTGAGTATCGGGCTGTACCAGTACATGACGACCAGAAAAAGCAGGGTAAAGGACAAATCGATCACCAGCGTCAACGCCGAGCCGGTGAGAAATTCCCTTATTCGATCCAGCTCCCGTATCCGCGCCACACTGTCCCCCACCCGGCGTGCTTCAAAATAGCTCAACGGAAGTGCCAGCAGGTGCCGAAACAAGCGGGCTCCCAGCTCCACATCGATTCGATTGGTGGTGTGGCTGAATAAGTAGGTCCGCAATCCCGACAGCAGTACTTCGAACAACGCTACCAGTAGCAGGCCGAAAGCCAGCACATCCAGGGTCGTATAACCCCGGTGCACCAGCACCTTATCCATAATCACCTGAAAAAACAGTGGAGTAAGCAGTGCCAGCAATTGAATGAAGCAGGAAGCCACCAGAACTTCGGCAAACAGGTGGCGGTACTTGACCAGACTGGGAATAAACCAGGAAACATCGAACCGTTGCCGAGCCGCAGCAAAGGGTCGCGGTACCAGGATCAGCAGCTTGCCGGTCCAGGCCTCCATCACCATCTTTTGTGGCAACTCGAGCGGTCGACCTTCCAGGGGATCATGGATGAGTAGCTTGCCGGCGGACAATGCTGCGATGACAAACCAGTGTCCATCCCGGTGCCGGGCCATTGCGGGAAGGGGTGTGTTACCCAGCCTGGAGCCATCGCTGTCCAGCAAACCAGCTTTGAATCCAAGGGTGGCTGCGGCACGCAGCAATTGCCGATCAGACAGTAAGCGCCCTGAACGGGCATGCTGATGGCGAATATTATCGGGGTCAGCCGCCAACCCCTGAAGCCTGGCCACGATAGCCAGAGCAACAGCTCCGGTATCGGCGACCTCCCTGTCGACCGAATAGGGCATTTTTTATTCCTTTGGTATCTTCCTTGATGACTGGTGAAGGAACGGCAACACATATAAAACACGTCTTAGGCTTGAAATACTAAGAATATAATCCCTTTTATGCAACCCCCTCTTTCAGGCGGTTACTCTTGTTCGTCACCGGAACTGATATCCGCCCTGAATCCCCCACATCGTGGACAGGCTGGCTGCCACGCCCGCACCCACCCGTTTGGCAAAGCGCTCCAGCAAATCCTTCTTGGTACTGAATTCCACGATCTCTTCGGCGCCAATGACTTCTCTTGCCACATAGCTGCTACTGCCCAGTTCGTCTGCCAGTCCCAGTTTGATACTCTCCTCGCCGGTCCAGAAAAGACCGCTGAAAATTTGATCATCCTGCTTGAGACGCTCGCCCCGACCTTCTTTGACCGCATCGATAAACTGCTGGTGTATTCGACTCAGTAATGCCTGCATATGGGCCTGATCAAACTTATCCACGGGAGAAAAGGGGTCCATGATCCCCTTATGGGCACCTGAGGTCAGCAAACGACGCTCCACACCGAGTTTTTCCATTCCTTCCACGAACCCGAACCCGTTCATCAATACGCCGATAGACCCGACGATACTGGCTTTATCGACGTAGATCTTGTCCGCTGCCACCGCTATGTAATACCCCCCGGAGGCACAGATATCCGTCACTACGGCGTAGAAAGGGATATCCGGATATTTCTCCCGTAATCGCCCTATCTCATCATTGATGTAGCCGGACTGCACCGGGCTGCCACCGGGACTGTTGATACGCAGTATGACGCCCTTGGTATTGGAGTCTTCAAAGGCGTTTCGGAGGCTGCTGATGACATTATCCGCGCTGGCGTCCGTTTCAGCACTGATCACCCCTTTCAGTTCTACAACGGCTGTATGCTCGCTACTGGGCGTCAAGCTTGCATCAGGAAAAACATCCGGCATCCAGATGACCAGTAAAGCGAGCAGGTAGGAAAAGGTAAGAAACTTAAAGAAAATCCCCCAACGGCGAGCCCGTCGCTGTTCGTTCAGAGATGAAAAAGCTAGCTTCCGGACCAGTTCCCGCTCCCATTTTCCCGGCTCCCGATTATCGGTCTCTTTTTCCAACTCGTCTTTTTCATTCATTGCTTGAATTGATTCCAAAAAGTTAATCCATGAACAGCATTCCACGTCGGGCTGGCAAAATCTGGCACGCTTGTCTGCCAGCCTTCAGCTGTATATCGGAACGCTGCCTACAATCCTGAGGGAGACCCGGACCGGTATCCCATCAAGGGATTATGGGGTACTGCTGCTTCCTGATGGCTACCTGGGAGATGCACGGGGAACCCCCTGATTGAGTCAAATTGCCCACCGTTAACCTGCCTGCAACTACTTAAACCCAGACTCCATCGTCGGTTTCGCCAGGGGTACAGCCGTTGAACAAGATCGTGTCCAGACGAAAACGACCCATCGGATTGGGCGCTCAGGTCCTCCCTGATGATTGTTCAGCCCTGTACTTTCCAAACCTCAGTGGGATGGATATTCTGATCCAGCCAGTTGACTAAATCCTTTATTTCATCCAGAACCGCAAGAGGCTCACAGGAATCCAACCGCTCCCGTTCATGGGCACCGTAACTGACTCCGATACTCGGAACCCCTGCATTTGTGGCCATCAGCAGGTCATATTCGGTATCTCCGATCATAATCGCCTCAGGCGCTTCGACTCCGAGTTCGTCAAGAATCTGTAACAGCATCTCCGGATGTGGTTTGGAGTATGCCTCGTCTGCACATCGGGTGGTGTGAAAAACGGCCCTTAGATCCGTAGCATCCAACACCTGATCCAAGCCCCGCCGGCCCTTGCCCGTAGCCACGGCAAGCAGATAGCCACGGTGGGAGAGCTCCTGCAGCACTCCACGAGTATCCGCAAAAAGCTCGGATGGGGTTTTATCCGTGTCCAGATAGTAACGCCGGTAACCGGAGACCACCCCATCCACACCGGAAGTATCCAGTTGGGGGAACAGGGTCAACACCGCTTCCTTCAGCCCAAGTCCAATAATGTTCCTAATGGCGCCATCCGTGGGAATATCAAGATTGAGATCCGCCGCCGCCCCCTTAACACAGGACAAAATACGTGCCTCAGAATCCATCAGGGTCCCGTCCCAGTCGAATACCAGCAGTCTGATTCCACCGATCATTGTTGAGATTCTTTCTTCAAACGATCCAACAGCGCTTTCAATTGAGGTTCCAGTGGTGCCTTGAAGTATCGGCTTTCCCCGTCGCCGGGCCAGCAGAATTCCAGTGATTCCGCATGGAGAAACAACCGTTTCAGACCCCGGCTTCGCATTTCTCTGTTCAGCAGTACATCACCATATTTTTCGTCACCAAGGATTGAAGTTCCAAGGTGTGCGCTATGAACCCGAATCTGGTGTGTACGACCCGTCATGAGTCTTGCCTGAACCAGCATGGAATCCTGAAATCGCTGCAGCACTCTGAACTCTGTGTGGGCTTTTTTCCCCCGGGAGTCCACCTGCACCATTCGTTCTCCGCTCTTCAGGGTATTCTTCAACAGAGGTTCTTTAACATCGATTCTGTCACGGGACCAGGAACCACCCAGAAGTGCCAGGTAACGCTTCTGCACCTGATTCACTCGCAACATCTCATGCAGAATTCGCAGCGCACTGCGCTTTTTCGAGACCAACAGACACCCGGATGTATACCGATCCAGACGATGAACCAGTTCTAACTGCTGCTTCTCCGTCCGTGCGGCTCGCAATGTCTCGATGACGCCCTGGCTGATTCCACTCCCCCCGTGCACGGCCATCCCAGAGGGTTTGTTAAGTACCAGAAACCGCTCATCCTCGAAGATAACGGACTGGTTCAGGCGATCCATGTACCGCTTATTCGGGGTGGACCTAACCGACTCAGCCATTCTGACGGGTGGAATCCGAACCACATCTCCCGGTTG
This sequence comes from Gammaproteobacteria bacterium, assembly GCA_024227135.1. Lineage (GTDB taxonomy): Bacteria > Pseudomonadota > Gammaproteobacteria > Chromatiales > Chromatiaceae > JAHEHQ01. The sequence continues at coordinate 53,693 of JAAELC010000145.1, forward strand.
CAGCCGATAGCCGGCTTTGACCCGGCCTTTGTTCACCCTCACTTCCCCCCGACGGACAATCCGGTAAACCAGACTCCTGGGAACACCTTTCAGCTGGCTGATGAGAAAGTTGTCGATACGCTGATCTTTGACCTCTTCATCGACCTCGATCATTCTGACTGCGGGCTTGTTACTCTGGGACTCTGACATGGGTTGCTATGATACACACTTATCGGCTCGATTGATGCGAATGCCCTGGGGCGCTATACTCTGCCGTTGGTGGTAATTTTGACCTACGGTCATAGAGTCCGTTTGTCCCCCACCGCTTATACAGAATGTTTACCCGGTTCCGGCTGAGCTGGAATGCGGTCTGGTAATGGTTGTTTCTGCTGCGTGATAACAGGAGAGTGGTGCGAGTTTCACCGAATTTTGCCCGGCGCCTGCATGCGCCTTACCCCTGCTCCAGGGGGCAAACAGGAGCTGTCGCATCAGGCGACCCCTCCGTGGCATGGACGAGCCATGCGCATCTTATTCGTGAAACTCAGAAATCACTGACCCGTTCCCACGCTGTGACCCCAATAACCCGACTGTCTTCTGCGATGCCGGTGTCGACGATACCTGAGAAAAGTTCCTGATCCAGGACCGATACACCATGGAATGCGCATGCATGTGGTGCAACGACCTGATGATGGGGCTTCCGGTATCGAAAATTAACCAGGGAGTTATCTTGGCAGCAAGGTAACCCTGAAAAACAAACGTGCGCCCATGTCGGTATTGGCCAGACAGCGAAAACGCTTACCGTATACCAGGTAGAAATACTCTACCCTGTTATTCGAGGACTACCATTGAAGGGGTGAAGCAACCCCTGCAGTAGCCCGAACTGGCATGTACACCGACTTCAGCGCAGGGTATTCCATCTGCTGGATGGCCCCCTGTGGTGTCATGGTGCGCCCAGGGATGTCAAATATATGAAAAGAATGCTGATTAATGCAACTCAGCCGGAAGAGTTGCGCGTGGCTATTGTGGATGGCCAGAAACTGTTCAATCTCGATATCGAATCCCCCGGCAGGGAACAGAAAAAAGCCAATATATACAAAGGCAGAGTCACACGGGTTGAGCCCAGCCTGGAAGCCGCCTTTGTCGAGTATGGATCCGAAAGACACGGGTTCCTTCCTCTCAAAGAAATTTCCCGCAGTTATTTTTCCAAGGCTTCGCTCCAGAGTGGCGGCCGGGTGAATATCAAAGATGCGATCAAGGAAGGCCAGGAACTGGTCGTGCAGGTGGAAAAAGAGGAGCGGGGCAACAAGGGCGCAGCCCTGACAACCTTCATGTCCCTTGCCGGCCGTTATCTGGTACTGATGCCCAACAACCCCCGGGCCGGGGGAGTTTCCCGAAGAATCGAGGGCCAGGACAGAAGTGATCTGCGGGAAGCCATGAGCAACCTCACGATCCCCGATGGAATGGGTCTGATAGTCCGCACCGCTGGGGTTGGAAAAAACGCCGAGGAACTGCAGTGGGACCTGGATTACCTGTTGCAATTGTGGCAGGCAATAGACACTTCGGCCAAGGAAAAACCGGGGCCCTTCCTGATTTATCAGGAAAGCAACGTCATTATCCGCTCGATCAGAGACTATCTTCGGGCAGATATCGGGGAAATTCTGATTGACCATCAGAGTGTCTACACCGAAGCCTGTGAGTTCATCGAGCAGGTCATGCCCCAGTACCGGCGTAAAATCCGCCATTATGAGGATGAAGTCCCCCTCTTCAGCCGATACCAGATCGAAAGCCAGATCGAATCAGCATTTCAGCGGGAGGTGCGACTGCCTTCCGGTGGAGCCATCGTGATCGATCATACGGAGGCTCTCACCTCAATCGATATCAACTCTGCCAGGGCGACCAGGGGTAGTGATATTGAAGAAACCGCCCTCAATACGAACCTGGAAGCTGCCGATGAAGTGGCCCGGCAACTGCGCTTACGGGACATGGGCGGTCTGTTCGTCATTGATTTCATCGACATGACGCCGACTCGAAATCAACGGGAAGTGGAAAACCGACTCAAAGACGCCCTCAAACAAGACCGGGCCAGAGTACAGGTTGGAAGAATCACCCGTTTTGGACTACTCGAGATGTCCCGTCAGCGACTGCGCCCTTCTCTCGGAGAATCCAGTCAACATGTCTGCCCTCGCTGCAGTGGACATGGTTTCATCAGGGACGTGGAATCCCTTGGTCTCTCGGTGCTGCGAATCATCGAAGAAAATGCGATGAAGGACAACACCGTCAAAATCATTGCACAGCTACCAGTAGACGTTGCGACGTTCCTGCTCAATGAGAAACGCCAGGCCATTCATGAAATCGAGCATCGTCAATCTCTCGACGTAGTACTGGTGCCTAATATTCACCTGCAGACCCCAAACTATCAGTTGGAGCGAATCAGGCAACAAGACCAGACTGGGGATGGCGATAGCGCAGCCAGTTACTCAATGGTCACGGAACCCGAAGAACCGGCTGCAGAATCATTCAAGGCCCAGGAAGCCAAAGTGGCAAAACCTGCTGTCAGCCGCATTACTCCGAATAAGCCAGCACCTACCCGTCAGCAGGAACCCCCCAAAAAGGATACGGCTGAAAAAGGGCTGATCCGGAGAATCTGGAGATCCCTGTTCTCCGACAAGCGAATGGAACCCCAAAAGCCGGAAGAACCAAACCGACAGGATAGAACCCCGTCCTCTTCCTCTCGCCAGGACTCCGGCAACCAGCGCGGACGTAGACGCCACTCTTCCCAGGGAGATTCGAGAAATCGATCCGGGAGCAGTGGATCGAGGAATGAGAACAGAACCGACCGGCCAAATCCTTCTGGCAATTCCCAGCCCCGGAAAGACTCCAGAAGACAGCCCAGGAGAGAAGAGGCTGGAAAAGTCGACGCTGAGGCCGCTGGAAACAGAGAGGCTGATTCCGGAGATCAGAACACCCGCCAGGATAATGCCCCAAGAAGAAACAGGCGAGGTGGCAACCGCCGCCGGCGCAAGGGAGGTTCGAACAACGACACCAGGAACCAGGAAACTGCTGGCGAGCAAAACAACCAGGCCAGCACCGGCCGTACCCAGGAGTCCACTGCGGATTCGTCATCGGGTGACAATTCCCAGCCCTCTACTGGACAACCCCCTCGGACAGGGCGGAACAGATCACGTTCAGGTAATCGAAACCGTAGAAATCGCAGAGGGCGTGAGGGTGGGAACAATGAAACCACAAATCCACCCCAGAATAACCGTCAAAGCAGCGACTCTGGTGCCCAATCCAACGGGGGCAAAGCAGGCACAGGGGATTCTACCGCCAACAGGGTAGAGAAAGCGTCCCCAGGCGAATCCACAGGGAAGAGAACGGAGGGAACTGCCTCCAAAGAAAGAACTGCCGGGGTGGGTTCAACCAATCGCCGCCCTCAGGAGAGTCCACCAGCAGGGGGCAAACCCGGGGACAGGCATACCGGAGAGAAACCGGCTGCTGATATGCCCACCGGCACTAAACCCGCCGGGGACAGGCCCTCCGGCGATAAACCGGCCGCTGACA
>JAAELC010000146.1 GCA_024227135.1 Gammaproteobacteria bacterium
AAGGGATCTGGCTAAAATCCTCGTCACCCCCGCAGAATTCAACTCAAAGGTGGGCAGTTCCCTTCGTGTAGCCCTCACCGAGCTGACCTCTGGAAATATCGGCAAGATTATCGGCCGTGCCGAAGAAGATCGATTTATTGAGCGTCTGGAGGCAGAAAAACCTGTCATTCTAGTGGTCCAGCTTGGCTCACTTCTGACCAAGCGGGCGGCCTACTCCGCAGGGAAAGTGCTCATCTCCATGCTGCAGGCCTTTGTCGGGCGCAGGTATTCCAGCGATAAGCGGGTTACTCCACCCTTAGCGTTGCATATCGATGAAGCTCAATCAGTTCTTTATCACGGCATTGAGGATCTTTTTGCAAAGGCCGGTGGTGCCGGGATCTATATCCATGGATACTGCCAGTCCATCAGCCAGCTCTATTCAGAGATTGGCCAGGATAGAGCCAACACCATCCTTGATAACTGTAACACCAAGCTGTTCATGCGGGTACCGGATACAAAAACCGCAAAATATGTCTCCACCCATCTTGGTGAGAAACGCACCTATAGCCCGATCATCTCTCTTGGTGGCGGACTGTCCATTCGCGAAACAGAAGAAACCCGGATCAAACACACCGAACTGTTAAACCTGGCACCCCGACAATTCTTTCTCACCACCTATTCCGGGGTGTATCGGGGAGTAACAAGAGATGTATCGGAAGCCTCCATTAAGGTTGTATTCCCGGATGTACAGAGGGCTCTTCAGTCATGATCGGTATTAACGGACTATTCATGGCAGCCATTGGCACCCTACTTCTTTATATCCTGAGCATTGTGATTCTTGGCAGGAGG
>JAAELC010000147.1 GCA_024227135.1 Gammaproteobacteria bacterium
GCCTTATGCCGACGGCCTGGAACACAAACTCGAATTTTTCTCCCAGACGTTTAGCCAATCAGACGGTATAACCAATTTCTTCATAGATGATATCAGGCTGCCAGGAGTGCCCAGCATGTGCACACCCAGTCAGCCCAGCCTGACGCTGCGCAAGGTCGTCATCAATGACAATGGCGGCATAGCGGTGCCATCTAACTGGGTGTTGAATGCGGTGGGTCCCTCCAGTTTCAGTGGACGGGGCCCACAGGTTTCCAGTGGGGATGAGTTTCTTCCCGGGGTTTATACGCTTTCTGAAAGTGGCGGGCCTGAGAACTATCTGGGTAGTGACTGGGTATGCACAGGCGGAACCCAGGACTCGGCAGATTCAATCACGTTGGAATCCGGTGAGTCGGCAACCTGCACGATTACCAATGATGATGTCAGCCAGGGCGTCGATATCAATGCCGGGCATTCAGGTGCCTGGTTCGACCCGGTCACATCCGGGCAGGGACTTTTTATCGATGCAGTGGACTCGGAGCAGTTCATGTTCCTGTCGTGGTTTACCTATACAGATTCTGAATCGGATCATCCATTTGAACAGCGCTGGTTTACAGCACAGGGTAGTTTCAGTGGCGATACGGCCAACCTGATTCTGTATGAAACCCTGGGCGGCAAGTTTGATGATCCCCAGGCAGTGACCACTGTTGCGGTGGGTAACGTCAGTGTGAGGTTTTCCAGTTGCTACGCCGGCCGCGTGACGTACACCATTGATGGTGAGAATTTACAGGGGAATTTCCCGATTCAAAGAGTGATCGGTAATTCCAGCGGCGTATGCGAACAGCA
>JAAELC010000148.1 GCA_024227135.1 Gammaproteobacteria bacterium
GCGCAGGCTAGTCCCGTGGAGCAAAAAGGCATGGTGTATTTGTCGAGGTAGAGCTTTGGTTGAGAGAGACGCATAAGAGACTAGGCTGCAAGCGATGCTTGGACTAGGAGTCGGTTTGTGAACATTAGGCAGGCAAGGGAGGGGGTTATGGGTAATGTGGATGCGGCAGAACAAACACTGAGAATAATACTTGCCGAAGTGAGGGCAGATATGTCCTCGGTCGAGAGCGAAGAAGATGCTAAAATAAAAATTATCAACAGAATATTTAACGAGTGTTTGGGTTGGTCTTTCACACAGTTTTCTTGTGAAAATCAGCATGACTCTGGCTATTCTGACTATGTTCTAAAAATTGGCGGGGAGCCCTCATTAGTTGTGGAGGCGAAACGTATTGGGATACTTAGTATAGATACTGCTGTTTTAGATAAGCATCGTGAGTTAAAGATATCAGGCTCATCCCTTAAGGGGGCTTTCCCTGGAATTCAACAAGCATTTAGTTACCTGATTACCCATGACCCTCAGCCAGCTTCAAGAGCCGATATGGCATCGGAGGGCTTGCCACGACTGCATGCCCCAATTCAACCAACATGCTCTTGAGGTCAAAACGATGATTAAACCGGAAGCAGTATTCCGCAAGATGCCTTGGTAAATGCTTCGCTCCGAGCGTATGGCAACTGCCCCGCAGCGAGTTTTTCACATTTCCTATCATCGTGTTTACCCAGTTGAATGCCGGATGATCCAGCCAGTCCAGGTTGCCCCCGGTGACAACACCCAGGTGCTCACAATTGGCCTCCTTGACCGCTTTGAAACAGGCCAATCCATCGGATATCACCGCGCTACCACTGGCAATATGCCGTTTTGCCCAATCAGCAACGGACTTGGTTTTGAAACCATCGACCACCGTCATCCGCATCTTGATTGGATGTCCTTCCTTGTTCAGGGCCACTGCTGCCACAAACGGCGTCTTGCCTGCCGCGCCCCGACCCCGTTTGCCACCACGGCGCTCGCCACCCCAGTAGACATCATCGAGCTGAATGATGCCGCTGATGGGCTGCTTGTCATCGGACTCTTTCATGGCTTGCAGCAGCTTGTGCTTGAGCATCCAGGCGGTGTCATATTTGACGCCCAACTGGCGCTTTAGCTCCATCGCTGACAAGCCTGTTTTGGTTTGTGACAACAGGTGCATTGCCAGAAACCACTTGGTCAGTGGGAGCTTGGTGTTTGCGAAAATCGTATTTCCAGTCAATGACATCTGGTGACGGCAGTGATTGCATTGCCACACACGTGGCCGCCTTCTCAGGCGACAACAGGTCTTGTTGGCACATTCAGGGCAGACAAAGCCGTTAGGAAAACGCCAAGTGAACAGCGCGTTTTCGCACTGAGCCTCAGTGCCATAGTCCTTGAGAAACTCAAACAGGCTGTAGCCTTTCTGGAATTGGATTTTGCTTTTGGCCATGATCTCGCACCTCGATAACTGTACGTAAGATCAGTATAGTTCGTGGTGCGTATTCCGGTGAAGTTGAACAGTGATTCCGGAATCTGTGAACACCATTTCCGGAAAGTATGCGGACAGGGATTCTTCGAGCAGAAGCTGAGCTTTGAGGGGAGGCATCTTTTCGACTCACTGAACAAGCCAGCAGCCAAGCGCAGCGCGGCAGTTGTGGATCCAAGACGTTGGAACAGGACGGTTCATCTGACATCAGAGTACGTGCACTGAGGTGTCCGGAATCGGTGTACACGCAAGCCGGAATCAGCGTTCATTTTAAACCGGAATAGGTGTTCATTTTCGACCGGAATATGCACGTGGTAACTGACTGCTAATCATGGGTAATCAGGTAGAGTTATGAGGACAACCGTAGGTCATCCGTGACATTTCGTTCACTTACTTGATGGGTGAAAAGCAGTACAGCAGTCAAAGAAATACATTGATATTGGCCAAACATACACACAAGTACTCGTGGGAATTTCAGCATATAGGCATTTCATTTATCCTACCGCAGAGCTCTGCGAATTACATCAAAATAATATTTTTATTACATTATTATTATTTTTTTTGTTTGACAGGATTGCTATCATTGGTCAGTGACACCACCGCTGCCGACTTATCCTTAATGGGGGTTCAACAGTGGTGAAAGATTAAACTTTATTTTTTGGTTGTGATAAATATCGTAATTTTACGTTATCAGTAGTTTTGTCAGTCTATTTTATGTAGATCGCACCAAGGTGGCAATGCTGGGTGTCTTTATGATGTTGAGTGTTTGAATTTACACCTGCTGTTGAGGTAGCACGAACAGACCGTGCCTTATTTTATGTAAGTCAATCAGGTTTTCTTAGCTGCGTAATGCCTTTAAAAGGCTTGTAAAGATTGGTTGAATAAATGATGAATGAACAATCAGTGCAACTCATTCATGAAAAAGACTTCATTATCGTTCTGACCTTGTGGGGGGGCGGTGGAATACGGCATGCAACATGCCATCAGGTTTACCCCGCGAGCGCGCAACATTCTGCTGTATTTTACCCCGCGGCGTGACGCCATGGTATCCACTCGATATATCAAGACAACTGTAGTGGTGGGTGACGTAGACGTGACCGGGGCTCTGTCTAATATCCGCAAGTTAATCCGAAAAATACACGGTGACTGCCAGTGTTTGAACACGGTCGGTCGCAAATGTTATGTGTTTCTCAACGCGCCGTCCGGGTTGGCGGTAAGTACTCGGCCGGCCGAGCTTGCTGCTGGGGTGTGCGGAGAGGTGATCATGCGCGATGAGATGGTCGCGGCAATGAATACGAATGATGTAGTGGATGCAACGTCGCCGATGGTGTGTTGCGGCCATATAACCAACCCGCCACAGGATGAATGACGATGACAAGACACGAAGGATATTTCAAGTGGCATGGCTGGTCTGAATGTTGCGTCCTGGCACTGTGCACGGTGTTTTCGGCGGCAGTGCTGTCTGCAGACGCCTCAGAGGGCGCGGGGGCCTCTTCTTTATCTTCATCCTCTTCCCCGTTGCCTTTGTCGCCCCCGTATCGCTTCGATGACTTGCTGATGGCCGGGGTCGAGGGGAACGTGCGGATTGCCTCGGGGCGCTCGGGTGTCGAGGCTGCCGAACAATTGCGCAATGCCGCGTGGCAGAGTTATTTGCCAACACCTGCGGTGCAGGTTGACAGCGACCAGGAGGGGGGGAGTGAAATCGTACTGAGCCTTCAACAACCACTGTGGGCCGGTGGACGCATTGATGCCGGCGTGGACGCGGCGTCTGCCAATGCCGAGTCAGCCATCGCGGCGGTGTCGGAGGAGCAGTACACCCTGGCGCTCTCCATCATCGACTACTTCGGGCGTTATGTACAGTCCCGGGCTCGGCAGGAAACGCTGCATCGCTTCAATCAACGCCTGATGATGTACCAGACCAGAATGATCCACCGGGTCAAATTTGGGGCCTCCCCGGAGAATGACATGGCGCTGCTGGAGGCGCGGGTGGCCACCACCGCAGGGCGGCTGAAATCGGTGCAGGCCGATGGGCAAGTGGCACTGACGCAATTGTCGCAGCTCACCAACTTGTCGCTCGATAGCCAGTCCATTGTCTTTGATTTTGACCCGGTGATGCCGCCGGCGGTGGAAGAGGTGGTGTCCCGCGCCCGGCAATACAACCCGACCCTCAACCGGTTGACCCACGACATCGCCTCGGCCGAAGCCTCGGTCAGGGCGCAGCGGGCGGTGATGATGCCCAATGTGTCACTTGTGCTTGCGCACAATATCTACCACGGCACCAATCAGCTCAATGACGACACCTCAGTTGGTATCAGGATTCAGATGCAGCCCGGGGCAGGGTTGTCGGCCTACTCCAATACTCAAGCGGCAGTGGCGCAGTTGCAATCGCTGCGCTTCAAGCGCGAGGCCACCGAGCAGGAGTTGCTGGCCAACATCCGCAGCACCCATGAAAACCTAGTCTCGGCCATCAGTCGCCAGGCAGATACCAAACTTAACGCCCAGGCGGCGGCCAATGTGTTGAGCTCCTATGAACGCCTGTTCATTGCCGGCAAGCGCAGTTGGCTTGATGTGATGAACGCGGCGAGGGATTTGTCAGATGCCGATATTGCGGTGGCCGACAACGAAGCCGAACAACTGGGGCTGCGTTACCGGATTGACCTGTATGCAGCCAAATACGCATGGATGAAGAAGGCGCAGTGATAATGAAAACATTTATGCCGGTGATTGAGTGGGTAGCAGAAGCGTGCCAAATGCTGCATCCGCAAGTGGTTCGCCCTTCTGCCAGGCAGATGGCGCGTCTGATAGCGGATGCCGAGCCAAAGGGCGGTCCCGTTCAGGAGCAAGAGCAGTTTCAACGGCAACGCGCGGTGATAACCAATCTGTTTATCGAGATGCGCCTGACCCCCCCGCGCTGGCGCGACTCAATGGACGAAACCAAGCTGCCCCTGCTGGCGTTTATCCCCGGGTTGGGGTGGGGAGTGATTTCGGGCAAGGTCGCGGATGGCCAGTGGAAGGTGGAGACTCCGCAGGGCGCTCACACCCTGGCGAGGTTGCCACAAGGCACCGTCTACACACAGGTGGATGTCGAGACGTTGTACAACGACCCCAAACCTGCCCGGGCACTTTTTATCAAGGCGCTGCTGTCAAACCGGCGGCTGTACGCCTGGGTAGCTGTGGCGGCCTTCTTTGGTAATCTACTGGCACTGGCTGGCTCTTTATACAGTATGCAGGTGTATGACCGGGTATTGCCGACAGAGCACGCCTCCACCCTCATCGTGCTGATGATAGGGACGCTGCTGGCGGCCTTTACCGAGTTCGTTATCAAGCTCTCGCGTCAGGGCATCCTGGAGTACGCCACCAAGTCCATGGATCTGTCGCTGTCGGACCAGATTTACAAACGCTTGCTGCAAGTGCGCATGGACCAGTTTCCGGCCAGCGTAGGGACGCTGTCATCTCAGGTTAGGGGCTATGAGACCATTCGTGGCTTTATGTCCAACACGACCATGTTCTTTGCTATCGACACCCCCTTCGCGTTTTTGTTTCTGGCGGTAATTTTACTGCTTGCAGGCCCCGTCGTCGCCGCGGTGCCCTTTGTGTTCCTGATTATCTCGCTCTGTGTCGGGGTCTTCTACCGCCGAAAGATTGCCGCCCATGCACAGTCGGGTAACGACTACTCCAACAAGAAGATGGGTCTGCTGGTCGAAACCATTGAAAACGCGGAGTCGGTCAAGGCGTCCGGTATCGGCTGGCTGCACGCATCCCGCTGGAGCATCCTTGAGAAGAACAGTGTCGAGAGCGCCATGCAAGTACGCCGTTACGGTGAGCTTGCTGGCTCGTTCGCCGCCTTCATGCAGCAGGCCTCCTATATCACCCTAGTCAGCGTCGGGGCATACATCGCCATCTCCGGTCACGATCTCACCATGGGCGCCCTGATCGCAAGCTCCATCCTCTCCGGTCGTATCTTGGCGCCCATAGCCGCGCTGCCGGGGTTGATGGTGCAGTGGGCCCATGCACGGGCGGCGCTGCTCGAGCTTGAGAACATGTTCACCCTGCAGACGGACAACTTTGGGGTCACCAATGCCTTGACCCCCGAACGCATCCGAGGGGAGTTTCGGTTGTCGGATATCGTTTTCTCGTATCCCGGTCGGCAGAACTCCCTGCGGCTCCCCCTCCTCACCATCAAGGCAGGAGATAAGGTGGGGGTGCTTGGTGCCATCGGCTCTGGCAAAAGCACGCTGTTGAAACTGCTGGCTGGCCTTTACAAACCGGAGCGGGGCAGCGTCCTGCTCGATGGTCTGGATATCCAGCACATCGCCCGCAACCACCTGAGCGAACACATCGGCTACTGCCCCCAGAGTGGGCGGCTGTTTGCCGGCACCCTGCGAGACAACTTGCTATTTGGCATGTTCGGCATATCGGAGGAGGATGTGCTGAATGCCTGCCGCATGACAGGCCTGGATGCAGCGATAACCAACCACCCCAAGGGGTTGAACCTGGACATCACCGAAGGAGGTGTCGGCCTGTCGGTGGGGCAAAAGCAACTGGTCACGCTCACCCGCCTACTGCTCGCCAAGCCCGAAGTGTGGCTGCTTGATGAGCCCACCGCAGCCATGGATGACATGACGGAGCGGAAGTGCATCAACGCCCTCAAGGCCGTTATCCGTCCTGAGCACACTGTGGTGTTAGTTACTCACAAACCGGCACTGCTGGAGCTGGTGAACCGTATCGTGGTAGTCAACAGCTTGGGGCAGGGCATTGTCAGGGATTGCCACATCAGTGAGTTGCTCAAACCCAGCACCACAATAAACAGTGCCACCCCGGTGAGTACCGCCCTATGACCCCCCTGTTCGCGCCCCGGAGGCAGCACAATGATTAGGAAAAACCGACCCCTTCGGGACAACTTCATACTCATAGGATCTATCTGCACCCTACTGGTCGCCATGATAGTCTGGGCCAGTATCTTTAAAATCATCCAGACCGCCAGGGCGCAGGGACAGGTCATTGCCATTGCCCGTACCCAGGTGATACAGGCCGCTATCGACGGTGTTATCCAGGCGGTGCTGGTACAAGAGGGGCAGATTGTCAAAAAGGGAGACATCCTGGTTCGGATGGACGACCAGCAAGTGGAAGCCGGACTGACCGAGAGTCAAAGCAAGGTCGCCGCCCTGCAGGCCACACTGGTACGGCTGCGCACCGAGGTGCTTGACCGCCCGCTGAACTTTCCCAAAAGCCTCGCGAACTACCCCCAATTTGTGAGTAACCAGGTTGAGTTGTACCAGCGGCGCAAAGAGGCGCTGGATGCGGACTTGGCATCACTTACCAAAAACCTGCAACTGGTCAATAAGGAGTTAACCCTCAATCAGGGACTGCTCAAAACCGGTGACGTAGGGCAAGCGGACATCATCCGACTAGAGCGGCAGGCAGCGGAAATCAACGGGCAACTGCAGGCAAGGAAGAACAAGTTCTTCCAGGACGCACAAACCGACATGACCAAAGCTGAAGAGGAGCTTTCCACCCAGGAGAGCATCCTGTCAGACCGCAAGTCCGTTTATGAGCGCGCCATTATCCTAGCCCCTGCGGATGGTTTGGTGAAAAACATTCAAATCACTACTCCCGGGGCGCGGGTGCGCCCCGGAGACATCATCTTGGAGCTAGTACCTACTTCTGGAGAGTTTGTGGTGGAGGCAAAACTCAAACCTGCCGACATCGCGGTCATTCGAAGTGGTTTGCCCTGTCAAATCAAACTCGATGCCTATGACTACAGCGTGTATGGCTCACTGACGGGGAAGGTCAAATACATCAGCCCTGATGCCTTGACCGAGAAGACCCCGCAGGGCGAGGTCACCTACTACCGGGTGCAAATCAGCATTGATTATGACGGGTTGACCCAACACAACACCGACAACCCGGATCTGGAGATTGAAATCCAGCCAGGCATGACCGGCACGGTAGAGATTGAGACGGGCACCCATACCGTCATGTCGTATTTGACCAAACCCATCACCAAGACAGTCAATGAGGCACTGACCGAGCGCTAGGGTGGGGCCTCCCATCAGACTATTTTTGCCCTCTTTTATATAGAATGGTAGGACCGCACAGCAAAGCGTCCC
>JAAELC010000149.1 GCA_024227135.1 Gammaproteobacteria bacterium
GCGCCTTGAATCTGAGCTGATACCCTGCGCATTATGGGACGATACATAATTTCCGAGGCCCTTAAAGTTCGCTGATAACCTTGTCGCGCTTTTCCTTGTACTCTTCTTCGGTAATCAGATTGTTCTCGTAGAGGTTCTTCAGCTGCTTCAAGCGGGCTTCCACGGTACGCCCCTGCTGAGGGGCAGCCGGGGTTGGACTCTGTTTGACGGGTATGTTCGTGGTCGCTGTGGTCTTGGTGGTACTGAAACTATCCGGAGGGGTCGAGCGATCGAGGGATACCAGCCAGCCGGCTGTCCAGCCGACCTGACCGGTCTGGGTGCGGACGTTCAGCCACTTATTCTGTTGCCCTTCCACCATCAGCGGGGTTCCATTGGTGGCGCTGAAGACTACCGGATGATGGGTGCCGGGGCCCTGTCTGATGTTCAGGGATTTGGATTTAACGCGCACAACGGAACCTTGCTCGTACTGGGGTACCTTTTTAGGCGTACTGGAGCGACGGCTTGATGCCGATGCAGTGCGTCGTCCCGCGCCATGCCGGTAATAGTTGGTTGGTGTCTTCGATACAATGAAGTCCACCGCTTTGTTGATACACGCGCGAAGCGCCTTTTCTTTCGGGGTGTTTTCCCAACTGCTCAAGGCCCCGCCCAGTGCGACCCCCCGTCCGAAATAGCCACCGACGGCACCGCCGATATCCACATCGGTGGATGATCCTTCAACGCTGGTCGCCGCCAGAATCCGGGAGGTTCTGGCATCGATCACCCGCACATCGATAGCCATGTGTGCACGGCGTACACCGCTGGTGATGGCACCCACCACATTGCCCAGCAGTCCGCCTGCGCTGCCACGGGTTCCACTGGCATTGGCTTCGAACTCGGTGACGGCACCGGTAATCAACAGTTCGGCGCCAATGATTTGTCCGACCGGTGCCGCGGTGTCCCGACTGATTCTTCCAGCGGCACCCAGATTCTGTTCTGCCAGAACATCATTGATTGTCTGACGTTCCAGTACGATGTATCTATTGCTGTTGAACAGGGCGGTCACCATCTGATCCGCCATACCGTCACCTATTTCCCGAGTCCACCACCGTTTCTGGGTTTTATTGGTGAATCGGGATACGGCTACCCGTGCCTTGGGGCCATTGTAAGACTCCGCCTGAACCTGATTGAGGTCTGGTGAGTTCTGTCCCGCAGTGACTTTTGTCTCGGTTCCGGGCTTGTTGCCAAAGAGATCTGAAAGCCCGGCAGCGACTGGGGACGACAAGAGAAAGACGATTAGAAACAGTGTGCCTGCAAGAAGGTTGTTGATTCGCATAGTCGACCTGCTGAATTCTGTTATAAGTTGATGATCGTAGGTTGCTCTGACTTGGATCGATTCCGGGTTGGTTCCGAAAGTATCGAGCCACCCCTGAACTGTCAAGGAAGGACATGCCCGCTCAGGAACGGTTACTCTTCCTCCACTTTGACATAGATGTCCCGTTGCTGATGATTGCGGGTATTGATGCTTCGGGCGATACCTTGCCCGTCTCCACCACCCGTGCGGGCAATTCCACCAATCCCGATCCATTCTCCCAGTCTACCGGATACGACCGTGTCTGCACGCTGGATATCGAAGGTTTTTCCGGATCTGCCCGGGCGGTCCATATGGGGACTGATCGCCAGGGTGACCCGGTTTCCACTCAGGCTGGGGGTGACGTAGAACCCGGTGGTGACATCCCTGTACTGGGTGTAGATCCCACGGGAGGGGTAGGGGCCCGGGTTGTAGCCCTGGTAAGTGTGGATGGGCACGGACTGACCGGTGGCGATAAAAGCAGGGTAACCCTCCAAGGTACGGATTCGCTGGGTTACATCCAGGTCACTGCGGGTGGATTTCGTGCGGGCATGGACGGTCACGGAATCTTCGCCGGTCGGATTGCCCACGATGATTCGGGAGTTTTTACCTACCATGACATCGACGTCCGCACCAATGTCACGCCCTCTGGTACGGGTATCCACACCCTGGCGGACCGAAACGACCAGGCGGCGGGGAGGGCGGTCTACTCGTGCCAGAATTTGACGGATTTCGTTCAGATTTTTTTCTGAGGTGCGGATGATCAGTTGATTGTTCATTCCCGCGACTGATCCATCGGCATCGATAAATGGCCGGATGATCGGCAGTATCTCTTCAACCTGTCTCCCTTTAAGCTCGATGATCTCCAGGGGATAGTCAGCGAGCAGGGATGTGCTGATCAGCATCAGCAGCAGTAAGGGCTTCATGGAAATGTATCCTACATATCGAGACGTCGAAGGGCTGAGTCCTGTTCACTGCGGACCCAGATTGAATTGAACAGTTCGAGGTAGTTACCCGAGGTGCGTGGATTGTTGTAATCGGCCTCCCCTTCGTAGCGGCCATGCTGCGTGCGTTTGATATATCCGGTTGAATCCACCACCATAAAATTCTCCCCATGATCCAGGTAGTCCGGATGGGTTCTTCGTATTTCGATTCGGCTCGGCAGTCTTCGCATCAGATCTACGAGGCGGTGCCCGTCCTTCTGGGAACGCTCGTTGTTCTGCAGCAGAATTCGGATACGGCTGTGGGGGCTGGACAGTACCAGTTTTTTCGCCGCTTCGACGAAAGATGTATCCCCATAGAGAGGGGGATCCAGATCGAAGGTGAAAATATCCAGCTGGCGGCCTGCCTGTGCCGACATCCCCCGGACCGCTCCTTTGAAATCGTCGATTATTCTCAGTCGTATGATTCCACTGTCCTTTCCCAGTGTGGATGTCGGATCGCCTGTCGTTTCATTCATCCCCGCCACTCCATTTTCCGATGTGTGATGCCAGCCTCCATGAACACCTCACCCTGTTCGAGAAAGCCCATTTGCCGGTAAAAACCCATGGCTGGGACCTGGGCGTTGAGAAAAGGGCGGCGTAGTCCTTCACCTTTTGATATTTCCAATGCCCTGGACAGAAGGGCTTTCCCGATTCCCCGTCCCCTCCAGGGTTTCAGTACC
>JAAELC010000150.1 GCA_024227135.1 Gammaproteobacteria bacterium
CTCGCCACACAACTCCCCCCCAGACCCGTCATGGTTATACAGAATTACAATTAACAAAACGTAGAGTTGTCATCAAAAATGAGATCGGCCTTCATAGGTTTAACCGTGGTCTAGGTTTGATCTTTCGGCCACAGCGGGACGTTACTTGGGCGTACGTCGGCGGAGTCTCTGGTGCGCTCGGAGGCAGACATCCGCCCGGTGGTGGGGCCGGAAACAATGGTTGGCCTATGCTCGGACCGTGGTCATCTGCTCGCATCGGTGTTGAAGTTGTGACAGCCGCCTCCGCACTTCTCTTATTGACTGGTCTGTTCACTGTGGCGGAACCTGGAGGACGGCCCCTGAGCGGTGGTTGTGCCACCTCAACATCTCCCGGGGCAACGTGGGCAACCTTCAGCCGGTCAATGGAGATCCTTTCTGCCCTGGTGCCAACTTGGACATCAAACCATTTGTCTGCCCTTGCGATGACGGCGTAGGGACCTGTGTAGGGTGTTTGAAGGGACCTCTTTGTGTCAGACCGGCGAACATAGACGTATTTCGCTGTTTCCAACGCCTTTGGTACGTGAAAACCCTCCGTCTTTGCACCGTGAGCACTGGTCGGTTTGGGTTTAAGGTTCTCCATCTGAGCTCTGATGTCGCGGAGGTGTTGACTGACTTGTTCCTGTGGACCAGTTTGAATCATGTCACCAGGAATTGTCAAGGTTTGACCGTAGACCATCTCCGCCGGAGAGGCACCATCGAGGTCTTCCTTAGGTGTGATTCTTAATCCTAATAGAATCCATGGAAGCTGGTTCAACCAGTCACTTCCAGCCGCCTCGACCCGCGCCATGATTGAGGACTTCAATGTCCTATGCCATCGTTCTACCAGGCCATTTGCCTGGGGATGGTAAGAGGTGGTCGGGTGTAGCTGCGTTCCTAGGTACTGTGACATAGCTTGCCAAAGTCTTGAGACAAACTGGGTTCCCCTGTCCGATGTCATGTCGGCCGGAACACCCATCCTGGAAACCCAATTCGTTATGTAGGCCTTTGCTACCGTGTCTGTGTCCATCTCTTTGATAGGCACAGCTTCCGGCCACCTGGTAAACCGATCGACTACTGTCATCAGGTACTTAAATCCTTGGCATTCAGGCAGCGGACCCACCAAATCAATTTGAACGTGGCCAAAACGGGACTTCGGTGTCGGCAACTTTTGCAAGGGTGCCTTGGTGTGCCGTTGAACCTTGGATCGCTGACATTCCAGACACTGTTTTGCCCGCTGGCCTACATACTTCTTGAGTCCATGCCAGACAAACTTTGCGGACACCAGCTTCTTGGTTGCTTCAATGCCTGGGTGGCTTAAGCCATGAACGGCATGGAAAACGGCCTCTCTCCAGGCCTCGGGAACGATGGGACGTGGCTTGTCTGTGGAGATATCACAGAGGACTGTGAACGACCCATCGGCAAAGGGTACATCCTTAAGCTTCAACCCAGTACACGCCGTCCTGTACAGTTGGATGTCTTCCGACTCCACCTGTGCCTGAGCCAGAGCTTCGTAATCAATGCCCTGTGCAATGGCGTGACAGACCAGCGGCTGCACTGCGTCATCGTCAAAGTTTTCCTCGGAAGATCCCGCCGGCGGATCAAACTCGATCCTGGACAAGGCATCCGCAACAACATTGGCTTTGCCGGCAACATGCTGAATGTCAGTCGTGTGCTCTGAGATGCTGGACAGCTGGCGTGCCTGGCGAGGAGACTGGGTGTCACCCTTCATTTTGATTGCATTCACCAATGGCATGTGATCCGTAAACACGGTAAAGGCTTGGCCCTCCACATAGTACAGAAAATGTTTGATGCTCATGTGTATACCCAGAAGCTCACGGTCAAACGCCGAATACCGTAGCTGTGCGCCCCTCAACTTCCGACTGAAGAAACCCAGAGGTTGCCAGCTTCCCTCGACAAATTGTTCAAGGACTGCGCCGATTGCCGTGTCGCTGGCGTCCGTGGTGACTGCCAACTTTGCCCCAACCACCGGGTGAGACAGCTGCGTGGCTCGGACCATTGCATTCTTTGCTTGGCGGAACGCCTCTGAGGCGTCCTGGGACCAAACCAGCCGTTTCTTTGGACGTCGAGGTTTGGTGGCCGTGGAAGACTTTGCCTTCCCCCCAGGGGGAACATCCTGGACCATGGCGTCGTACAGGGGTCGAAGGAGCTCAGCCGCGTTGGGCACAAAACGATGGTAGAACACATACATCCCTAAGAACCGCTCCATAGCCTGAACAGGGTCTTTGGCCCCTATAGGTTCCGGGTAATCCCTGATAGCTTCCACTTTTTTTGGTACGGTCTTTATGCCCTCCTTGTTGACCAGGTGACCAAGGAACTCAAGTTCCTCCACCCCAAACTGGCATTTGGAGGCTTGAAGGAACAATCCGTGTTTTTCCAACCGGTCGAAGAATAGGCTCAGGTGCCTACGATGCTCCTCCTTGGACTTACTTGCGATTAAGACGTCATCCAGGTAAACAAAGACGAAATCGAAGTCTTGAAAAATAGAGTCCATCAGCCTTTGGAACGTGGCTCCGGCATTGCGCAACCCAAAAGGCATTCTCCGGAACTGGTAAAGGCCGAATGGAGTCGTAATTGCAGTTTTTGGTTGGTCTTCCAGTTTGATCGGCACCTGATGGTAACCTTTGACCAGATCCACCTTGGAGAACCACTTCCTGCCTGCTAAACCATTTGCGAAATCATGGATCCGCGGAACTGAGTAGCTGTCTGGCACTGTAACGGCATTTAGCCGCCGGAAATCACCGCAAGGCCTCCACCCCCCACTTGGCTTGGGAGTTATATGTAATGGTGATGCCCATGGGCTGTTCGACCTGCTGGCGATTCCCATCTCTTCAAGGAATCGGAATTCGGCCTTAGCAATTGCAAGTTTCTCCGGATTCTGGCGTCGAGGCCTGCACCGAATTGGCTGTCCGGTGGTGATGATCTCGTGCTCTATGCCGTGCGGAGCTTCCGCAAGCCAAAACGTCTGCTCCGTCAGTTTGGGTCGTTGTTTGACGACCCGTCTGATCTCTTCTTCGAAAGACCCGGTTTCCGACTCGACTACCATGGAGATACCTCTGATACTGTCCGGAACAGGTTGAAGGAACCCTCTGACTATGGAATACGAGTTGGTATTCCAAAGTTTCCGACGGTGGAGATCTGGCACCAACCCGAAACGCCGTAGCATGTCTGCCCCAATGATGTTCTTGGCCTTTGCAACTATAAACTTCCAGGCAAACTCTCCGCACTGAAGTTTGATGCTGCGTTTCCGCCTACCGAAGGTCAAAATACCAGATCCGTTTGCAGCTGTCAGTCTGGCTCCGACCCTGGTTTCCTTGTCGCCCCGTTTGGGCAGGACGATAGACACCTCAGCACCAGTGTCGACTAGAAAAACTTCCCCCGAGAATTCATCCGTGACGTGGAGTAATGGGGATGAAGATGTGGGAACAGGCTGTTCATTAAGGCGACAACCACTGGGGGCGGAAACGGAAGCGTTGACATTGTTGATTGTGGCGGTAGTGTTTGAAATGGGCCGTGGGCTTCCGCCTAAGCTCGGCCGTTGGCGTTTCCCTGAGGTTTCTGAGCCAGTTTGCCCGTCCAGTCGCACCGCTGGCCCTTACCCTTCCTGCACTGCCATGCCTTGGCGCCAAACTTCTTATGATGATAACAAAGCACCTTCCCTGCAATGGCGTCTACATCGAGTTCCTCACCAGAATGCCCATCGGACGCGCCCACCGCGTTAATTCGGGCCCCTGTTGAGTGATAATAGTGATCAGCCTGTTTTGCCAACAGCCGTAGACTATCCACTGTGCTTGCCGTGTGCTCGGTTTGCGCCAAGTTGTTCCTGACATCGGGTGTAAGCTGCAGCAGGAAAATCCGTCTGAACAGGAAACCAGGCTTCTCCGCCTCATCTTCGGGCACCCACTTCAGCATTGCTTGAAGACCCTGACTTGGGATCTTGTCCCCGAACCCGCTCATTGCGATAAGTTTGTCCGCCTTCTCGTTGGTTGACAAGCTCAGTGCTTCCAAGATCCTTGTCTTCAGCTTGATGTATGGGTTGTCGTCCTCCCTTGGGACGGTTTTGACGATGTCGCCGGCCAGGGCAGCCGTTGACGAGTCCAAGTGAGCGACCACGTTGCTGAACTTGCTTACTTCCGTAATCACGTTCCCTATTTGGAAACTGGCCTCAGCTCGTGAAAACCAGAGGTCAGCCTCCTCTGGCCAGAATGTTGGCAGCTTCACCGCTGTCTTCCCACAGGCACCTGAATTTGCAACTGTTGGAGGAGTGTCACTAACTATGGAC
>JAAELC010000151.1 GCA_024227135.1 Gammaproteobacteria bacterium
GATCAGCAGCGTCTCGCCAACCGCGTTACCCCCAGGCCCATCCAGATAGCCACTGAAGTCTATATAGGGGCTGGTGGTCGGGTTGTCATAATGATCGTATATCTCGGCGCGGATCGTGTTGAAATCACTCGTGCCCCACCAGTTGCCCCCCGCATCCAGTACAATATCGGGAGATCCGTTGAAATTGATAGTGTAAAAATCATAACTCACATTATCGTGGATGCTATTGCCATGGAACACAGGCAACGGATTTCCGTTCACACTGCCAGAACCATGAACATACACGCCATATTTCGTGTTGTTCGTGATCGTGTTGTTCAGTATCTGTGCAGTGCTTGAGGCCTGTGTCGACCAACCTACGATCCTCACACCATAGGTACTATTATTCATCATCGTATTGCCGTCGATCAACGGGCTCGCAGCGCCCTTAATCTCAAACCCCATAGTATTATCCCGGAATATACTATTGGTCACCGTACCGCCGCTGTTGTCTTGAAAAGACGCCCCAAAACCCGCATATTCAACTACTCCATAATCCATTGTCAGGCTGCCATCCTCGACAACCATGACTCCCGACCAGTTACCGGCTGACGGTGTTTGATTTCCACTCGTAAACACCACCTCGTTACCCGCCGTGCCTGTGACCACCAGATCACCCTTAACCTGGATATAGCCACCCAGATGACTCAACGTCACTCCCTCTTCAATCGTTAACGTCACGCCCGCATCTACGACCGTCGCACCCAACACAAAGTAACTCGAGCCCGCCGTCAACGTCATGTTCGTATCAACAGCACCGATCAGCAGCGTCTCGCCAACCGCGTTACCCCCAGGCCCATCCAGATAGCCACTGAAGTCTATATAGGGGCTGGTGGTCGGGTTGTCATAATGATCGTATATCTCGGCGCGGATCGTGTTGA
>JAAELC010000152.1 GCA_024227135.1 Gammaproteobacteria bacterium
GAAGCATTCATCCCGGAAGTTGAGGTGGCATCTCTGTGCAGAGATGTTAACCTGAATCTTATGTGCAAGAGCACCGGGACGAACCTTCGATGAAATACCTAGTACGAAGCGTTCTCAGGGAATCGAGATTGATGTCATTACTGCATGATCTTGGGAAAGGATTTTCAAGACGGTTTTTTCTTTTCGGCTCCGCTGGTCCAGTCATTTTTATCCTGACTGTCATCGGCTTTCCCTTTTGCCTCCATGCCGGATACACGGACCAGAGCGCTGCCCGCCTGCCGGGCGATTCCCTGGTCAGTTATGGCTTCGCTGCCCGGGATCTGGATGGGGACGGTACCCCCGAGCTGCTGGTCATCACCGATGGTCAGAATCTATTGCTGGAGAATGATGGGACCGGAAACTATCAGATCCCGACTTCAGCCTCTATCCCTGCAGCATCAGCGACCACATTGGATGCCGCTTTCGCCGATATCGACAGCGATGGGGACTACGACATCCTTCTGGCCAATTCCGGTGTTGCCAACAGCGTGTGGGTAAATGATGGCACTGGTAGTTTCCTGGACGAGACTTCGTCGCGATTGCCGGCCTCTATCGGCAACACCATGGCATTGGAAACGGCGGATATCGACCGTGACGGTGACATCGATGTCGTGACAGGGAATCTTGATGGGCTCAACCGCGTTCTAATCAATGACGGAACCGGTGTATTCGTCGATCAAACGATGGAAAGGGGAATTCTGGGTCCAGATCCCACATTCGGACTGCAACTGGCCGATATGAGTGGCGATGGTGTAGCGGATATCTTCGTGGCGAATCGTGGTTCCCAGAATCGTCTCTGGATCAATAACGGGCTTGGTTACTTCACCGAGATGACCGCTCAGCGGTTACCCTTAGCCGCAGGTAGAACCAATGGTGCTCTTGCGGTCGACATCGATGGAGACGGGGACCGGGACCTGCTGGTCGCTGAGGGTGTGGAAGGGCTGAAGCTTCTGCTCAATGGGGATGGCGCCACTTTTACTGACACTCCAGGACGGATGCCGGACTATGCCGGTTACAGCGTGGGTGCTTCGGTAGCCGACGTGGAACCTGATGGTGATCCGGACATTCTTGCAACCTATGGTGATGGCACACGTCTGTTGCTGAACGATGGCCAGGGGCAGTTCACCGATGGTACTGCAACCGCACTGCCGGCGGACATCCGCCGCACTTTTGGATTGCTTGCCATCGATACGGACAATGACCTGGACCAGGATCTGCTGCTGGCCACCCCGGGAGGGGAGAACCGACTGCTGGTCAATGACACCACGGTGCCAAGAGTGCTGGCGGATGTTCTGCCTGCGTACCGGGAGATAGGAACACAGGTTTCTGTTCAAGTCAGTGTCTATGACGAAGAGCCGGTCAGCTGGTCGGTCGCTGTTATTGAACCGGGAGGGAACCTGGTCGATTTAACCCCGGTTGGAGACAATGCGCCTTTCGTTCCGGTGCAGGCGGGTCTTCATGCTGCCAGAGTCGTAGCAGAGGATGCCTCAGGAAACAGCGTGGTCCGGGTTCGTGAATTCGAGGTGGCCGCCGGGGATACGATTCCCCCTGTGGTGTCCGTCGCCTTAGACAACGATCTACCCGTGCGGGGTCAGCGGCTTAAGATTCAGGTTTCTGCTGAGGACAGCGGCAGTGGTGTTGCCCGCATCAGATTGTGGGTCGATGGGATTGAAATTCTCGTTGATAGTAGCGGTGGTGCTGACTACCTGACGACGACACTGGGAATTCAGAATATCGAAGCACTGGTCGAAGATGTTGCCGGCAACAGTACTGCAGCGGGTCCGACACAGTTCGAGGTGGTGGCAGACCTGGATCCTCCCGTACTGCAGGGAGTGACGGTGACCCCCGGGTTGGCTGAGCTCAACACCCCGGTCGCTATCGGGCTCACCGCTACAGACAACGTAGGCATTACCGACCTGCAGGCACTCATCACGGGGCCGGGAACCCCACCTGCCGGTGAAGTCATTGCTCTGACCCTGGGCGGCGACCCCGAGGCTCGAACGGCAACGGGGAGTTATCGCCCGCTGTTACCCGGTTCCTATCGAGTGGATTTACTGGCCATCGACCCTTCAGGAAATGAGGTGACGGGCCTGGCGCTTTTCGACGCTGTCGGCACCCCGGATGCTGAGTCACCGGTGGTCAGCCTGACAGTCCTGCCCCATTCGGTGGCGATTGGCGGTTCGATCAACCTTTCGGTATCGGCCAGTGACGATGTCGGAGTTACCGGGATCGAACTGCACATCAATGGCTTGTCTGTCCCATTGGATGTGGACGGAAACGCCGTATATACACCGCTGGAGACCGGTGTCTACAATCTGGTCGCCAGTGCTTACGACGACTGGGGTAACATAGGAACTGCCGTCGACAGTCTTCAGGCTGTGAATCCGTCTGATGACCTTGTTCCACCGATGGTGGAGATTATTGCTCCGTCGCTGAACAGCGAAATCACCGGTAAGGTGGCTATCCAGGGTACGGTGACCGACGACACACTGGTTTCCTACCGGCTTGAAGTGGCTCCACAGGGTGGTGGTTTCACGGAGTTTTCAAATGGAAGCCTGGAAGTGCTCGGAGGTGTGCTGGGCACGCTGGACACCGAGGGATTTACTGAGGGTTTCTATGAAATCCGTCTGGTAGCCCAGGATATCAACGGTGCCACGGCATCGACCGCCACCAGCTATCTGTATACAGGTAATGGAAAACTGGGCCGGTTTACCCTGGAGTATGAGGACGTACGGATACCTGCGAAGGGATTTCCGATCACTGTCCGACGTGGCTATGACAGCGGACGACCGGAAGTCGGTGATTTTGGACCGGGCTGGCGTTTGTCCCTGTTAGACAGTGATTTACGTGAAGATGATCGAGGCAATGTATTTGTTACGCTGCCGGATGGCAGGAGAACCGGTTTTTCTTTCAGGCCGCGTCAGCTGTCGCCCTTTTTCCCCTTCTTCCAGGTGGAATATTCCGCGCCTCCCGGAGTCTATGACCAACTCGATACCCCGGATTGTGATGTTATCGTCATGTCCGGTGGACAATGGTTCTGCGATATTGGAGGTGGTCTTTTCAATCCTGAAAACTATCGCATCTCCACCCGGGACGGCATGATCTACGATATCAGCCAGAGTGCGGGAGTGCAGCGGATCGAGGACCGGAAAGGTAATTTCATGGCGATTGCCAGTGATGGAATCACCAGTAGTTCAGGTCGCAACTTCATTTTCTCGAGAGATACCGCCGGGCGTATCATTTCTATCGATGATCCCGCCGGTGGCAGCTTCGATTACGAGTATGACAGCGAAGGCCGTCTGGCCGTCGCTATCGACCAGGAAGGCAACCGGACCGACTACACCTATCAGGGATCCAGTCATCTCCTGGATGATCTGATGACTCCCGGCGGCTGTTTTCCAATCAAACAGTTCTACGATGCAGAAGGTCGTGTCATCGAACGTCAGGATTCAGCAGGCAACAGTACGGTTTATGTCTATGATGACGAAGCACGTACTGAGACCCTGACTAACGGTAGTGGTGCCGTCACCCGCTATCACTACGATGAAGCGGGACGTATTGTCCGGATAGACGATGCGCTGGGTACCAGCACACTCAACGAACTCGATGCCCAGGGTAACAAAATCGCGGTAACCGAGCCTTCCGGTCGTGTGATTCGCTACACCTACGACGAAAATGGAAATCAGCTGACCCGTACCGTCGAACCAGAGCCCGGGAATGTTTTGACCTATGAGTCGACTTACAATACTTATTCCCAGGTCACCCGCTATCGTGAGCCGGAAGGAAATGGAACCGGCTATGTTTACGATACGGATGGCAATCTGTTGCGGCGGGAATTCTTCGACGCTTCGGGTTCGGTGGTGGCACTGGAAACTTACACCTATGACGACTCCGGGAACCGTTTGAGCTGGACAGACGAAGAGGGTATGGAGACCCGTTACGAGTACAACAGTTTTGGCGATCTCATAGGTGAAACCGACCCCAGCGGGGTTATTCAAAACTACGAGTACGATGCCAATGGTAACCGTATTGCTTACATAGATGGTCTGGGTAATCGCAGCGGGTTCAGCTTCAGTGGCCTGAATAAAATTACCAGCATGACTCATGCCGGTGAGAGCGATCCCAGATATCGAGCGACCTATAACGAGCAGGGAAGTATTGAAACGCTGATTGATGCCAATGGCGCCGCGACCACCTGGGAATACAACTGCATGGGGGGTATCAGTGGTGTCGTGGATGCGACCGGATCTTTTACCCGCTACGATTACAATGCTTCAAACAATCTCAGTCATATCACCGATGCCAATGGTGGCGTGACAGACTACGGTTATGATGCAGCTAATCGCCTGACCGATCGCACCGGCGCCGATGATCAGACCTGGGGATTTGGCTACTCACCGGATGGTACCCTCAACCAGCTGTCCAAACCTGATGGGACGGAAACTTTTCATAGGCTGGACGATGTTAACCGAATGATCCAGAGGATCGAATCGGAACGGACCCTTCAGTTCGACTACGATGGCAACAGCCGTCTGACTGGGGTGCTCAAGGGGACAGGAAGCAGTGTGGTGCCGGTGGCCGGTTTTAATTACGACTCCCAGGGAAGGCTGCTAACGAGTACGGACAGCTTCGGTCGCAGCATCGTGTACACGAGGAATGGGCGTGGAGATCCCGTCACCCTGACTATTCCCGGTGGGCTGATTACCCGGTATGACTATGATGCCGCGGGGCGGGTAAGCATGGTCACTACCGGTTTACACCATGTGTCGTATCAGTACGATGCTGCCGGGCGCCTCAGTCTGATCAGCTACAGCAACGGTACTACCGCAACCTATGGGTACGATACGTTGGGCTATCTGATTGCCGTGAAAATCCGTGATTCCAGCAATGCACTGATCGGTTTCTACAACTACACGCTGGATGGAAACGGACAACGCACAGCCGTCACAATGACTGACGGAACAATCGACTATACGCTGGACCCGCTTAATCGTCTGCTCAATGAAACGGTGGACTCGCTCAGCCTGGGAACATTCAGCGAGAGTTACGCCTATGATGCTGTAGGTAATCGGTTGGATGCGGGTGCCAGTTTTGGTGAAGATAATCGACTGTTGTCCCATGGAGGGGTGGCAACCATCCATGATGCCAACGGCAACCTCACAAACCGTGATTCCGAGGTGTTTACTTACGACTCCAACAACCGGCTGGTGGGTTACACCGATGGGACAACCACTGCCGGCTACAGCTACGATTACCTGGGGCGCCGGATAACCCGTCGTGTGGGCAGTGCCACTATTGAGTATCTTTATGATGGCCAGAACACGGTGGCAGAGTACGACAGCGGCGGTGCATTGCTTGCCCACTACAGCTATGGGCCGGGAATGGATCAACTGTTGATGGTCCAGCGCAGTGGAGAGACATTCTTCTACCACACCGATGGTCTGGGCAGTGTGGTTGCCATTACCGATACGGATGGCAACCTGGTTCAACGTTACGGATACGACGCCTGGGGCAACATATTGCTCAGCGAGGGTCCGTTTACGTTCACCGGCAGTGGCTCCTACGTCAACTCCCGGGCTTATATCGGCCGTGAATTCGATTCAGAGAGTGGCCTCTACCATATGCGTGCCAGGGCCTATGACCCCTCATTGGGGCGTTTCCTGCAGAAAGACCCGGAACAGGGCTCTCTCAAGAATCCTCAGAGTCAGCATCTCTACGCTTACGCGCTCAACAACCCGGTCAATTTCATGGATCCGACCGGGCGCGTCGCACTGATCCAGTATGCATTTATTCTTACCTACCCCAACGGCCGGGAGGTCGCGGCGGCACTGGCAGGGTTCCTCCACGGTTTCGGAACGACCAATATTCAGTTTATCGCCGAGTACCTGAACCTGATCAGCGGTATACCCCCCTCCGATGTGGGGGCTATCTGGGATCAGGCGGTGGCCAATACCGCCCGGGCGATGGAGGAAACCAAGAGTGCCCTCGGTATCGCTGGAAACGCAGCAGACTACGCGGGTGTGGCCAGCATTCCCAGCGCATTCAGTGGTGGTGTCACTTTTGAGATTGGTGTTGAGATCAGTGTGATTACCGGGGATTCAGATAAAGTGAGCTTCAAAGCGGAAGGCGGTGGCTTCGTCAGGGGTGTGGACGCGGGCCTGTCTTATTTGCGCAGTCTCAGGCCGAGGTGAGCCATGCAGAAGTATCGGCATGAAAATCAGATGCAGTCGACAAGGTGTTGGGGCCGGATGTGGCTGTCGTGGTTGATGGGGTGTGGCTGGTGGTTGTTCAGTTGCACTGTTCCTGCTTTGGATTATGGTATCGGTGTGGCCGATGGCAGATTCGAAAGCGGTTTTGATGGCATTGTCACTGTTGGAGACGTTCATCTGGTTCCGGGGCTGGGCCCCCTGCTGCCGACTCAGGGGGAACAGGCCGTCCTGCTGACCACCGCGCCGGATGAAGGAGCGTCCCTGTCAGATGCGGATGTCAGTCGTCTGCGTATAGAGAATGTTCTGGTTCCCGTCGACGCTTCCGGGTTGAGACTTGACTACAACCTGTTGAGCAATGAGCCCAATCCGAGTTACATGAATGACCGGTTCACCGTGAGGATTATTCACAGCTCCGGCGAAGAGATGTTACTGCTGACAGACAGTCTGGAAGCCATTCACCCGGCGGACTGGACCGGTTACCAGCGTCAAAGCGGATTCCAGACCCTGGACGCTGATCTTTCTGCCTATGCAGCCAGTGGAGAACTGATCGCCCTGGAGTTGGAACTCGCGGACGAAGGGGACGGTCGCCTGGACAGTGCCCTGTTTCTGGATAATCTGCATTTTGTGGAATCCGGTGACCCCAGGGCACGGGCTGGTATTGACTTACTGAACGTTGCAAGGGATGAACTGATCAGCCTGGATGGCGCTGCTTCCAGTGATGACGGCTCCATTGTGGGTTATCGGTGGGAGATGGGTAATGGGGCTGTGCTGGTGGGTCCGGCACCGGTTTATGCCTACCCCGCAGACGGTATGTATCAAGCCGCGCTTATCGTGACCGACGACCAGGGTAATACCGCCACGGATACCTTTCAGGTCGTCGTTGGCGAGCGGGGACCGACTATTGTTTCCCCACCGGTTACCTATGCATCCGAGCAGATCCAATACCGTTATCCGGTGCAGGTTTCGGATCCCGAGCTGGCCTACGGTGACAGTCTTTCCTTCAGCTTGATCCAGGCCCCGCCAGGTATGGATATGGATCCGGATACCGGCCTGATCACCTGGATACCCACGGCAGCTGATTCGCGCAAGTCAGCAGTCTCGTTGAGGGTGGAAGACAGTCAGGGGCTGAGCGACAGCCAGACTTTTGATCTGGTTATCGGTCCAGAACTGTATGTGGTTGCCGCCCGGGACGACAGCCGTCTATACACCGCGCGCAGTAACGGTGATGGAACATTTACCGCACCCCGATTCATCGACGATACGGGTCACTACACCCGTGGGGCTGCCATAGCCGATTTCGACGGGGATGGGGATTTCGATCTTGTTTCCGGTCACGGTAACAACAATCCCCGAATTCATCTCTACTATTATGAGCGTGAAGGGTTCGCATTCAAGGCACCGGTTTACCTGGGTCCGGTAGGTGACGATACCTACAGGGCCGACTCCTGGCTGATGGATATGGCAGCAGAGGATTTTACCAACGATGGGGACATGGATTTCACGGTCAATGGGGACAATACCTACAGCTGGCTCTTTACCAATCAGGGCGCCCTGGAGTTTGAGGACAGTGCCTTCTTCGTCTCCGGTTTTGAAATTGGCAATGAAGAGTGGGGGGGTGCCCAGTGTGCCACCACCATGTCTCGGGACAATACCACAGCCAGCACCGGTGACTGGTCCATGCGGCTGGATGCATCGGGTGATGACTCCTGCATGTCCATCGATATCAACCCGTCGGGCTGGACGCTTCGGAGCGGCTCGACGTTATCTTTTGCTTACCGCATTCCGGATGGCGTACCCGTTGGTCTGCTCTTCAACGTCAGCGATTACGGCTGGATCTACCTCGGTGGCAGCCCGGCGGCGAAAGGGGCGGAGTACGATTTCCCGGAAGTCCCCAAAGTGGAGTTGGTTGCAGATAACCAGTGGCACATCGCCACCATGGACTTGTACCGCGGGATAAAGAGCCACTGGCCGGGCGCATCAACTATCCGTGAATTCGAATGGTGGACCGACGAGGATACTGCTCCTGGCGTTACTGGTGATCAGTTCTGGTTCGATGATTTCGAGATCAGCCGGCGCGTCTATGTATCCGGTTTCGATGTTTCCCTGCTGCCCAGTACAGGAAGCCGGGGTCGTGGCATGGATGCCGGGGATGTCAACAACGATGGCCGAATGGATTTTGCCCGTGCTCGATACTCCAGTGGGGAAGTGCATCTCTATCTGGGCGACGGTGATGGTGATTTCACCACCCGGCTGATTACCGATGTGGGCGATGATCCCTATGGGGTGTCACTGGCCGATTTTGACAATGACGGTAATGTTGACCTGATCGCGGTGTCCGGTGGAAACGGTGACGCTTACTTCTACAAGGGCAATGGTGATGCCAGTTTTCAGAGTGGTCACAAGGTGGCGACATTGGATACCGGTAACCACACCGCCTATGCCGATTATGATTTCAACAATGACGGCAATATGGATCTGGTCGTTTCCAATTATACGGGTGATCAGATGTGGTTTTACCCTGGTAACGGAAACGCTACTTTCGCCAGCCCGGTTCTCATCGGCAATATCGGGAACAGTAGTCTCGGGATAGCCGCACCGGCCGGTCGGATTGCGGGTCAGCCGATTGCGCTGGTAAGTCAGAGCAAGAGGAATTCAGGCATCGGTGAAGCTGTCGAGTTCGACGGCAGCAGTTCCCATGATGACGGTTCCATTGTCGACTATGCGTGGGATCTGGGTGATGGAACGACCGTGACCGGCGCTACTGTCACCCATTCCTACGGAACCGAAGGGGTGTACAAGGTTATCCTGACGGTACTGGATGATGAGGGTCTGCTGGACCGGGTCAGCAGCGAGATAACGGTTTCCGGAGCCCCACCCATATCCCGTCCCGGTGGTCCTTATACAGTAAGTGAAGCAGCCGCATCCAATCAGCAGTGGACGCTTCATTTCGATGGCAGTGCTTCCAGTGACGATACTTCCGTAGTTCACTACGAATGGGAATTCGGTGACGGCTACAGCGATAATTTCGATGACGGTGATGCGGACAACTGGAATCCCCTTTCCGGCAACTGGGAAGTGGACGCGGCCGCTTACCGGCAGACCGATATCAGTCTCGATCGTGCTTTCACCCTGACCGAAGGTGAGATAACAGGAGACTTTCGCCTGGAGGCCGATATTCAGTTTGTCGAAGGCTCCGGTCAGGAAGCCATGCTGGTACTTATGGCTGACGCGGATGCCGACAACCGCTACGAAATCATTCTAAGGGGGCGCGGCTATGATGACCTCCTTTTCTACCGCTCGATCAACGGCAGTAACAGCCAGCGAGTCGATCATAATTTGCCGTTCACGCTGGGCAATGGAATATCCTACCATCTGGCTGTTGAGCGTAAGGGTGCGGTTTTCTACCTCTATCTGGATGACCAACTGCTCTTTTCACATACCGACGCGGTCCATACCCAGGGTCTGGTGGGTCTGGGAACCTATCGCACCCATGTCCGTTTCGACAATGTTCAGCAATCCAGTCCGGGCGAGGGAATCACACCAACCCATGTTTATGGTCAGGTGGGTACCTACACCGTCACTCTGACAGTCACCGACGAAGTGGGACAGCCCCATTCGGCCACTACCAGCGTATCGGTGGAAGCCGGTGCCACACCGGAGGCGGTGATCACAGGACCCGGGGCACTGGATGAGGGTGCTGCTTCCCTGAGTGAGTGGGCGATGGCCGTGGATGTCACCAGTTCCACCGACGACCACGGCATAGCCCGATACGAGATCGATTGGGATGACGGGAGCCCGGTCAGCGTCATTCGCGGGCTGAAAGATGACTTTGAGGATGAAAATTACAACGTTAATCCTGCCTGGACGACCAATGGGGGAAGCTGGTCTGTAACAGAAGGCCAACTGCATCAGACAGACAGTTCTTCCGGCTGGAAGTGGATTCAGGATCTCTCCACAGCTTTCGGTGATTTCGAACTGGAAGTGGATTTTCTGGGGCAATCCGGAACCGATGGTTATCTGGGTATCGTATTTCGCAATGTCAATGATTCCGGCAGCACCGACAGCTACCTGATGTATTCCCTCAACAGTTGGGATTTCTGGCGTTTTTATGACTGGAGAAGTGGATCCATACTGGTGGACGGTGGTAACGGCTGGGATGCGGATACCTGGTACCATCTGCGTCTGCGTGTTGAGGAGGGCGTGATGCAGTTGTTCGTTACCCCCGAGGGCGGCACCGAGAGTCTGCAGATTGAAACCCAGGTGTCGCGGCACCCCTACGGTGGCATTGGTCTGCTTGCTCATACCCAGCGACTGACGTACGACAATCTGACGGTAACCCCGCTGCCTGCAGCGTCCGATGTGCATCATGCATATGACACGGCAGGCAGCTACGATATCAGCCTGACTGTGACCGACCATGCTGGACAGACCGATTCGTCAGTCCATACGGTCGATGTGGGTGCCAACGATCCTCCGGTTGCTTCAGCAGGTGGCCCTTACGAGCTGGATGAATGGGATGCATGGAACGGCAAGTGGGATTTCATTCTGGATGCCACTGCTTCCACCGATGACTTCAATATCCAGCGATATATCATCGATTTTGGTGACGGCAACAGCTACACAACCGGTTTTGACAGTGGCGAAAAGGTCAGCTACTTCGCCACCGGAACCGACATCTATGGCTATGATATTCCCGACGCCAGACTGGGTCGGATCGTGGCCACCGAGGACGATACCCGGATCGATGTCATCAACCTGGAAGACAACAGCGTTATCGATTCGAACACTCTGAATCGTTACGGTTACTGGGATATGTCTCCCGGTGACGGAATCCATTTCAAGGTCAAGGCCAGCAAGCCGGTGGTGGCCTATCTCACCGATTTCTCAAGCCACTCTGCCTTCATGCCGTCCATGGATGGCGATCCCGTGGGGCGGGAGTTCATATTCCACCGTGATGCCAACAGCGGTTTCTATCTCTTTGCCTATGAAGATGCATTGGTACGTATCTATAACTCCAGTGACGTTCCGGTAGCGGAAAGCTGGCTTGATGCCGGCACTTACTGGGAACCGGCAGGGCTTGGTGAAAGCATTTATCGCGTCGTTTCCAGTGGCAATGTTGCCATTCAGACCACTGGTGGAAACGCTTTCAGCACGGTACCTTCCGAAACGGGCAGTGCGGTGGGTCGACTGTTTTACAGTGGGATCGTCAACCATACCGATGCCGCCGTGGCGGTGTTTGCCCACGAACCGGCGGATGTGGAGATTTTTGATCTGGATACCGGGGAAATCCTCCATACCGGATCGGTGGCCGTCGGGCAACTATGGTATCGAGCAGGTCTGGGCACCCGTCGTCTGGGACTCGTCAGCAGTGGGGACGTGGAACTCTGGGCAGGCTCCACCGAAGGCAGTTCTGCGATCACCCATCTGGGTGATGACATCTCGGTCACTGCCGGTCGGGCAGGTATTGAATTCTATCTGCATCAACTGATGGATGGCATCGTTATCTTTGCCCCCAATGAAGATACCGATATCGATATCAACTCGGGTGCATTGACCCATACACTGGAAAAGGATGGCTATCTGCATCTTTCACCCTCCGATATTCCCGGTGGAAACGATGGAGTACACCATATCACTGCCAGCCGTCCGATCCTTGTTCAGACATTGGGACGAGCAAATAATTTCAATGATGAAGGGACATGGCTGGGTGGAGTCTCTGCACGTCATCGGTACGAATCGGTTGGAGACTACACCGTGTCGGTTACTGCGGTGGATAACGCAGGGCAGACCCATACCGAATCCACAACGGTAGCGGTTCGGCAGGGTGATCCACCCGTGGCTATGATTGAAGCACCCTCACTGGTGGGCGAAAGTTTCGCCAGCGGAGGTGATTTTTCAGTGGGTTTCGATGCCAGTGGATCCACCGATGACAGCACCATCAGCCACTTTGCCTGGGACTTCGGGGATGGCGGGACAGCAACCAGTGTCAATCCTACCCATATCTATACGGCCGCCGGTGAGTACACCGTTACTTTAACTGTGACCGACCGCGCCGGGCAGCAGGTGCAGACGACCCATGATGTCGAGGTGGTGTTCGGTGATGGCCCCACAGCAGATGCGGGTGGTCCTTACACGTTTGGAGAGGAATCTGCCAGTTATGGAATCTGGACCACCACGCTGGACGCTTCGGGTTCCAGCGACGATAACGGACTTTTTGACTATCTCTGGACCTTTGAGCCGGACTTGAGCGAACCTTTCGAGGGTGCTGCCCTGGATACGGTTAAGTGGCTGGCAAGTACCGAAGGTGTGGTACAGGATGGGGCAGTGACTCTGACAGGGGCTGGCAATTGGGGTGAGCGCTACCTGTTCAGTCAGGAGTCATTTGTAGGTGAGCCGGGTATGGTATTAAGGGCCAGACTCAAAGTGGTTGCAGGAAGTGGTGCCGAGTACCTCATGTGGGGATTCAAAAATGCCAATGACAATTTTCACTACACTCAAATGCCCCACGCGATGTACTTTCATGACACCAGCTGGATATACATCTACGAAGATGGGAACAACAGGGGCCGCAAGAAGACCTACAGCAAGAATGTGGAGTATGACGTCCGGATAACGCTGAAAAGCATTGGTGCGCGGTATGAATTCAAGCAGGTTGGTGCGGCCGATTGGACACTGATCTACGATTCCTCCTATCCAACAGAACGGCAGCTCAGGGTGGGGGTTGATATCAATAGCGGCATCGTGGAAATGGATGATACACAGCTGCAACTCATGCTTGAAGGCCCCGTTGTCTCTCGGGCGTACGCGAAGCCGGGTGTCCGGAATGTTACGTTGCGAGTACGTGACCACGCGCTTCAGGAAGCCTTCGAATCCACTGATGTATCCATTGCCGACGGTGATCCACCGGTAGCCGATGCAGGGGGAGACTATCAAGCCGAAGTAGGCAGTCTGATTACCTTCAATGGCAGCGCATCCACCGATGATACGGCCATTCAGTTTTACGAATGGGACTTCGGAGATACCACCGGAGGACCAGACGATACAGGTTCGAGAAGCGCCAACCTGCCATTCAAGGGCAAAGGTGCGCGGCCACAGCACTTCTATCACGAACCTGGAGGCTATGATGTAACCCTCACCGTCACTGACAACGCCGGTAAGTCCGACACCGCTGTCGCGACGGTGCAAGTGGGTGTGGGCAATCCCCCCGTCGCAAACGCAGGCGGGCCGTACGAAGCGGGTGGCGACGGCCCACCGGCCTATTTCGATGGCCGGAAATCCGTCGATGACTTCGGTATCGTCGAGTTTCGCTGGGATTTCGATGCCACCGTCGACAGTGATGGCGACGGAGATGCCACCAATGATATCGACGCTGTAGGGGCGCGGCCATTCCATTATTTCGGTAGCACGGGTAACTTTCTGGAAGAACCCTTCAATGGTGCCGTTCTCGATAACAGCACCTGGATTGCAAGCGGTGTGAGTTGGGATGAAAAGGCAACCATTGCAGGGGCAGGTTCCTGGACCAACCGCTACTTGTTCAGTCAGGAGCATTTTTCCCGCAACAACAGCAGTTTCCGTGGATGGGTAAGGCCGACGGACACCGGTGGAAACCAATACGCCATGTGGGGGCTGAAGAATTCAGGCACCAACTACAGCTACACCCAGATGCCTCATGCTATCTACCTCCGTAATGACCGCTTCCGCATCTATGAGAGTGGTTCTAACCGCGGTGAATTTGGCAGCTATACACGGGGTAACTGGTACGAACTGCGAATCGATATAAAGGATAATTCGGGTGCCACCTACTACTACCGCGAACAGGGAACATCTGCCTGGACCCAGCTTTATGACTCCA
Source organism: Gammaproteobacteria bacterium (assembly GCA_024227135.1). Classification (GTDB taxonomy): domain Bacteria; phylum Pseudomonadota; class Gammaproteobacteria; order Chromatiales; family Chromatiaceae; genus JAHEHQ01. The sequence continues at coordinate 14,101 of JAAELC010000152.1, forward strand.
CCCATGCCCCGGCCGGATGGATGAAGCTTGGAGCAACGGTAAACAGTGGGACGTTTGAGTTTGACGATTTTATTGCGACCGGTCCGAATGCACATGTGGTCACCCTCACTGTGGAGGATGGTGCCGGTCAGACCGCCACCGATACCACCACCGTCACGGCACCCGGCAATCGTCCACCCCACGTGGTCACCGTGCCCCGGGTGGCCCATGATCCGATCGCGCCCCACGAGACCTACAATGGCAAGCAGATTCATTTGAAGGGTATCGTCAGGGATGCGAATGCGGTGAGTTTTCAGTGGGATTTCGGTGACGGTACCCAGTCGGCTGTCACCGACATCACCAATCCCTATGATTTATCGATTACCCACACTTATCCAGATGCACCGGCTGGAACCCCTTTCGTGGCCAGCTTGAAAGTGTGGGACAGCCTGGGTCAGATGGGACAGGACACCTACAATGTAGTGGTCAAACCGAAGAACCTTACCACCGAGATCAATATTGCGATTGATGAGGGGCTCTGGTGGTTGCATCGATCCCAGAATCAAACCAGCACGGACGGATATCCCTCGGGGTATTGGGACAACGGTGGTGGTTATGGTGGGACCAGTTATAAAGCCTCCCCAACCAGCTCAGCGCTGCAGGCCTTCCAGATAAATGGCCATATCGAATCGGGAGACCATGCTCGGAATCCTTACGTTGAAACCGTAGACCGGGGATTCAAGTATCTGTTTTCGATGCTTCGTTCGAACAATATCAGTATGCAGACCTATGGCGAACCGGATACCAATGGTAATGGCTTGGGACTTGATGTGGCCGAATCACGGCCACCTTACAGTGTCGGACCAGTTATGGATGCGGTTGTCTCGACCACACGACCTTTGGCTCGCACCGTAACGGGAGGTGCTAATGTCTATCGACGTCGCTACTTCGATATTCTGACCGATATGGCGGATATGTATGCTCATGGCCAGCACGACGGGAGTAGCGTCGGTGGAGGGTGGCGTTACAACTGGAACGATCACCCCGATAACTCAGCGGCGCAATGGGGTGCGATCGGTCTGATGCCTGCGGAGTCTGTGTGGGGAGTGCCCATCCCAGCCTGGGTTAAAGAACGGAATGACATATGGCTATCGTACAGCTATAACGGCGCTGGATTTGGGTATACCGGTGAGGGTAACGGCCGAAATACCACGCCCTCTGGGATGGTCCAATTGCCGTTTGCCGGGCGCGATATTTACGATGCTCGCTGGATTACGTCTGAGAATTATATCGCCGCTCACTGGAATGATTCCTTCTGGTACCCGAACGAATCGGATAGCAAACGTTTTTCCTACTACGCCTATTACGCATTCACCAAAGCCATGCGTCTGGCCAGACCTGCTCCAGTTACGAATCTGGGTTCCACCGGGCTCAACTGGTATGGAGATGTGCAGGTCGGCATTCCTCGCCGCCTCGTGGATCGTCAGGCGGTCGATGGCGGTTGGCCAAAGGATGAATATCCTGGTGGTTGGATAGGTTACGATTTGACATCGTCCTGGTCCGTGATCATGTTGACCCCCTCGCTTTTCGTACAACCCCCGGTGGCCGTTGCTGGTCGCGACCGGGTCTGGGCGGTGGATCTGCCCCTGGAATTCGATGGCTCAGCCTCTTATCATCTCGATCCCTTCCGAAGTCTGTTGTCCTACGAATGGGATTTTGATGGTGATGGTGTGTTTGACAGTATCAGTGCTGAACCGACCGCCAGACACACCTACTCGAGCAGTCTCTATCCGGAGAGTACGCTGCCGAAAGTTTTTACGGCGATCCTCCGTGTAACTGATAACAACGTGCCACACCTGACCGCTCAGGATACGGTGGAGATCATTATTGCCGTCCCGCCCCATCCGCCGATAGCGGATGCCGGAAGTTCCTACACCTGTACCCAGGGCATACCTTGTCCGTTGGACGGGTCGGCTTCCTTCGATATCGATCCGACAGACTTTATCGCCCGCTATGAATGGGAGCTGGATGCGGTCTTTCCCTTCGACTTTGACGAGGCCACGGGTGAGACACCCACGGCAGTGTTCGACACCCTGGGTTCATTCAATATCGGCTTACGGGTCTGGGACAACGGCGTGCTCAATGATCTGGACAGTGATGGCGAACTGGATGAAAACGAGCGCCTGTCCGATCAGGTGTTCACCACCGTCAATGTGGTGCCCAATCAGGCGCCGGTGGCCGATGCTAACGGTCCCTACACGATCAGTGAGGGCGATACGGCGCTTCTTGATGCCACTGGTTCCAGCGACCCGAACGGTGATCAGCTGACCTATCAGTGGGACCTGGATGGCGATGGCGTATTCGACGATGCCAGCGGTCCGACCCCTGGATTTGCGGGTGTGGACGACGGTACGTTTACCATCGGTCTGGAAGTCAGCGACGGGCTGCTTTCCGATACCACCACGGCAATAGTGACCGTGAACAATGTGGCGCCGACGGTGGATGCGGGTGCCGACCAGTCGGTCAGTGAAGGTGATACGGTCGACTTTTCCGGTGGCTTTACGGATCCGGGCGTGATGGACACCCATACCATCGAGTGGGATTTCGGAGACGGTAGTACGGCCAGCGGCAGTCTGACTCCGAGCCATGTTTACCCGGATGACGGCAGCTATGTGGTGACTCTGACCGTGACCGATGACGATGGAGGCTTAAACAGCGATACGTTGCAGGTGACGGTGGCCAACGGGGATCCGATCGTGGAGGCGGGCGTTGATCAGAGTGTGGCACCGGCTACCACGGTGGCCCTTGATCCGGCCACGTTCACCGATGTGGGCCTGCAGGATACCCATACGGCGACCATCGACTGGGGCGATGGCACCATCGAACCGGGGAGTGTTACCCAGGGCACGGGCAATGGCACGGTAGGGGGCAGTCACAGCTACTCCGCACCGGGCACTTACCAGGTGACGGTGACGGTCACCGATGACGATGGCGGGACCGGCAGTGACAGTCTGCAGGTCAGGGTCGTGGCCGGTAATATTGCGCCAATAGCCGATGCGGGTGGTCCGTACAGTGTTGATGAAGGCAGTTCGCTAATGCTGAACGGCAGTGGCTCGAATGATCCCGATAATGGGCCTTCGCCCCTCAGCTATGCCTGGGATCTGGACAACGATGGTCAGTACGACGATGCCACCAACATCGATACGAACTACGGTATGGCGGATGATGGAACCTATCCGGTCCACCTGGAAGTTTTCGATGGTGATCTGAAAGGTACCGACACAGCGGTGGTGACGGTGAACAACGTCGCATCTGTGGTGGATGCAGGCCCGGATGAGAATCTCAACGAAGGTGATACCTTCAGCAGTAGCGGTTCTTTCAGTGATCCGGGTGCTGACAGCTGGACGGCGACCGTGGATTACGGTAACGGAGCCGGACCACAACCCCTGTTACTGAATCCGGACAAGAGTTTCACGCTGAGCCATGTCTATGTCGATGACGGTGCCTATACGGTGACGGTTGTGGTCACCGATGA
>JAAELC010000153.1 GCA_024227135.1 Gammaproteobacteria bacterium
CAAGTCTACAGGGAGGGTTTTACGACGTCTTCCGGAACAGATCACCCATGGGGCGTGAGTAGATACTGTGCGATTTTATCATCCCATTTCTTCATCCCCCTTTCTTCGGGGGGCTACGACCGAGGCGCGGATCGACTATGTTTGACAATTTGACAGAACGGCTTGGCAGCACACTCAACAAGCTGCGTGGCCAGGGTCGCCTGACCGAGAGCAATATCAAGGATGCGATGCGTGAGGTCCGGATGGCGCTGCTGGAGGCGGATGTGGCGCTTCCCGTGGTGAAGTCCTTCGTGGATCGAATCCGGACAAAGGCCATGGGTGAGGAGGTGATGCGCAGCCTCACCCCCGGCCAGGTGCTGGTGAAAATCGTCAACGACGAGCTGGTACGGGTAATGGGCGACGCCAACGAAACCCTGAATCTGGCAGCTCAGCCCCCGGCTGTGATCCTGATGGCCGGACTTCAGGGTTCGGGTAAAACCACCAGTGCCGCCAAGCTGGCGCGGTGGTTGAAAGAGAGTCAGAACAAATCCGTCATGGTGGTCAGCTGCGACGTTTATCGACCTGCCGCCATCGATCAGTTGAAGACGTTGTCCGCAGAGGTGGGATCTACATTTTTTCCCAGCAGTCCCGATCAGAAACCCCTGAATATCGCCAGAAACGCACTGGAACAGGCCCGCCGCCAGTTTCTGGATGTTCTGATCGTGGATACCGCCGGTCGTCTCCATGTGGACGATCAGATGATGGATGAGATCAAGGAGTTGCACGGGGACATCGATCCTGTGGAGACCCTGTTCATCGTGGACAGCATGACCGGTCAGGATGCTGCCAACGCGGCTAAAGCCTTCGATGAGGCGCTGCCGCTGACCGGAGTGGTACTGACAAAGACCGACGGTGACGCACGGGGAGGGGCCGCGCTGTCCATCCGGCAGATCACCGGTAAACCCATCAAGTTCCTCGGTATCGGTGAAAAAACCGACGCGCTGGAACCTTTTCACCCCGACCGGATGGCTTCCCGTATCCTGGGAATGGGGGATGTGCTCAGCCTGGTGGAAGAGGTGGAGCGCAAAGTCGATCGCAAAAAGGCTGGGAAATTCGCCGCCAAACTGAAAAAAGGTAAAGGGTTCGACCTGCAGGATTTCAAGGAGCAGATGGAGCAGATGTCCCAGATGGGTGGTATGAGTTCCCTGATGGATAAACTGCCCGGGATGGGCGATATTCCCGACCATGTGAAAAATCAGGTCAACGACAAGGAAATATCCCATACCATCGCCATTATTAACTCAATGACTCCCCAGGAACGGCGTTTTCCCCATCTGATCAAGGGCGCACGTAAGCGTCGAATTGCCAACGGATCCGGTACCCGGGTGCCGGAAATCAATAAACTGCTCAAACAGTTCGCTCAAATGCAGAAAGTGATGAAAAAAATGAAAGGGGGAGGCATGGCGAAAATGATGCGAGGGATCAAGGGTGGTCTCGGTCCAGGCCAGGGCCCCGGCCCGGGCGGGATGCCTTTTTGAGTTTCAAGTGGCAAGTTTCAAGTTTCAAGTGGCAAGTGGCAAGTG
>JAAELC010000154.1 GCA_024227135.1 Gammaproteobacteria bacterium
CGTTGAATGGGATCCGACAGCAGCGGTCACGCCCATCGGTCAGCTCCCGTTTTTTATCGAGTTTCTAAAACTTGGCCACCGCTTCAACCCTTGGGTAGAGGACTGCCCGCTGCACTACCTCAGTAACAACGCACCGCAGAAGATCGATGTGTTGGGTTCACTGTTTCTCTCTATTTTATCGGGGCACAATCGCTATGCGCATATGACGGCCCTGCGGGGAGACAACGTTAACACCAAACTGTTGGGTATGAGCAAAGTCATCAGTGACGATTCTGCCATTCGCGCCCTGAAGCGGATGGACGAAACCGCTGCGGTCCAGTGGTTACAAGACCATCTTCAATCCTGTTATGAACCCTTACTGACCACCCCCTGGATCCTGGACGTCGATGTCACCGTAAAGCCACTCTACGGTCATCAGGAGGGTGCCAAGGTGGGTTATAACCCGCACAAGCCGGGGCGTCCTTCGCATACGTATCACAGCTATCTCATGGCCAATACCCGTTTGGTCCTGGAGGTGGATGTCCAGCCAGGCGATCAATCCCATGCGGCCCATTCCATGCCAGGCTTGATCAGCTTGCTGGAACGGCTACCGGAGGCCTGCCAGCCGGCCTTTATCCGGGGCGACTGTGATTGGGGCAACGATCCCGTGATGAGCGAACTGGAAGCCATGAACCGTCATTATCTGTTTAAACTGAAACGCTCCAAACGAGTCAAGGAACTGATCGCCCAGGTGCATGGACAGGGGGTCTGGACCCGATTCAACGAGGAATGGGAGCTAAAAGAAAGTCGCCTTCAACTTTATGGATGGAAAAGTGCACGGCGGGTGGTGGTGGCTCGGCGTCGACTGCCGAAAGATCCACTGATCGGAGTGGAATACTCCCGGGGTGGCCAACGCGAACTGGCCTTGGTCGAGGGCCCCGAAGATATGCGGTTGTTCGAATACAGCGTGCTGGTCACCAACCTCGACGATGAGTTGGTCACCCTGATGCGGCACTACCGGGACC
>JAAELC010000155.1 GCA_024227135.1 Gammaproteobacteria bacterium
CAAGCCCCAGGGATGGGCGAGGTCCTACTTGTAACTTGTAACTTGTAACTTGTAACTTGTAACTTGTAACTTGTAACTTTTGACTCAGCCCACGATGCGAAAGCATGGCCTGTAAACCGTGCCAGGTAACTTCATACGATTACCATCGATGAAAGTACCCAGGAGCGCTTCAAATGGCTTAATGATGGTGGGGTCTCCCGTTAATTCGAATGGTCCAAAACGTTCAATCTTTTTTATACCTTCTTCTTTCACATTTCCTGACACTATGCCCGAAAATGCCCGCCGTAAGTTTGCTGCAAGCAAGTAAGCGGGTTGATCCCGGTGCAATTCCAGGTTCCTCATGCTTTCGTGGGTGGGTAGAAAAGGAGTCTGAAACTCTTCGGTCATTTTCAGTAACCAGTTAAAATGATAGGCATCGTGGTTTGCCATTCTGTATTGTTGTACTACGTCGACTCCGAGTTTTATTTCCCTTGCCACCTGGGCTGGGTCGTCAATGGTGATTCTGTATAGTTGGCAAGCCTGTTTACCCAGGGTTTTCCTTATAAAATCATCGATGCCCTGAAAATAACAGCTACTGCTGGCAGGCCCCGTCAGAATCAAAGGAAAAGGCAGTCGTTGATTTTCCGGGTGAAGGAGGATACCCAGTAGATGCAGGATTTCCTCAGCAGTGCCCACCCCCCCCGCAAATACGATTATGCCATGTCCGAGTCTGACGAACGCCTCCAGGCGTTTCTCGATATCCGGCATGATAGCCAGTTCGTTGACGATCGGATTGGGTGATTCTGCGGCGATGATCCCCGGTTCAGTGATACCGATATATCGCCCATTTGAAATACGCTGTTTGGCATGGCCAATGGCGGCTCCCTTCATTGGTCCTTTCATTGCTCCGGGTCCACAACCTGTGCAGACATTGAGGCCACGTAAGCCCAGTTCATAACCGACTTCCTTTGTGTAGTCGTACTCGTTTCGGTTGATGGAATGGCCGCCCCAGCAAACGATGAGATCTGGGGGTTTTCTAGGCATGAGCACTTCAGCATTTCTCAGGATATGGAAAACAGCATTGGTGATGTCTGATGATTTGGTCAGATCATAATGCTGACTTCCCATGATGACGTTATTGGTATAAACCAGGTCCCGCAATACGGCAAAGAGATGTTCTTTGATACCCCGGATCATGGTCTCATCCACGAAAGCGCTGGTCGGTGCATTTTTCAGTTCCAGTTTTATACCCCGTTCCTGCCGCACCACTCGAATCGAGAAATCCTCAAACTGTTCCATTAATCGCTTACCGTCGTCCAGGTTGCCTCCCCAGTTCAAAACGGCCAGGGAACAGCGTCGGTACAACTCATAGAGACCGCCCTGGCTGGTATCGAGGAGCTGATTGACTTCAGACTGGGATAGCAGTTCCAGGCTGCCTTCAGGAGTCACGGTTGTATCCATAACGGTTTTGGAGAATTGGTTCATCTGTTCTGCTGGTCCTTTCGTTTTGGATTAACTTTCCTGAATGGCAGGTACCTGAGCCCTGAAACACTCCCTTCGTTATCATGTTTTAGGGCAAACGGGATAATACCGGTTTTAGCTACCCTGTGTGTAACTACTCACCCCGTACGGTCAATCTGTTGCGGAAGACGCCGTAACACTCTCCCTGCAGACTTGTCTTTGGCATCCATGACAAAGACACTACCGCCCATGGGGGGGAATCTCCGGGGGGATCAGTTACCCCTGTGTTTCAAAGCATATGGGTTGTGGGGCAGGTTTGTATGCTGTGCTAAATTACCCCTCAAGGTATCTACTCACCCCCCATGGGCGACCTGTTACGGAAGACGCGTAGAACCCTCTCTGTAGACTTGGCTTTGGCATCCCTGCCAAAGACATTTACCCCACAGACCATCCATGGGGGCTAGTCTCTGGGGGGGGAGCAGTTACCCCTCAATAATCTCTTGGGCACACTTTATTATGATGACCTTAATCAAGCCGTTTACTATTGCCCGATTACCGCGAATCGTTTTTGGAAGTGGTGTATTCGGACAGACCGCGGAAGTGGTATCCCGCTATGGTCATCATGCTTTGCTGGTGACCGGTAAATCGTCTTTTCGTTCATCGAAACAATGGCCTCAGTTTCTGGATCGGCTCAATGCACATAAAATTACTGTAGAGCAGGTCAGCGTCGAGGGAGAGCCATCGCCCCAACTGGTGGATGATGTGGTTGAAACGTTCTGTAAAACGGGAATCGATGTAGTGGTCGGAATTGGCGGTGGTAGTGCCATGGATGCGGCTAAGGCGATTGCAGGGTTACTCAATGTTCGTCGTTCCGTGATGGATTATCTCGAAGGTGTGGGTCAGGAATTACCTTTCAAAGGACCTTCGGTACCTTTTATTGCGGTTCCCACCACGGCAGGTACCGGCAGCGAGGCGACCAAGAATGCCGTACTGAGCAGGAGAGGGAAACATGGTTTCAAGAAGTCTTTTCGAGATGACCGGCTGGTAGCCGAATGGGCGATTGTCGATCCAGACCTGTTGTCCACCTGTTCTCCCAATGTGATCGCGGCCAATGGTATGGATGCACTAACTCAGCTGATCGAGTCCTTCGTGTCGACGAAGAGCAATGTGTTCAATGATTCTCTGGGTGTGAGTGGGTTGTCAGCTGTTCGTGACGGGTTGATCGCTCTGTACCAGAGTGAGGGTACCAATGCTCAAGCCCGCGAACGAATGGCCTATGCCTCTTTAGTGTCCGGAATCAATCTCGCACAAACCGGATTGGGATCGGTTCATGGGTTGGCATCTCCTTTGGGGGGATTCTACCCGATTCCCCACGGTGTCGTTTGCGGAACTCTCGTTGCGGAAGCGACGGAAGTCAACATCAAAACGATGCAGGCACGGGAACCCGAAAACCCGGCCCTGGCTCGTTACGCACGAGTGGCAGAACTTTTGACCAGGAAGCAGTTTGATTCCCTTGACGAGTCACTGGATGAGCTGGTAAAAATACTGCGTCACTGGACGGTGGTCCTTGGATTGTCGAAGCTGTCGCAGTACGGGTGCCGAATTGAGGAGATGGATCTTGTGGTTTCACAATCCCGTGGGGGAAGCATGAAGACTAATCCCGTCATATTGACCGATCAGGAAATCAAATCGATTCTGAATACACGAATCCAGTAGTCCTTATCACTGGGGGACGTCGGGATCCGGGGATTGATTGAGGCCTCTGGTGTGGGCGATCAATTGTGGAAAAAAATCCAGAAAATCAGACTCCAGGGCTTGATAGTGATTGCTTACCTCATCTATGGAGCCTGCCAGGCTGTTAGGTTTTTTTAACCGCAGGGACATGCGGTCGTATGCGATTCCAATCTGCTCAATTTGATAGTAGCTCCCCAGCCAGTCCCACCGGATCATGACGGATGAAACCTGTTTCAATTTTTCGGGTAACCAATGGTGATTCTGTTCCAGCAGCCTGTAGGTGTCTGCAATAAACTCAGATCTTTCTATGGTTGAATACCGGTTCCAGTGGCGACTCAGAAAGTGATCGTAGAGTATATCGACGATGATGCCGGCGAAACGCCTGCGGGTATTTGAGAAGCGTGCTTTACTTTCACGGACTCGGCTATGATTGTCGGTGTAGTGATCGATTTTTCGGTGTATCGATATTCCCCTGATCACCCGGGGAGAATAGTCGGCCGCCAGGGTTTCCAGGCGTCCCCAGGTAAAGTCCCCTAATAATCCCCCCAGCTTTTCCTCATCATTTTTACCGGCGAGCAGCAGATGTGCGAGGTAGTTCATGGAGTTTTACCGGTCTGGGGGTTGGCTGCACCTGGTTATTCACCCCAGACACCATCGCCGAGCCACCATTAAGAAGTGATAGCCCTGTTGTCATGGAGAGTATTCAATAAGGGTTATAGTCCGTGCAGTGTTTCCTGTATCAACATGTCCACCACTGCTTGAGACGCTTCTTCGTGGGTGGCACCTTCGGCCAGGGCTTTCTTGAACGTGTTGACCTGCCAATGTGCACTGGTTCCTCTGGAGACGATTTCTCTGGCATGTTCCACCTGGTCGGTGCATTCAAAGTACTCAGCATCTTCACGAATCAATTCGAGTATCTCTTCAAGCAGGTCGCCATAGGGAACGATTTCACCACGCCCGAAATCCACCAGCCCTCGATCTATGCCGTAACGCTGGGCACGCCAGCGATTCTCGTCTACCAGAAACCGGGAGTAGGTGCGCCAGCGCTGGTTTTTAATTTTCAATCGATACAGCATGCGAAGCCAGCACAGGTAGATGGAGGCTACGCAAATCGTGTCTTCCAATCGCGTGCAAAGATCAGAAATACGCATTTCCAGGGTTGGAAAGCGATTGCTTGGACGAAGATCCCACCAGATTTTGGAACTGTCCTCGATAAGTCCCGCTTTGATCATCAGATTGACGTAACGTCGATACTCCCCGAAGCTGTCGAACTGTTCCGACAATCCGGTTCTCGGCATCTCGTTCCAAACAGCGATGCGGTAGGATTTGAGACCTGTGTCCTCGCCCTTCCAGAAGGGTGATGAAGTGCTTAAGGCCAGAAGATGGGGCAGCAGGTAATTAGCCTGGTTCATCAGGTCGATCCGCAGATCCTCATCCTCAATACCCACATGGACGTGCATGCCGCTGATCATGAGTCTGCGTACCACCCCTTGCAGATCCCGCTCGAGGGTCGCGTAGCGGTCCTTACGGGTTCGCCGTTGTGTATCCCACTGGGCGAAAGGGTGGGTTGATGAGGCAATCAGTGCCATGCCGTGTTGCTCGGCTACGTGAGCCACGGTCATACGCAGTCTTGCCAGGTCCGCGTAGGCTTCCTTCACATTGTGTGCCACCCGGGTTCCCACTTCGATTTGTGACTGGAAAAACTCCGGTGTCACCTGGCCTTCCAGGTGTCGCTCGCACTCCGGCAGCATGGTCGAAGGTGCCTCGCCGATCAGATTTCGAGTCTGCCTGTCGACGATCAGGTACTCTTCTTCTATTCCGAGTGTAAAACTGGGTTCTTTACTCATGTTTTCCGCGGTCCTTATACCGGTTCCTCACAAATGCTGCTCACAGGGGACCGGGATGAGTTGCAGGTGCCTGAAACAGCCCTGTACCCTGGAGCTATGATCAACAGGGTAACGCTGTTGATCAAAAAGGTCGAGATATAGGGTAACGGTCCCGGTATGCCATCTATTTTTTTATCAGTTGTTCTAAAGAATAACAGTGTATATCACTGGTGCTTGCTCCGGGTTCAGGGCAGCGGGTATTTAAGGCTGATTCGCCATGTATGGCCCGACGATTCCATGGCTTGTGGATCAAAGAGAAACCAACGAACTTGGTTGGATATCCTGTCAGAAAACGAAAGGGGCGCCCCTGAGGTGGTTCGGTAGCGCTGAAGATGAGATTTTAAAGTTTCGTCAAACGGGTTCAGGAGGGTGAGGGGAAGATGATCAGTGCTAGTGACAACGTCATGAATAATATATAAATAATAGACTTTAACCAGATTTTCATGTAGATGGATATTCCCGTTCTGTGGTTGAAAAACGAGCACGGTAAATCACCTGAAGACTCGATGGGCACAAGTGACTTATACTCCCCACCAGAGCGGAGCACTTGGGCATTTTTTGAGGTACGGGTCGAGAGAGGCGAGTTGCTGAATCTACTCCTTATAAAACACCATGCATACAGAAAAGAAACTGGCCTCTGCCAGTCTGGAGAGTCTCTACCGGATCTTTACGGTACCGGAGGCGCCTGAGTCCACACTGGGGAGGATTGACAGGAATATCTCCCGCAACCTTACCGCATTCCTCCAGGAGCATATCGTAGCCGTCGAGAAAGACCTCGAGGAGATTGAGGAAGATTTCTCCGACCCACATATTCCGGAGCGTCCTGCTTTTGTTTCATCCCATGCGGATTTCCTGCTTGAAAAGCTGGTCTCCCAGTCGGTACATACAGCCTCTCCCAGTTTTGTCGGGCACATGACAACGGCACTGCCCTATTTTATGTTGCCGCTCTCCAAAATCATGATCGCCTTGAATCAGAACCTGGTCAAAACGGAGACCTCCAAGGCTTTTACGCCCCTGGAAAGGCAGGTGGTGGGTATGCTCCATCAGCTGATTTACCAGCGCGACAGCGACTTCTATGCCAACTGGATGCATGACAGCAATCATGCATTGGGTGCTTTAGGGTCAGGGGGCACCATTGCCAATCTCACGGCACTGTGGGCCGCCAGGAACAACAGGTTTCCGGCAGACAAGGGTTTCGAGGGTGTCAGCCGGGAGGGAATGTATGGGGCGTTGCACCACTACGGTTTTGAAGGTGCGGCTATACTCGCTTCCCGCCGCGGTCATTACTCACTGGGTAAGGCGTCAGACGTACTTGGGATAGGGCGGAATCAATTGATTCTGGTGGATACGGACGATAAAAATCGAATGGATCCCGAGGCGTTACGCCGGACCTGTCTCAGATTGCGGAGCAGGGGAATCTGTATTCTGAGTGTCGTAGGGATTGCCGGTACGACTGAAACCGGGAGCGTGGATCCCTTGGACGAGCTTGCAGGGTTGGCCCAGGAGTTTGGCAGCCATTTCCACGTTGATGCCGCTTGGGGTGGACCCACCATGTTTTCCAGAAAGTACCGTTCGTTGATGAAGGGGGTGCAGCAAGCGGATTCCGTGACGATCGATGCGCACAAGCAGTTATACGTCCCCCTGGGCGTGGGAATGGTACTGTTCAAAGATCCGACGATGCTGAATTCAATCGAACATCACGCCCAGTACGTTATTCGAAAGGGCTCCAAGGACCTGGGGAGCAGCACCCTCGAAGGATCCCGGCCGGGTATGGCTATGCTGGTCTATTCTGGATTGAAGATCATCGGCCGGCAGGGGTACGAGCTCCTGATCAACCGGGGCATAGAATTGACCGCCGCCTTTGCAGACATGATCAGGGAGCGGGATTGTTTTGAATTGATCACCGAGCCCGAGCTGAACATCCTGACATACCGTTATGTTCCCTCTGTCGTTCGTGAGGCACTGGAATACGGTGATCTGGAGTCTGTTGAAGCTCTGAACAAAGGTCTCAATCGGATTACCCAGTATATTCAGAAGGCACAGCGTGCCCAGGGCCGGGCATTCGTGTCACGTACCCGATTGAACCCGGAGATTTATAACGGGGAGGATGTGATCGTGTTTCGGGTAGTGTTGGCCAACCCTCTCACTACAAAGGAAATACTGAAAGATATCCTGGACGAGCAGGAGACGATTGCAGATGACGTAGAGACGTTGGAAGTCCGCAACGGGCTGACGAAAATCTGTGAAACCTGTTTTGTGGAAAGAAAATCGGTTCTGTAGAGAGCTTCTGTTCTAGTCGGCATCCCACAGAGCAAGAATGGTTGCCATGGCACGGGTGAATTCATCGAACGAGTGGGGTTTGACGATGTAGTCATCCACGTCGTATTGGAAAGCGGCGTCCCTGTCTCTGGGCTCGTTTGACGAGGTCAGTACGATAATTCGAAGAGATTTCAGGGCACGGTCTGTGCGCACTTCCCGCAGAAATTCGATACCGCTCATTTTCGGCAGATTGAGATCGAGCAGGATTAAAACCGGTGGTGGATCCAGTTTGGGATAGCCTTCACCCCGCAACATACCTAATGCTTCAAGCCCGGTGCGCGCAATGTGCAATGGGTTGCTCACAGCATTTTTCTTCAGGGCGCGCTGTACAGTCATGATGTCGACCCGGTCATCTTCCACTAAGAGGATTTCCGCATCTTGGTCAAGCATGGTCATTCTTCCTGAGCGGGGTTGTAACCCTGCATTGGTTGGAATTGATATTCAGACTTTGCCAAGATCCATCCGGCCAAGTATACATTAAATTCTATCTGTAACCAGTCAGTAATCAAGCATAATTTCCTGGCCAGGTGAAGCGGAAGCTGGTTCCTTTCCCGGTATCTGAGTCCAATGTTATTTCTCCGTCTTGCTCCTGCACAATTTTTTTAACCAGAGCCAGCCCGATTCCCGTGTTACTGCCATAGTCGCGAGTCTCCAGCGTCTGGAACATCCGAAAAACTTTTTTATGGTACTCCCGCGCAATGCCCTGGCCATTGTCAGCCACCTCGAACTCGAAAAATCTTCCCTTTTCCCGGACCCGGATCCAGATGTTTCCTGATTTTCCGCCGTGATACTTCAAGCTGTTTCCGATGAGATTGGAGAATACCTGTCCAAGTTGCAGCCGGTCTGTCTCAAAAACAGGCATGTCCTCTTCGATATCGATGGTAAAGGTATCGGCAGGGGACAGGGAGTCGATGATCTCTTCCAGTAGTTGCCGCATATCGACGGTAGTGTACGAGATGGCCACTCGCCCAACCCGGGAGTACTCCAGCAGTCCCTCGATCAGGGCATGCATTCGACTCACCCGGTCATTGAGCAGCTTGAGCTGTTCCAGGGTATCCGGGTTGAGGTTGTCCTGGAGGTCGTCACTGATCCATTGCGCCAGATTGGCTATGCCGCGCAAGGGCGCTTTGAGATCGTGGGATGTGACATAGGCGAACTGCTCCAGGTCTTTGGCACGACGCTCCGCCTCCGATGTTCGTATCGCAACCCGATGTTCCAGGTCCTCATTGAGTCGTTGCAACTCCGTTTCTGCATTCTTTCGCTCGATAATTTCCATGTTCAGGGTGCTGACAGCCCCCCGCAGCTGAGCTGTCCGCTTGTCCACCAACTGTTCAACGTTATCCGCATGTCCCACCAGAGTCAGCACGTAAATGGTCAGCAGCGCTGTAAAGGAGAACCCGCTGGTCAGAACTATCCAGCCACTGGAAGACTCTGGTTCAAATCTGCCGGAGACCGGTGTGCACACGATTTTCCACAGCCTGTCTCCCAGCTTGAGATTTTGAACAAACTGAAGTTTGCTCTCTTCGTCATCGCGGATTATCAACGGTCCGATCGGCGGCAACCGGGATGTGTGGGAATAGATCAGTTGGTCATTCCCGGTCTGGGTTTCTCCGTAGTATCGAATATTGATGGCGCCGGGACTGAGGCTCTCCATGGACCTTTCCACCAGATCACCCACGTGGAATATGCCGAGGGCAAATCCTCGGAGCGGGTTTTTTCGGGGTGTATCGAGGGATTCGGAGTCAGGGTCCGGGTTGTTTTCCAATTTGCGTAAAACCGGGACTGCCACCATGAATCCGCTGTTTTCAATATCACCATCCATGATTGGGATGCGGCGCGACACCTGTAACTGGCCGGATTCCTGAGATTTTGCAAGTAAAGAGAACACCTCAGGGTCAAGCGCCATATCCAGACCCAGCAACTCTTTGTTGAGTTTGTAAGGCTGCACGTAAAGCACCGGAAGATACTGGGGTCGGTTTTTCGCGGTAACGATACTGCCTTTGTCATCGACTTCCATAATCCGGAAAGGAGTAAAGCTCCTGCGTGCGTTGCTGACAAAGGTCTCACGCTGTGCGCTGGTTACTCTGGGAATCCAGGCCAGGGCCTGAATGCCAGGATGACGTTTGATCGAAGGTTCGACAAACTTTCGGAACTCCCTGCGCCCGACGACCGGAGAAGCCTCGAAGAAGCTGGCAATATCCTGGATCATGCCCAGGGTGTGTTCAATCTCCCGCTGGACCACCAGAACTCTGTCTTGGGATGCATCGCGAAAGGTAATTTGTGTGCGCTGTTTTTCCCAGCTGTTGACCTCGTAGTACGCCTGAAAGGTCATCAATACCCCCAGCATTGTTACCACTATGACCGGGAAGTAGCCCCACAAGATAGTTTTTGAGCTAGGCATCGTCGGATGGGGTCAGCGTGGATTCGTCTGGTGGGAAGCGTTCGCAGATCCTGTTGCTCACCCGGTCGAGAATATCCAGCAAGGTCTCCTCGATCTGCCAGTTGAAAATAAGTTCGACTTTGCCCGCCTCGGCCAGGTCGACCAGATAGGATTGTAGTTCCCATATTTGTTCCAGGTGATCCAGATACCTGGAGGAAGCCCTGCCTGGATGCTCCTGCCCCCGGTCTGTCAATCGTGATGCCAGTATCTCCTTGGTGGCGACAACGAGCATCACAGGTACGACCATCGCCTGTTGTTCCACGGCCTCAAGATCCAGCAGGCTGGGTAGCACATGGACGCCGTCTACGATCAGGTCATGCCCCTCTTTCACTGATCGGCTGAGCGTTGCCTCGAGCCCGCCCCGCACATTGCTGAACTGGGAAAGGAACCCGGCGATAACGGGTGACACGGGCTCTACCAGTTCTGGGATGTCCTGTTGGGTGGATAGCCCCTTCCAGGCCTCGAAACTGGAATAGGAAAGGGTTGGTACATCGTCTGGTTCCAGATAACAGCGGACGATCTCGCGCAGCATGTCGGTAGACTGGGTTCGCACTACATTCAAGCGGTAGGCCAGTTGGGTGGTTATGGTACTCTTTCCTGTGCCCGTGATACCTCCGACCATGATAATCAGCGGGTCTCCGCTGTCCTTGAATTGGCGCCAGGAAAGGTAGCGGTCGGCTGCTGCCCGATTTAAAAAACCCTTCAGATTCTGATACACGACCCGTCGCAATGTCAGTTTGTCGATTTCATAGCAGTGGTCTTTTACCAGGGCATCCTGAACCCGCCGTGCCGTATCAAGGGCTTTCTCGTGGCCTATGGCGCAGGCTTCGAGGGAGCGGGTCAGAATCGTGGTGGAGAATGGTTTTTTTCCATTGGGCGTGATGACCGACGTTTGACGGGTCGTATCCGGTCCCGACTCATAGTTCTGGGCGACATCTTCACTGTAACGCTTTCGGATAAGGGTTGAAACGCTGGCCTGAAGGTCGGTCGTGGTGACTTCGCCTTTGTCATTCAATTCGGAGCGTATCTGCTGGGCAATCTGATAGGCATCCTGAAAGGAGAGGCCCGCGGTTACGATGGACTGCACCAGAACGCCCCGTAAAAAGGGGATACGTTCACCGCTGTTTTCATTTTTGACGGTGATTTTTGCCATGTTGGTCTAGTTCGTGGCCGCCAGAGACTCTCAAAAACTCAGGGGGCTTTGATGGCATCCCGTTGAAATAAGTGACTGCTGTTTTGCGACCCGAATGGCTGCAAATACCAGTATCGGCCATGTCTTCCTGGATATTATCAGAATTGTTTCAGTGTGTGGATTGACTGAGGTCGGTGATTGATGAGTTAAGCTAAGGGCGCCCTTAACTGTTTTGCAAATTTGAATCCAATCGAATCAGTGTCGTGATTGGTAACTGCTCACCCCCCAGAGGCTACCCTCCATGGGTGATCTGTGGAGGAAGTGTCTTTGGCATGGATGCCAAAGCCAAGCCTACATGGAGGTATTGACGGCGTCTTCCTGAACAGACTACCCATGGGGCGTGAGTAGTTACCGTGATTGTTAAGAACTCGTGATACTCCTGTGACTGGCGTGGGAGCTTTTTGGGTTGGAATGGATCCCGTGGAACATTTTGCTTCCCCGAACCAGTTATCTGAACCCAGGAGAATACAATGAGCAAGCTGTTAACTGCGGTAGTCGTTTCTGCCGGCCTTTTTATATCGACCCCTGCCATGTCACGACAGGTTGAAGTCGAAATCACCAATCTGACGAATGGGGTCTATTTTACTCCACTTCTGGTGGCCGCTCACAAACGTGGTACCGACCTGTTCGAAGCGGGAACGGTGGCATCTGCTAATCTTGAAGCAATGGCCGAAGGGGGGGATATCAGTGGTCTGGTAAAGGATGTGGATGCCGCAGGGGGCGACTATGTCGCCAATCCAGCTGGTGGGCTGCTGGCTCCCGGAGAGAGTGTGACGACCCGTCTTCATATCGGAAACCGTCGCAATACCCGTCTTTCCATCACTGCCATGGTGCTGCCGTCCAATGATGCTTTCGTCGGCCTGGATGCTATGAAAATCCCCAGATGGCACGGCAGTCAGACCCGTTATGTGTTTGCTTATGACGCCGGAACCGAAGCGAACGATGAGTTAAGTACTTCCATTCCCGCTATTCCGGGAGAAGGTGGCGGAGTCAACGGAACCGGTGTTGTGGACTCAGAAACTGACCAGAATCAGACGGTCCATGTGCACCGGGGAATTGTCGGAGATCTGAATCCGGTCGGAGGAGCCAGCGATTTGCATGCAGGAATACACCGGTTTAATAACCCGGTGGCCCGGGTGGTGGTGAAGGTCAGGTAAGAGGTACTATCTGTAAACCCCGGTAGCTGATTGTGGTTGCAGCGTACCAGTATTCCGGGGAGTGAACCCTTTGTCCGGAGGTGACTGATTTTCCGGCAAAGGGTGGAGCCCTTTCCGGGCGGCCCGGCAGGTCAGCTAAGGCCGGGGGCTTTGCAGAGGTGTAAATCAATGGAACCTAACTGAAATGACGCGCAGGGTCTTGATCATCGAAGACAACATGGACATAGCCAGGCTGGTGCAGATTCACTTGGATGACCTGGGCTGTACCTCGGATATCGCCGGGGATGGCCGGGCAGGCCTGGAGAAGTTTCAAAACGGTAAATTCAATCTGGTGGTGCTGGATTTGATGTTACCTGAAATGGATGGCCTCACCGTCTGCCAGAAAATCCGGCTGGAGCCGGGATACGTGCCCATACTCATGCTTACAGCCAAGTCAACCGAGCTGGACCGGGTCCTGGGTCTTGAGATGGGAGCAGATGATTACCTCACCAAGCCATTCAGCATTCCTGAACTGATGGCACGTATCAAGGCGTTGTTTCGCCGAGTCGAGGCATTGTCGGAAGGCGTGGCAGCTCAATCGTCTGTTGATGTGTTGATCCGGGGACAACTGGAGCTGGATGTGGAAAAACGACGCATCAGGATTGCTGAACGGGAGCCGACCCTGACGGCGAAAGAGTTCGATCTGCTGCTGCACTTCGTTCGACACCCTGGAAGAGTGTACAGCCGAATGGAACTTCTGGACCAGGTCTGGGGTTACAGCCACGAGGGTTATGAGCACACGGTTAATTCTCATATCAACCGCCTGCGGGCAAAGATCGAGCAGGACCCGGCGAAACCTGTATATATCCTCACGGTCTGGGGTGTGGGCTATAAGTTTACGGAGGATGAGAATACTTGAGCAAGAAGGCGGTTATTGAAGTTTCTTCATCTGCGGCACAGCCTGGGCTGTCCCTATTCAGGACCCTCTACGCCCGACTGGCACTGGCACTGGTTCTGCTGTTGGTCAGCGTCGGGCTTATCTATGCAGTGATCAGTTCCTCTGCCACACGCCATCATCTCGAGGAGGTGAGTCAACGGCTCAACCGTGATCTGGCCCGTAATCTGGTGGCCGACCGCAATCTGGTAGAGCAGGGGCGCCTGAACGAGGAGGCGCTGAAAGAGACCTTCAAGATGTACATGGTCATCAATCCGAGTATAGAGATCTATCTGCTGGATATGCAGGGTGAGATTCTTTCCTATTCTGCTGATCCCGGAAAAGTGAAACGTAAACGGGTATCCCTGGAACCTGTGCTGGCATTGCTGAGGGGGGAGGGTTACCCGCTGCTTGGAGATGATCCCCGGAACCATGATCGCCTCAAGGCGTTCTCTGTAACACCGGTTCCCTCTTCGGAGAATCCCGAGGGATACCTCTATGTGGTACTACGGGGTGAGCAGTTCGATTCGGTGGATGAGATGCTCCGGGAAAGCTACTTCCTGAAGTTGAGCGGATGGTCTGTGGTGATCAGCCTTGGCTTTGGCCTGCTGATGGGATTGTTGCTGTTTGGTCTGCTGACCCGCAGGCTGCATCGGCTGGCCCGGGTTATGGATCGTTTTCAACAGGGAAATTTCACCTCCCACGAGCCTGCCTCCAGTCCTGGGCAGGCGATCAACGATGAGATAGACTGGCTGGGTAGAACGTTCGATGAAATGGCGGGGCGTATCGTATCCCAACTTCAGGAACTTCAGCAGAAAGATGCGTTGCGTCGTGAGCTGGTAGCTCATGTGTCTCATGATCTGAGAACGCCATTGGCCTCGCTGCGCGGTTATCTCGAATCACTGGACATGAAACAGGATGAGCTGTCCAGAGAGGAACGGAGTGAGTATGTCGCCATTGCTTTGCGTCACAGCGAGCGGCTGACCCGTCTGGTATCTGAGTTGTTTGAACTGGCGACCCTGGATGCCAGGGAAACGCGCCCTGACTGTGAGCCATTTGCTCTGGCTGAGCTGGTACAGGATGTGGTGCAGAAATACCAGCTGAGGGCACGGCAGCAAGGGGTCGTGATCTCCATGCAACCGGTTCCCGGGTTGCCCTTCGTATCGGCAGATATCGCCCTTACGGAGCGGGTGTTGGAGAACCTTCTGGAGAATGCATTCTCCCATATCGAAGGTGATGGACGTGTGGATATTACTTTGAAGCAGGAAGAGGGGGCTGTGGCATTGAGTGTTTCGGACAATGGTTGCGGTATTCCTGACGCCGCGCTGCCCCACGTATTCGAACCGTTTTATCAGGCCGATACGGGACGCAGAGAGAGAAACCATACCGGACTGGGACTGGCCATTTCACGGCGCATTGTTGAACTGTTGCAAGGTGAGATTCAGGTAAGCAGCCGCTTCAAAGAAGGAGCAACCTTTACCTTTTCCCTACCGGTCTGGCAACATTGATCCGGTACTGCTGTCAGCCGCGATCTGTCGGAAGCTTTAGGGCCACGGAAATTAATAAGTATCCAGAAATTGCGCTGAATTTTGGTTCAGATTCAAGGCGTGGAAAGGGGCGCATAGCTATTCTATGCAACCTTTTCCACAACGCAGAAAAATCTGTCTGGAACAGATTTTCACGCCAGCCCGAAGGGCGAGGTTCAGGATGAGCCGAGTAACCTGGACCAAAAGACGAGCAAGACTGGATAATTGTTTTTTCCCGCGGCCCTTGGATTGATTGTCCCGGCAGCAGCACAGACATAGCGCGGGGGACACCCATATTGTCGAGTATCCTACCAGACAGGCGCTGAACAGATCACTTTCCAGGAGTTACCGGAGATGACCGAACCAGATGAGAATCCCGAGTCTGTGGCTATGCCGGAAAAACCCATGCTCACAGCCCTTGAAGCCAGAATACTGGGGGCATTGATGGAGAAGCAGCGAACCACACCGGACAACTATCCGTTGACACTCAACGGGTTGGTCCAGGCGTGTAATCAGAAAACCAGTCGAAATCCAATCATGCATCTGACTTCAGGAGAGGTGGGGCACAGCGTCAATGTAATGAGGGATCGCGATCTGATTGCTGCGGAGTTTTCAGGCAGGGCGGAACGCTATGATCAGAAACTGTACCGCGCTCTTGGCCTGGATCGAAAAAAACAGGCGCTGCTCTGTGTGCTGATGCTTCGGGGTGCTCAGACCTTGGGGGAATTGCGTACCCACAGCTCGAGAATGGCCGAGTTCGGTGACTTGACTGAAGTCAAACTGGTGCTGGATGAACTGGTGGACAGGGAGCCCCCTTTGGTCAACCGCATTCCGCGGGCGCCAGGCCACCGCGAGGAGCGGTACGCCCAGTTGTTGAGCGAAAACCAGGCGGCCACCGCCCCGGCATCCACCCACCCGCAGGGTGAGGAAAGTACCGGAGAACAGAGCATCGAAGGCTTGCAGAAACAGGTTCAACAAATGCGCGAGGAACTCGATGCCCTGTGGCGCTTGACCGGATTGGAAGACGAAAAACCTTAGTCGGAAGCCCCCGGGGAGCGCGGGGTTGAGCGGTACACGGATGCGCTGTTAACGGAGCTGGGGACGCACTGGATGCTGATTCAGTCAGCGTACTCCCGGATTTCCGGGGCAATAAGTTCCACGGAGAACTCTGGTGCATCCGCGATGTGTTTCTTAACCGCGCATAAGTCCATGGCTCTGATGATACCCGGCCGGTATTTTTCCGGAAAGCCCTCAGGCAGGGTAAGTTGCAGGGACATCCGGGTGAACATCTTCTTTTTCGGGTCCCGCTCGCAAACCATCTTCAGGTCGATGCCATCGGTGGGAAGTTTTCGGGACTGGCAGAATCCCAGGGCAAAGATACCTGCACAGGTGGAGATGGATGCCAGAAAGAGATCGAAGGGCTCGGGGGCGGATCCCTCACCGCCAGCCTTGATGGATTGATCGGTTTGTATGACAAATTCACCGGTGTGGGCGTTGACTTTTTTCCCGCCGGGAAAATCGATATGAATAGTGGTATCGGGCATTGACGGAACCTCTGACATCATTGGAATTTCGTGCTCTATTTGTAACTGCTCACCCCCCAGAGATTACCCCCCATGGGCGGTCTGTGGAGGAAGTGTCTTTGGCACGGATGCCAAAGCCAGGCCTACAGGGAGGGTTTTACGGCGTCTTCCGCAACAGATTGCCCATGCGGGGTGAGTAGTTACCTCTATTCTACAGGCAGAAGCGCCATTTTCCAGCGTATGATTCTGGATTGGCCTATTCTTTGCGTTTTCTGTCCGTTGGTGGCACAACTGTTGTTGAAACAACTGGGAGTCGTAGCAATGTTGTTGGAAATTCCCTCGGTGTTGAATGAGGCTGTGTTGAAAAAATCCAGGGAATAGTGACGGATGCTGAATTTGTAGATGGACGGTTGATCGCTGGCTTGGCGGCGCGACGGGTCAAGAACAATCAGGAGATGAAGCAGGAACCAGGGCGTATGGAGCTTTTGATCCAGTGTTCCCCCGGGCAGGAATCCACAGAGCAGATCGACAGGAGTTACGCCAATTTCGTCAGGATGTGGAGCGAATTATAAAATCGAGTTTCAAGTTGGCAAGTTACAGGTATCAAGTGCTGAATGACTTGATACCTGTAACTTGTAACCTGTAACTTGCAACTTGTAACTTGTAACTTGCAACTCATAAATCAATATCCACCCTTTCGCTTGGTTTCCGGTAGGCCCGCAATTTTTCCAGCCTGCTTTGCGGGGCCTTTGGGGAAGTGGACGTAAAGTGCTTTTGCATCAACTTTAGGCAGATCGGTCCAGAGGCCTTTGAAGTGTTTCACCATGTTGCGCTCATTGGGCTGATTGCCGTTGTTATTAAAATACTCGTCACGCAGGAAATTGACGACCTCCCAAGCTCTCTCGGACATGACGATACCTTCGCTTTCAGCGATGACGGCGGCTACCTCTTCATTCCACTCTTCGTGATTCTCCAGGTAACCGTTGTCGTTGGTTTCAATGGACTTGCCATTCACTTCATAAGACATTGAACGCTCCTTAGTAGCTGATTTGACTCTGACCCCGATCCTCTCCTGCCCCGGCCCGCTGGGTATCAGGAGGAAGATAATTCTTAAGAATAAGGTAATATAATAAATCGGATCAATAAAAAATCAAACTTTCTGATCGGGTGTTACCAGCAGAGCAACCGTGGAAAGGGTATCTGTGGTGTTGCCGGGAAGGCAGCAGCGAACCGGTTCAGAAACTCTTCTGAGGAATGAAAAGGCCGCATCCCATATGTCGCAACGGGCCGATTCCGTGTTGCTGCAGCTTGACCGCATCTTCGTAGGGCAAATCGGCTACCATCAGGCTTCTGGTGATGACGAGGCCGACAGGGGTCCGAAAATCCGATTGTTTTCCACACAGTACTTTCTTGAATTTTAGTTGCATCTGCTTTAGCTGAGCGACGGACCATTCGATGAATGCTTCCTCCTCCAGGTCCGGCTCATCGGCGACCAGGTATCGGGAATATAAAAAGTTGCTGCGGCTGAGCGGTCTTACTTTGCTTTCACCGATCTCCATCAGGTGACCAGTCACTTCCAGGCTTTTTCCTGACAGGCTGTGGGCCTGCTCCAGTCGATGCTCTGGAAGGCGCAGGGTCAGACGTGTTCGGCGCGACAAGTGGAGCAGGTCTGTCGCCCCCTGGGGTCTTTCCCACCCATTGCCTGAATCAGCACCATGTATCAGGTGAAGGCCCGAATCCTCCTCTGAACCGAACCAGGGTAGATGTTGCTGAATACCCTGGAAAAGGGGCCAGGCATGGTCGACTGGCAGGGTCGGACAGCGGATACGAAACTGCAAATCGACCACGTCCCGGGGAATCTCAAACTGTTGGTCTTCAGTGTCTTCTTGCCAGTACATAGTTTAGTCAAACACCTCTGCTCAGTTGGTCAGCCAGGTGGGGACGAGGCTGGTCATTGGGTGACGCCCCCCATTCAGGGGCGGGATCTGCACTTCCCAAGTCAGCGGCAATATTCCAGATTTGGGAAAAACCAATCGGGTTCCTATCCTGCCTCAGGAAGTTTGCCGCGCAGTCGATCCCGGTCGAACCACCACTGTTCGCCATTTATGACGTCTAGCACCCGGGCCAGACGGGGAAGAAACTGCCCCGGGTCATCCAGTTGCAGTTGTTGAACCCAGAAATCGAAAATCTCCTGATCTTCCACCTGGCTGTGTCTTCGGGCCACTTGTCCGAGCAGTTGATTACTGAAAAACACCAAATCATCATGTTGCTTTCCCTGAGCACGCAACTGAACCAGGTAACAGGCTGTTGCGGCAGCAACAGCAGAACCGTCGGATCTGTCCGGACTGTCGTCGATCAGATGTTGAAGCATGGCAACGCTTAGCTCGGGATCGACAGGAAAGGTCACACCCAGCCAGATTCCGTGGGCCAGGGCTTTCAGGGCATCCGGCTGTTCGCTCTGAAACATGACATCGCAGCATTCCACTGCCCGCAACCAGATTTCCCCGGTTACTGCCTGATCCAGGGTATCTCTCGCCAGGCTCCAGGCGTCTGATCTCAGATTGGCTTCAAGCAGGGAGTAACATTTATCCATCGTCAGTTTGAGTCGTTCTTCGAGCGGTGCCTGTTCGCCGAGTCCGGCGATCTGTTGTTCCAGCTCCTGCAGATGGAGTTCAACCACCCGTGACGAGGTTTCTGCATCGGTTGCGCAATCGTTTGCCCCGATATGGGTTTCTGCCTGTAAGTACTTCATTAGTTTTATCGAGTTACTGGTTACAAGTGATGAGGTACAGGTTGCATGGCAAACGTGATGAAACTGAGTTGTTTCATAAGTTTAGTATTCAGTATCCTCTCGGATTTGAAGCTTGAAACCTGTTGCCTGCTACATCTGTGTTCAAGTGAATGCTGCCTCCAGGCGATCTTCCCAATTCTCCGGTGTGTCCTCGAACTGTGGCTTGATATCGATGCGGAAAAACATCTCGCCCTCCGATCGTTCCCTGATAACTTGAACCAACCGCTCAAACGAGTCCACATCGGGGTTCTGCATTAAAATTTCACTGACATAAAGCATGGTAACTTGATCCTTCAGTTGTCCTGTATGGTCCCGCCTCGTAACTCAAGGTGTCTTGAACTCATATACAGTTTGTCGCCACCCAGGCACCACTACCTGTGCATCATGAATGACCTGCCGGGGGTTCTCGGTGATGGTGGCTGGAATAGTCCCGGGTTCACAGACCTTTCACCTTCAGGGGCTACCTGAATATCATTGGTCTCAGGTGAGCCGTAAATTACCAAGTGATTTACTTGGTAATTATATTGAACCCTGAAAGTGGGGGTGTCTGCAAGGGTTATTGAACCATTCGGGTGCTGCATCGCACAACTTTTTCTACAGTGAATGTCGACCTAAGCGGTGCAGCATTTTACCATATCCTGTTGATATAAAAGTATAAATAATATTATAAACTGGTCTAATTCAATTATTAGTATCTTTTTATATATCCCATAATGGATAGAGTAGTTTGGGGTGTTACCCCCCCATTAGCGGGATATTGTGCTGCATTAGGAAACACTAAAATGCTCCCCATGTTTCGATTTTTAGGGTGGTGGAGTCCGCCTAAAAAATTAGGTTGAATCCGGGGATTTCTTAAAAAAGGCCTGGTGAGAAAATCGCCGCCACGCTTGGGTTGCAACCCGTGAAAATCCCAATGATTTTTGGATCATTTATATGGAGAAATACTGATGGCTAAACCCATGTACGACACACCGATGCTGGATCAGCTGGAAAGCGGACCCTGGCCGAGCTTCGTGACGGGCTTGAAGCGCCTGGCCAAAGATAACGACATGATGGTTGACCTGATGGGCCAGCTGGAGACCTCCTATGAAACCCGCAAAGGCTACTGGAAAGGTGGCACCGTGGGTGTCATCGGCTACGGCGGTGGAATCATTCCCCGCTTCACCGAGCTCAAGGGCGAGGACGGTAAACCCAAGTTCCCCGAAGCAGCGGAATTTCATACCCTGCGGGTCATGCCACCACCGGGCATGCACTACGATACCGGTACGCTGCGCAAGTTCTGCGATATCTGGGAAAAGTACGGTTCCGGCCTGATCGCCTTTCACGGCCAGTCCGGGGATATCATGTTCCAGGGCTGTTCCACCGACAACGTGCAGCCGGCTTTCGATGAAATCAACGAGATGGGTTTCGATCTCGGTGGAGCCGGACCGGCAGTACGCACCGGCATGTCCTGCGTGGGTGCGGCGCGCTGCGAGCAGTCCTGCGTTGACGAGGGCCGCACCATGCGCACCCTGGTCAACAATGCCCTGGACGACATGCACCGCCCGGCGCTGCCTTACAAGTTCAAGTACAAGGTGTCGGGTTGCCCCAACGACTGTATGAATTCGGTGCAGCGGGCGGACTTGGCCACCATTGGTACCTGGCGGGACGATATGAAGGTGGATCAGGGCGAGGTCAAGGCCTTCGTGGCGGACAAGGGCCGCAAGTACGTGATCGACAACGTGATCACCCGCTGCCCGACCCAGGCGCTGTCCCTCAACGATGATGACACCCTGGCGGTGGACAACCGCAACTGTGTCCGTTGCATGCACTGCATCAACGTGATGACCAAGGCGCTGTCACCGGGTGATGACAAGGGCGTGACGCTGCTGTGCGGCGGTAAGCGGACCCTCAAGATCGGTGACCTGATGGGTACCGTGATCGTGCCTTTCCACAAGATGGAGAGCGACGAGGACTTCGAGTGGCTGGAGGAACTGGCGACCGAGATTCTGGACTTCTTCGCCGAGAATGCCCTGGAGCACGAGCGTACCGGTGAGATGATCGAACGCATCGGCCTGACCAATTTCCTCGAGGGTGTTGGCCTGGAGATCGACCCCAACATGATTGCCCAGCCACGCATGAATCCCTATGTCCGTACCGACGGCTGGGAGGAAGAAGCTGCAAAGTGGAACGAGCGTCAGGCTGCTCAGTAACGCTGATCCCGTTTGGCCCGGCCAGCAGGCCGGGTCACGGTAGTAGAATTCAAAAAGAGTTTTAGGAGGTTACAATGGCTGAAGCACCTCGTATGCCAATCGAGAGCGGCGTACCGGAAATGGATAACTATCTTCATCCGGTACTGAAGAAAAACTACGGCGCCTGGTCCTGGCACGAGCGTCCCCGTCCCGGAGTGCTCCATCACGTTGCCAAGAGTGGCGATGATATCTGGACCGTGCGTGCGGGTACCCAGCGCCAGATGGATGTTTACACCATTCGCAAGCTGGCCGATATTGCCGACGAATTTGCCGAGGGGCACGTCCGGTTTACCATTCGATCCAATATTGAATTCATGGTCTCAAAAGAGTCCATGGTGCAGCCGCTGATCGACAAGCTGAATTCAGAGGGTTTTCCTATCGGTGGTACCGGACCGTCGGTTTCCATGGTGTCCCACACCCAGGGCTGGTTGCACTGCGACATCCCCGGTACCGATGCCTCCGGTGCGGTCAAGGCTCTGATGGATGAACTGCACACAGAGTTCACCAGCGAAGAAATGCCCAATCGCGTGCACATCACCACCTCCTGCTGCCAGATCAACTGTGGCGGCCAGGGCGATATTGCGATCAATATCCAGCACACCAAGCCACCGAAGATCGACCATACTCAGGTCGCCAACGTCTGCGAGCGTCCGTCGGTTGTGGCCCGTTGTCCCGTGGCGGCCATACGTCCTGCAATGGTCAACGGTAAGCCTTCCCTGGAAGTGGACGAGAAGAAATGCATCTGCTGTGGTGCCTGTTTTCCTCCTTGTCCCCCAATGCAGATCAACGACCCCGAGCATTCGAAATTCGCGATCTGGGTGGGTGGTAAAAACTCGAACGCACGTTCAAAACCGACTTTTCACAAGCTGGTTGCGGCTGGCGTACCCAACAATCCACCCCGCTGGCCGGAAGTTTCCGACGTGGTACTCAAGATCCTCAATGCGTACAAAGGCGACGCCAAGGACTGGGAGCGTATTGGTGAATGGGCCGAGCGAATCGGGTGGCCACGGTTTTTCGAAAAGACCGGGTTGCCGTTTACCAAGTATCACATCGATAACTGGCGTGGCAGTCGCAACACTCTGAATGCATCAACGCACATCCGGTTCTGATCAGTCCTGACGAAAAAGGGATAGCGAATGAAGTTTTCGATCCAAATCAACGAAGGGCCCTATCAGCATCAGGCATCTGATTCGGCATATATGTTTACCAAGGCCGCGCTGGATAAAGGGCACGAGATTTTTCGCGTCTTTTTCTATCACGATGGTGTGGGTAACAGTACTCGCCTGACCACTCCCCCCCAGGATGACAGAAATATCGTCAATCGATGGGCGGACCTGGGCAAGGAACACGACCTGGATCTGGTAGTGTGCGTCGCTGCAGCTCAGCGTCGTGGTATCGTCGATGACGGAGAAGCTGAGCGTAACGGCAAGGATGCCACCAATATCCATCCACAGTTCCGCATCTCGGGGCTGGGGCAACTTATTGAAGCGGCAGTTCAGTCCGAGCGACTGGTCGTTTTCGGTGATTGAGTACGGGAGTCAACTATGTCTGAAATGATCAAAAATTTCCTGTATCTCAACCGCCGCGCACCCTACGGCACTATCTATGCCTGGGAGTCCCTGGAAGTGGTACTCATTGGAGCGGCGTTTGACCAGAAAGTCAGCCTGGCTTTTGTCGACGACGGGGTCTACCAGATCGTCAAGGGGCAGGATACTTCGGAATCGGGTTTCAAAAACTTCTCTCCGACCTATTCGGCGTTGGGTGATTACGATGTTAATCAACTCTATGTGGAGAGAGAGTCCCTTGAGGAACGTGGTCTGACTCTGGATGACCTGATGCCTCTAACCTGGGAAGACGAGGACGAGGACTGGGCGGAGAAGGATTCCATCCGTGTGGTCAGTCGTGCCGAGTTGGCAGGGATGATAAAAGACCAGGACGTCGTCTTCAGCTTCTGAATGGAAGAGTGCCGTTATGAGTGAATTGCATACTGTTAATAAATCACCTTTTGAGAAGAGTTCGTTCGACTCCTGTATGGGACATGTCCTGGAAGGCAGCGCTGTTTTGCTTTACGAGGACGGTGTCTATGCCGCAATGCAGGGTACGACAGCCGAAGCGAAAGTAAAATCTGCACAAGGTGTAAAGATTTATGTGCTGGGACCCGATCTGAAAGCCCGTGGTATCGATGCAGCACGGTTGATCGATGGGGTGGATGTCGTCGATTATGCTGGTTTTGTCGATCTTACAATCGAGCACGATAAAGTGGTGGCATGGGTTTGATACCTCTGCACTTAATTTTCAATACCTGAACCAAGGAGAACATCATGGCTATAGAAGTCGAAGGCAAGTCCTTTGAAACAGACGAAGAAGGTTACCTGCTGAACCTCAACGACTGGATACCGGGCATCGCTGACGCGATGGCAAAGGAAGATGATCTGGATCTATCCGAAGAGCATTGGGAAATCATCAACTTCCTGCGTGAGTACTACGAAGAGTATCAGATAGCACCCGCAGTTCGCGTGCTGACCAAAGCGGTAGGCAAGAGAATGGGTAAGGACAAGGGTAACAGCAAGTACCTTTATTCTCTGTTCCCCTACGGACCTGGTAAACAGGCTTGCCGTTTTGCCGGGCTGCCAAAGCCCACCGGCTGCATCTGAGGCCGATCGCGAAGGTCGGGAGCTTGAGTTGATTTGCTCCTGACCTTTTATTACCGACAGAGGACCCCGGGAACATGTCGTACTTCTTTGCATTGCTGTTTATTTTCGCAACCCTGGTACTGGTCATTGGTCTGGCAAGAAAAATTATTCAGTATGCCCGGACGCCTGCACCGCTGAAAATCGCTACGACTCCGGCCCCGATTACACGGTCAGGCGTTGTGTTGCGCATGTTTCGAGAAGTCGTGTTTTTCGAAAGTCTGTTTAAAGGGACTAAATGGACCTGGCTGTTTGGCTGGATGTTTCATATCGGCCTGTTTCTGGTGCTGTTGCGTCACTTGAGATACTTTGTGGAGCCATCCTGGTTGCCAGGTTGGATCTGGACTCTGATCGAGCTAATTCAACCGGTCGGTATTTATGCAGCTTTTGCCATGGTGGCGGGCCTTGTCGGATTGTTTCTGCGACGTATATTCGTTGACAGGGTGCGCTATATATCCGCCCCGTCCGACTATCTCTGGCTGATCCTGCTGGGTTTTATCGGGTTCAGCGGACTCATGATGAAGTTCGTATCCCATACCGATGTGGTCATGGTAAAACAGTTTTTCATCGGCCTGTGGACCTTGAGTTGGGGCCCGCTGCCGGTAGATTTCCCCCTTATCGTCCACCTGAGTCTGGTAGCAATCCTGATGATTTTTTTTCCATTCAGCAAGCTGCTTCACGTTCCGGGTGTTTTCTTCAGTCCCACCCGTAATCAGGTCGACAATCCAAGAGAAAAGCGTCACCTCGCCCCCTGGGCTAAGGCGATGGAAGAGCAGAACTAACCGCTACGAAGTCAGCGAGGGCATTTCATGGCTAAGAAGAAGCCTACGTTTGAGACCCCGGAACTCGGTGAGTATTATGAGGTACCGGAAGTCACAGAGGGCACAATGGCCCATCTCAGTCCCTTTGTGGCGCAACCGGTCCACAACACGGATCTGAATTTTCCCGGTGAACTGGTGGATGACTGGCACGGGAAAGCGTTGGAAAAGCTGGACGATCTGCGTACCCGCTATCGTTCTCTCCAGGTTTACCTGGATTCCTGTGTCAAATGTGGCGCCTGTACCGACAAGTGTCATTATTACCTGGGCACTAAAGATCCCAAGAACATGCCCGTCGGCAGGCAGGATCTGTTGCGAAAGGTGTACCGCCGCTACTTCACCTTCGCAGGAATGTTTTTTCCAAAACTGGTGGGCGCCGCAGATCTCACCCGCGAAACTCTTGATGAGTGGTACAGCTACTATCACCAGTGCTCCCAGTGCCGCAGGTGCTCGGTTTTCTGCCCCTACGGTATCGATACCGCTGAGATATCCATGGCGGCAAGGGAAATCCTCGACAGCATCGGGTACGGTCAGAAATACTGCAACGAGATTATCGCGAAGCTCAACAAGGTGGGTAACAATCTGGGGCTTCCCGGCCCTGCATTGGCCGATACCCTGGAAGGTCTGGAAGAGGATGTCTTTGACGAGACCGGGGTCGAAGTCAAATATCCACTCGACCAGAAGGGAGCGGATATCCTGCTGGTGACACCATCAGCGGACTTTTTCGCAGAACCTCATGTCGATGGATTGATCGGCTACGGTAAAGTTTTCCATGAAGCGGGTCTCAGCTGGACCATCAGCTCCTACGCCTCCGAGGCTGCCAATTTCGGTATGTTCATCGGAAGTTACGAGAACATGCGCAGGGTCTCTCTGCGAATCAGGAAAGCGGCCATGGATCTGGGGGTCAAGCGTGTCGTTTTTGGCGAATGTGGTCACGCCTGGCGAGTCGCTTATGCCTTCCTCAACACGCTGGCCGGTCCCTTCGATTTTCTTGATCCCGACTATCCGGTCCCCCAGCACATCATGGAGTTCACCTGGGACCAGATCGAAAAAGGTAACCTGAACTTCGACAAGTCGGCCAATGATGAAATGACGTTGACGTTTCACGACTCCTGCAACGTCGCCCGTGCCACACGGATGGGAAGCAAGCCCGGTGGCCAGATGGAAATTCCACGCAACGTGATCAAGGCGGTCTGCAACAACTATGCGGATATGCACTATGACACGATCGGTGAGAAAACTTTCTGCTGCGGTGGTGGCGGGGGATTATTGACTGACGATCTTATGGAAATCCGGGTGAAGGGTGCTTTACCGAGGATGACGGCTCTCAGAAATGTGATGGAAGAAGAGGGTGTCACCCACATCGCGGCTATCTGTGCCATCTGTAAAAGTCAGTTCACGAAAGTGTTGCCCTACTACGGGATGGATATGGATCAGATTGTCAGTATCCATCAGCTCGTCAGCAACGCGATCATAATGACCGGTCAGAACACCGATGATGTAGAAACGAAATGAGCAACCGAAGGGCAATACCTCTGGGAAATCGGAACAAATTGAATATCCTCGATAACCGAACCATCTGACAACAGTTGCTCGGTTTGAATAAAAATTCTGAAAAAATGCTAAGGAGAGAAAAGTATGGCGACTCCTACTGACGAGATGAAAAGCAAACTGAATTTTCGCAGGTTTGAAGAAGGCGACACTGAGTGGGATGACTGGTCAGAAATGATCTTTCAGGAAGATACTTCCCATAAGTGCCCCACCTATATCCACAAAACCCCGCCCTGCCAGGGAAGTTGCCCATCCGGTGAGGATATTCGCGGCTGGCTGGCCATCGGGCGCAGTCAGGAAAAGCCACCCGAAGGCGTGGATCGGGACGAGTACATGTTTCGTCGCTCCACCGATGCCAATCCGTTCCCGTCAATGATGGGACGGGTCTGTCCCGCACCTTGTCAGGACGGCTGCAACCGTAACGATGTGGAAGACTATGTGGGTATCAACGCCGTTGAGATGTACATAGGGGACTCTGCTATCGCCAACGGTTACAAGTTTACCGCCGGATCTGATACCGGTAAGAAGGTAGCTATCGTCGGTGGCGGGCCGGCGGGTATGGCGGCAGCCTATCAGCTTCGGCGTAAGGGTCATGCCGTGACGCTTTACGACGAGAATGAAGGTCTTGGCGGGATGATGCGCTACGGAATACCGGGCTATCGTATTCCCCGGGACAAACTTGATCATGAGCTCAATCGCATCGTCGACATGGGCGTCAGCCTGAAGATGAAAACCAGGGTCGGTAAGGATGTTGATGTCGAAGCGGTGGAAAAGGATCATGATGCCATTCTCTGGGCACTGGGATGCGGCAAAGGTCGCGGCCTGCCCGTACCCGGGTGGGAAGGCACGCCGAACTGTGTCGCCGGTGTAGCCTTTCTAAAAGCGTTCAATGAAGGACGCATGAAAATAACTGCGGACAAGGTGGTCTGTGTGGGAGGTGGTGATACTTCCATCGATGTGGTGTCCGTGGCCCGTCGCCTTGGTCATGTACAACAGGCCAATCCAACCGATCGGCCTGAACTGGTGGTGCACGATGGCTATGTTGCCCATGACGCGGCCGTAACTGCCGCTGCACAGGGTTCTGCAGTCACCCTGACATCTCTGTTTAAGAAACAGGAGATGATGGCTGCGGAGCATGAAGTTACCGATGCGACCACTGAAGGTGTCACCATCCTGGACGGAGTCATGCCACTGGAGGTGATCAAAGGCGAAGACGGGCGTGCCATCGCATTAAAGGTCTGCGATTGCACCATGGATGGTATGAAGCCGATTCCTGTGGAAGGGACCGAGCGGATTCTGGAAGCTGATCTCATCGTCTCAGCGATCGGCCAGGGTGGTGATTTGAGCGGCCTGGAGACATTCGATAATGGTCGGGGACTGATTGACTCGGACAAGTTCTACCAGATACCTGGCAAGGCCGGCCATTTTGTTGCCGGTGACATCATATGCCCGCACCTGCTCACCACGGCTATTGGACAGGCTTCCGTGGCAGCGGACAGCATCGATCATTACCTCAAGCACGTGGAACTGAGTAAGCGGCCAAAAGTCGATGTGCACCATTTCGATCTGCTGAACAAGCTGGAGGAAGCAGGGTTGGATCCCGAGAGTTTTGATGCTCAGCAGGGAGACCTTCGTGGAACGGACGATGCAAAGTTCGCGATTCATAACTATGAGAATAGGGCCGAGCAGGAGGTTATTCCGTCCAGTGACCTGTTCCTGGGGCACTTCAGTTTCACCCCCCGCAACAAACGTGAGGAGGATGTACCCTCCGCTGAAGAGGTGCTGGGACATTTTCACGAACGTCTACAGCCGTTCAGCGAAGAGCAGATGGTGGCGGAATCCAAACGCTGCATGAGTTGTGGTATGTGTTTTGAATGTGACAACTGCGTCATCTTCTGCCCCCAGGATGCTGTGTTTCGGGTTAAGAAGAACAGCGCCACCACTGGACGATACGTCGATACCGACTACAACAAATGTATCGGCTGTCATGTCTGCAGTGACGTTTGCCCCACGGGCTATATCCAGATGGGCCTTGGTGAATAGGAGAAGACATGCTTAGTTCAACCGGCATCAGGCGGTTCGCCGGAGTGCTGATGGCAGGAGCGTTTACGTTTCTTACCACTGGCGTTCTTGGTGATTCGGCCGTTACCCCGGGCTCGAAGGCGGCAGGCATGGAAGCCTGCGTAGCACCAACCGCCGAGATGCGTCGAAATCATATGGACTATTTGAAACACGACCGCATCAAAACGGTACGCAAGGGTATCCGGGATATCCGTAACAGCCTGGCCGACTGCGTTGACTGCCATGCCGCGAAGAATGGCAGCGGTGGGTATGCGCAGATCGATTCGGAGGGACAGTTCTGCGACAAGTGTCACAACTATATGGCTGTCGATCTGGCTTGCTTCCAGTGTCATCGCAAGACACCGGGAGAAGAGAAGTTGTCTCAATCGGCACTCGATGGTGGAAATGTTGATCACAGGCTGGGATTGCTTCGTGACAAGGACGCTCCAGCCGCGCTTGCCGCGGATGAGTTGGTACAGCTTCAGGCTATTGTTCAGGAGGACTGATCATGGGTAAACACAATGACCAGCCCGATGGGAAGCGACGGCAGTTTATAGGCGGCACAATACTCGCTGCGGGTGCGGCCACCGTTGCTCCCGGTATTCTGTTGACCGTAGCTCAGGCGACTGGTGAGAGCCAGGGGGTCAGCAGTGATGTCCGTTACGGAATGCTGATCGATACCGACAAGTGTGTAGCCGACTGCACCGCCTGCGTGGATGCCTGCGACAAAGAGAACGGTCTCGATCTTCAGCAAAAGCCCAAGGGGCAGTCGGATGACGATTGGAATGCCCAGCGCCCCCAATGGGTTCGGAAAGTCCAGTTGAAAGACAGGCAGACCGGCGATATCACTGATCTGCCGATGATGTGCCAGCATTGCGAATTTCCACCTTGCGTGGACGTTTGTCCTACCGGTGCCTCCTTCAGGCGTGCTGATGGAATTGTCATGGTCGATCGACATACTTGTATTGGTTGCCGCTATTGCATGATGGCCTGCCCGTACAAGGCTCGATCCTTTATCCATCAGAACGTGGTTAATCAATTGGTGGCAGCGCCACGGGGTAAGGGATGTGTGGAATCCTGTAACTTCTGTGTACATCGTATAGATGCCGGCAAGATGACCACCGCTTGCCAGGATGCATGTGCGAAAGAGGGACATCAGGCTATCGTTTTTGGTGATCTCAAAAATCCTGAAAGCGAGATCGCCAGTATACTGAGAGAGAAAAACAGTCGTCAGATCAGAGCCGATCTTGAATTGAATACCGGCGTGCGTTACACCGATCTGTGATCCGGGGAGATAGAAGGCCAATGAAAAAAATGCATTTCTCTGAGCTTTGGTGTAGTTCTCCCAGGTATTGGGGTGGACTGAGCTTCCTGGCTTTCCTGGTCCTTCTCGGGCTTGGTGCCTTCTACCACATGGAGCATAACGGCCACTGGGTCACCGGTATGAGCAATCATCTGGTCTGGGGTTTGCCTCATGTGTTTGCCATTTTCATGATCGTAGCCGCCTCAGGTGCGCTCAACGTGGCCTCTATCGGGTCCGTATTCGGTGGCCCGATGTACAAACCCCTGGGTCGGTTTTCCGGCTTGCTGGCCATTGGACTGCTGGCGGGTGGGCTGATGGTGCTCGTGCTCGATCTTGGTCGCCCTGACCGCCTGATCGTTGCCATGACAAACTTCAACATGAAGTCGATTTTTACCTGGAACATACTGCTCTATACGGGATTCTTTGCCATTGTCGGGATCTATATATGGACCATGATCGACCGCAAAGCGACTCAGTACTATACGGTCGCGGGGTATGTCGCTTTCTTCTGGCGGCTTGTCCTGACCACTGGTACTGGATCCATTTTCGGTTTTCTGGTGGCCCGCGAAGCTTATGATGCGGCAATTATGGCACCGATGTTCATTATCATGTCATTCAGTTTCGGGCTGGCTTTTTTTATCATCACCTTGATTTCGGCCTACTGGTGGGCAGGTCGTACCCTGGGCGAAGTACGTCTGGCCAGGCTGAAGCATCTGCTCGGTGTGTTCGTGGGCGCGGTGCTTTACTTCAGTTTTGTTTACCATTTAACCAATCTCTATATGACCCAACACCATGGTGTGGAGCGATTCATCCTTCTCGAGGGTGGTATCTACACCGTCATGTTCTGGCTTGGCCATGTCGTCGTCGGGAGTGTTATTCCGCTGTTTCTGATCTACTCCCCTGCCTTTGCCACTTCAAGATTCGCCATCGGCACGGCGTCTGTGCTGGTGCTGCTGGGTGGTTTTCTCCAGCTCTACGTCATAGTAATCGGCGGGCAGGCTTATCCGATGAATATTTTCCCGGGTAAGGAAGTGATTGCCAGCAGTTTCCTCGATGGCTCAATCGTCCAGTACACCCCTACGCCGGCTGAAGGCCTGTTGGGTATTGCTGGAATGGCTGTTGCAGTGACCATGGTGGCCATCGGCGCACGGATGTTGAAGGTTTTTCCCGATTCCCTGGAGGATCCTGCGGAGGTTGAACACGCCTGATCTGGCGTTGTCACGCTCACGTCCCCTGAGTAATGACCACCACCGTGGAGCGGTGGTGGTTTTTTTGTAACTGCTCAACCCCCTGGAGAATACCCCGCATGGGTGGTCTGTGGAGGAAGTGTCTTTGGCAGGGATGCTAAAGCCAAGTCTACAGGGAGGTATCTACCTCGACTTCCGCAGCAGATCGCCCATTGGGGGTGAGTAGATACTTTTTTTAAATTTCGTCCCAAGACGCCAGGCACTGTGATGGCTCATTTTTTTGTTTCCGCTGCTCATAAATCGTCCGGTAAAACCATACTCTCCATTGGTTTGACAGCTGCTTTCAGGGCGCGGGGCCTGGCTGTGCAAACGTTCAAGAAAGGGCCGGATTACATAGATCCTCTCTGGCTGACCGCGGCCAGCGGCAGGCCATGCCGAAATCTCGATTTTTTCACCATGTCACGGCAGGAGATAGAATCAGAATTCAGTGGCGCTCTGCAGAATGCAGACATTGGAATTCTGGAAGGCAATAAAGGGCTTTATGATGGTCTGGACCTGGATGGAAGCAACAGCAATGCTGCCTTGGCCGTTCTTCTACAGGCACCTGTACTGCTGGTTATCGATGCCCGGGGCATGACCCGTGGAATCGCTCCCTTGATTCTGGGATACCAGGCTTTTGATCCAAATATACGGATCCGGGGAGTAATACTCAATAAAGTGGGTGGAAGCCGACATGAAGGAAAACTGCGCCGTGTTATTGAACACTACACCGATGTATCTGTTATTGGTGCTGTGCATCACTCCCCCTCTCTGCTCATCGATGAACGGCACCTCGGTCTGATACCAAGCAATGAAGCTTCCCAGGCCAGGCAGAAAATAGACACCCTGGGCAAGGCCGTGGCAGACCAGGTAGACCTGGATCGAGTTTTGGACATGGCCCGTGAATCGCCCCGTTTTTTGCCGCCCGCGATTCATCCATCTGTCACTGCGCACGAAAACATCGATGCTGGTGTTCGTATCGGGTATCCGAGAGATAAGGCTTTTGGTTTTTATTATCCGGGCGATCTGGAAAAGCTCCAGGCCGCAGGGGCGGACATGATCCCGTTTGACAGCCTCTCAGACCATGTTTTACCCGGTGTGGATGGGCTCTTTCTCGGTGGTGGTTTTCCCGAAACAGTGATGGATGAGCTTGAGGCCAATCTACCGATGCGAGAAGCCGTCCGGAATTTCGTCGAAGCGGGTGGAGCGGTTTACGCTGAATGCGGGGGGTTGATGTATCTTGCCAGAAGCCTGTCCTGGAAAGGGAAAACCTGTAAAATGGCAGGAGTAATTCAGGGTGATGCTGTGATGCATGAGAAGCCCCAGGGGAGGGGCTACGTCGTCCTGGAAGAGACCGGAGAGAGCCCCTGGCCTATAAGGGTCGAGGGAGAGATTGCGGCCCACGAGTTTCATTACTCCACATTGGAAAATTTAGACAAAGACGTCCGGTTTGCTTACCGGGTAAAGCGTGGAACCGGTCTGGATGGTTGTCATGACGGTTTTGTCTATAAGAATCTTCTGGCCAGTTATACCCATCTTAAGGATTCGGTGGGTAATCAGTG
>JAAELC010000156.1 GCA_024227135.1 Gammaproteobacteria bacterium
AAATACTGCTATAATTGTTAATAAACAATACTCTTTTAAATTCATGTTCTATCTTTTTAAAGTAAAGTGGGCCTTAAGCTCCTTTCTTGTTCCATCTTCGCTGTACTCCACGACGAACCAATAGTCCGTCGAGGGCATCGGTCTTCCGTTGAACGTGCCGTCCCAACCGGTCTCGGTGGGGCTCAACTGTTTCAACAGCTTCCCGTACCTGTCAAATATATAAATTTTTGCGTCAACTTGCTCCTCTATCCCTATTATATTCCATGTCTCGTGGTTATCGTCACCATTGGGCGTGAAATATTTCGGGTAGTCCATTATCAGCACCGTGCCATCGTCCTGTCCGCAACCGTTGATGTCCCTGGCCACGACGGTATGATCGCCCACCAAAACGTCCGTAAAGGTATAGCTTCCCGTATTAGGGTCGGTGGACACCCATGGGCCCCCGTCCAGACTGAACTCGTACTCGCCATCACCACCTGTCACCGTTGCCTCTATAACATGGACATCCGCAAAGGCCAATGTGCTCTGTACCACCTCCAGATCCGGTGGCGAACTCTGGATGACCTCTGTACTGTCCCTGTTCCGGCAGCCCGTGGCCATGTTCGTTACCGTTACCGTATAACCGTCCGCATATGATGGTACAAAATCCGGTCCGGACCCAACAACGGCCCCAGTGGAATCGGTCCATTCAAAACCATAGGCCAAAGGGTTCAGCCCCGTATCTATCGTCGGTGCGGATACCGTGGTCAAAACACCTCCCGGACTGTCCACACAGAGTATATAACCATCACCTATATCAACTATCGGCAATGGGTCCACCTGAAGGGTCATCTCCGTGATGCCGTAACATATCGATGTTGCGTCCGTATCGTTGTCCACCCGAACATAGATTACCTGTGTATGGGCCACCGTGTTCTCATACGTCGTCGGTATCTCATCCACTCCAGCTTCCGCATCCACCAGTGTGGAATAGAATGTTACCGTGTAACCCATTGCGTCCTGTCCATCGAGTATCTCTTCGTGCAGATCGCCCGCATAATCGTAGCCATCCCCATTTGGCACATCCGATAGATTGAACTGTCCAAACCCATCGTTGTCGCCCAGATTGTCACAGATGACATAGGCCCCCAATGGATCGTTGGCAACGGCCCCCTCCTGTACCTCTATATAAAAACTGACCGTGGATATATCACATCCCGTCTGTATATTGGCAATGTTCACGAATATCTCCTGCCTATCTATTGTCGTATTGGTGTACGGGCTTACCAGGGCACCAATGCCCGACTGTGCTTCCAAAAGGGTCGCGTGGTAGGTCACCATAAAGTCCGTTGGGCTCTGTCCGTTCAATACCTCTACCGTTTTGCTGTCCAGGTCGAACCCATAGAAACCGCCCGTATTGACCTCACATTCTATCAAATCCGTCACCGCCACCACATCTGGCAATGGGTGCACGATCAATTCCATTTCCACTATCGTATAACAGCCCGTTCCGTTCAAGCCCGTTGAATCGTCTCCGTTGGTAATCCGAACATAGATGGTCTGCGGCATGCTGGTATTGGTGTATGCCGTTGGGTCGGCGATGGCATTTATCCCCGATTCCGCATCTCCAATGTCCTCATAATAGCTCGCCGTTACGTTCCCTTCCATATAGATGATATCGGCCTCACGTACCGTTAGGTCGAACTCCTCGAAACCATCTCCCGTACCCACGTCATCGCAAAGTTCTATCGGATCTGGCGTCTGTGGCGTCGGATTGGGCTCCACACGTATCAGCAAGGTCGTAAAGGCATAGCAACCCGTATCCCCATCCGTAACACGTACATGCAGCGTTTGGGCGTTCGTTATATTCTGATAGGCATCCGCAGGATCTATCACGGCTGTATCCGTTTGTGCATCCGCAGCGGTCTCATAATAGGATACCGTCCATGAACCGTTGTTACCCGTTATCTCAATATCCTTTACCGTAAGGTCAAAAGTGGCCGCACCATCCATGTCTCCATAATAGTCATCATCGCACATTGACAATGGGCTTGGGAATACCGGTACCGGCGGAAGGGCCACCACCAGATCGAACTCGCCCGTACTTACACAGCCATTGGACACGCTCTCCAAACGAACGTATATGGTCTGGGGGGCTCCCGTGTTCGTATAGCTCGATAGGGTCGGTTCCACTATTGGAGCTGTTCCACTGCTGGCATCGGCCGAACTTGTATGGTAGGTCAATATAAAATCCGTTGGCAATTGGGTCCCCAATATGTCGTCGTCCATATCCGTCAGGTCAAATTGGGCAAAACCATCATTATTGTCATCACAGATGACATAGTCTTCCATATCCAATGGGACCTCCGGTGATGGGAACACCACCAAATCAAGCTCCACGATACTGTAACAGCCCGTCGTATTGTGCTCTGCCCTTACATAAATGGTCTGGGTATCCACAACGATGTTCTCATAGGGACTCGTTAAAACGTTTACCCCGTTTTCGGCATCAGTCACCGTTTCATGGTACGTAATCGTAACATCCGGCTCCACATTGAGTATTTCCAGGGTCTTACTGTCCAGGTCGAAGTCCATGACCCCGTCATTGTCCCCATCACAGACCTCCAATGGCGTTGGCGTTGCCGGTGATGGCAACGGTTCTACACGAAGGTCTAGTGTTATAGTACTTACACAGCCCGTTATATTGTTCTCCGCCCTTACAAAAATGGTCTGGGCATTGGCTATCGTATTGACGTAAGGACTGAATATCTCCACTGTATCCGTATCAGCTCCCGCTTGCGTTTCATGGAAGCTCAATGTAATGCCCGTTTGCCCATTCAGTATCTCGTCTATCTTATCCTCCAGGGTAAAGGCCTCAAGCTCATCCCCGGGGTCATTGTAATCACATAGGTTCAATGGAGTTGGCTGTACCAGGACCGGAAGGGCATTGACCACCAGGCCCAGGGTCGTGATGCTCGAACAGCCCGTTGACGTATCGTCCACGCGTACCCAAAGGGTCTGCATGTTCGCGGTCGTGTTCGTATAGGCTCCCGTCCCCACTATCGCGTTAATAGGGACCTCTGCATTTACCAAAGTTTCATAATATGTGACCGTATATTGCAATGGATCCAGTCCGTTCAATATCTCGGTATCCTTGCTGGTCAGGTCAAACTGGGCAAGACCGCCCGAATCATCATCGCACAGCTCCAATGGGGTCGGCGGATCCAATATGTCCGGCACATCGTAAACGACCAACTCAAGCTCCACAAAGGCCGCACAGTCCGTCACAATGGTCGAACTTTCCACCCGTACGTAGATCGTCTGGCCATAGGCAACTATATTGCCGTACGGGCTCACCTGCGCATTGACATTGTTCCCCGCATCCGTAATCGTCTCATGGTAGGTCACCGTCAGTCCAGGTGCCCCTCCCGTTATCCCCAAGGTAGCGCTCTCAAGATCGAACTCTCCTATCCCATCACTGTCCGGATCGCAGAACTCCAATGGCATTGGCGTGTTCGCAATGGGTGCCTGCTCCACTACAAGGTCCAGGGTCGTGGTACCGTAACAGCCGGTAGTGAAATCCTCTATACGGACATAGATGGTCTGGCCATTTACGGTATTGGTGTAAGGTATTGGCAATGGGCCCATCTCTTGCTCTGCATCCAAAAGGGCCAGGTAATACGTGACCTGGAGGTTTGGGTTCCCAATGCTTATCTCCGTGTTCTTTACGCTAAGGTCCATCGACGTCAGACCGTCCGGTACACCGTCATCGCACACCTCCAAGGGCGTCGGCGCCATAAAGGTCGGAAGTGGGTGGCTCGAAAAGGTCTGGGTGCTGCCGGCCGGACATGGACCATTGGTTGTATACTCTACCGTATAATTTGTATCTGGACTCCCTCCCGATATGGCCCCTGTCAATGCATCTATAACAGCGCCATCCGTTGGCAGTGGATTAAATGTAAATGTACCTCCCGGTAGGGCCGTTGCATCCAACGTTGCCGTCCCACCATCACAGGTCGGGGACATCGCAAAACCAGAACCCTCCAATGGAAGGACCGTTACCGTCTGCTGTGAAGCCTGTGGACAGGTCCCAGGCGTGGTATATTCTATAGTATAGGTGGAACCCGGGGTTCCGCCAGTTATCAATCCCGTGGATATATCAATGACTGCCCCATCACCAGGCAATGGACTGAATGCAAATGCACCACCCAATGTACCTGATATTGCAGCGGTACCGCCATCACAGGTAGAGGTCATCGCGAAATCTGGAACATCCGATACCAGTACGACCAAATTGAAAACCGGCATCGGGGAGACGCTGAAACACGTCGCATCGGTAACCGACTCAACGCGGACATATATGGGCTCGGGACTCAACAAATTGGTGTAGGGACTCGTTATGTTGCCCGTCCCAGAGGTCGCTCCCGCCAGGTCCGTGTAATACGTCACGACGAAATCGGCCGGTGGCTGGGTGCCTAAAATATCCGCTGTTTGTGACTCTAAATCAAAACTTGCAAACCCGTCATTCGAAACATCATCGCACTCCTCCAGATCTGATACTGGATTGATTGTGGGCTGGGAAATTAAAAGATTAAAACTATCTGTTTGAAAACAAGAATTGGTAAAAGCATCATCAATTCTTACATATATAGTTTGACCATTAACTCCAACGTAGTTGGACGGATCCAAAATAGGATTCATGTTATTTGTCGCTTCTGTAGGGTTTTCAAAATAACTAATTAATAAGTCTGCAGCATTTTGTGAGCCCAAAATATTTACATCATTATCGGTTA
>JAAELC010000157.1 GCA_024227135.1 Gammaproteobacteria bacterium
GACTACCCAAGCGTGATGAAATAGCCAAACACGTCGAGGCGGTGATATCCGGTGACACTGTTAGTTACTACTCTGCCCAGCGGGTTGGGGACAAGGCCTGGTTTTTGAAATACGCCCCCCCGAAACAACAACCGTATTTGATAAGCATCGATTCCGATCTAGCACCCGCGTCTTTAAATCTGGTGCCGTCCGAGGGTCTGGCATCGCCAGTGCTTGCGGGGATATGCCGAACATTGTCTGGATGTGATCCTTGTATGCATCGTGTGTTAGTATATTATTGGTGAATAGATGATCCATCAGCTGTATGGATGGGATGCCGGGGAGGTGGATCGCCAACTTGGTGTCCGCCTCGTATCTCGCAGCTAACCCCTCCCGCGACAACGAACTCAGTGAATGGAGTTCGCGGGGGGTGCGGGTTGCCACGTACTGGGTTTGGAATACGGCAGCGTAGCCATGCACGTACAGAGTTCTTGTTGCATCCAAGATAAAACGCTTGAGTGCTAACTGAGCGTTCCGGAATACAATCAAACAGTTTTCATTGACTCCAACGCGGCCACCGGGCCCGCGATCGCTCATCATCGCAGGAGGGACACCAAACGCGTTGAAGACGTGCTCGGCTCGAAATATGTAAAATTGTACTAATCCAGTCGGGGGCTCGGGGAGTACCGGACGGGCTAGTTTGGTTCCAGGGGGTAGGTAGCGATACTCTGTATCCTCTGCCCCGGCAACAAACGCCGAGTCTGTCGCCGCCTGGGCCTCGCGAGCACGACCAATTCCAGAAGGCGGGCCCCGGGTTATCATTGGGGGGGTCGGTTTGTCCCGGTTGAGAATCGTGCTCGGGTATTTGCGCGTGTGTCGTGCCATTGCCTCGCTGAGTTCTTGTGGGTCGATTTGTGGGTGTGTGTGGATGAGTGGATCGATG
The DNA here is from genome assembly GCA_024227135.1 of Gammaproteobacteria bacterium. Lineage (GTDB taxonomy): Bacteria > Pseudomonadota > Gammaproteobacteria > Chromatiales > Chromatiaceae > JAHEHQ01. The sequence continues at coordinate 923 of JAAELC010000157.1, forward strand.
TCATTCTTATCAACTGGCTTGGGGACCTCTTCGGCCATGACATTGAGGCGACACCGTACAGATTCGGCCTGCATAGAACAGTGGAGCAAGAAGTTGCGGTATACATACTCGTGTTGGAGTCGCCCCACTCGGGAGCGGATGCGGCCAGTGCATGGATTGGGCAGCGCTTCCACGACGGGGAGCACGGGGATTACCTGGGTCTTTTTTTGCTTGCCTTCCTCGTAGATGCATACCAGATAGGCAACACAAGGTGCACCAATCCCAGATAACGCGGCTGTGGTGGTTTTTCCGATGAGTTGTTCAAGTCCTGTATCGCCGTGTGTATTGGCTAGAAGAGGGTCCAAGATAGTCGACAAACCACCACTGGCATTGGATAGGCCCTCTTGCAAACCAACTCCTAGTTCACCAAGTCCGTTGGATGCCTGCTGGTGGCTGAATCGCGCGACGAAGATCCCCTTCCCGCTGATGGTACAATGATACCGGAGGTCTACGCGTTCGACGTCTAAGACCCGCGGCACTGGTTTCCCGTGACACGAGCCGGGTTCCATCAGGCACAGTGCAAATCCAACCGACCAGACACTCCGCATCATACGCCTTATGAAGGCACACCACAGGGCGCTGTCATCAGCCTCCGCGGCTCGCTCTCGAGCAAAGCCGCGTCGCTGCACGAGGAAACCACCACCCAAAATCCCAGTGATGGCGGCTTGTACAGCCTCTTGGATCACTTCATCGTGATCATAGATATCTAACAACTCGCGCATGCGATCTGCTGGTAACTGGACAAAGGCCTTGTTCTTGTCTGGTACCTCCCAGGGAGGTGTGTGGGTTGTCATGTTGGCTGTGTGTATATCATTAAGAGATGGGGGGGTGGGTGTTTATTATACATGCATACACTTCAAAAGCTGTACTGCGACATTGCATATGACGATTATCAAGAGAGTAACTATGCGAATAAAACACGTGTACGCTAATAGACAGATATGCATAGAGTAAACATTGGGATGAGAATTGGTTGTCAGACCATAGTCCTCGGGGCAATCGGATTGGGATTGCTGGGCAACGCTGTCATTTTATTCGTGGTGGGGGTGCTATACGATAATACAGTACTAATC
>JAAELC010000158.1 GCA_024227135.1 Gammaproteobacteria bacterium
GAAGAGAAAGGTGCACAACAAGAAGAACAAAAAATGAAATCGGCAACGGCCAGGGCCACCACCACCACTAGTCGATGTTGTCTCATGTACCACAGCTGTGAAGGAAACATTCTGCCCTCCTTCTCCTCCATGTTCACAACAAATCTGAGCATCATCATCATAACCGGCACAGGTGCTGGTCACGAGCCTCAGACAAAAGTCCAGGGCCTGAGGAAAGCTAAGCTCAACTGTTTTGTGGTTAGATCTGGATCCGCGTGCGGAATTGGGGCCAGTAGATTGGTCTTCCTCCAGCCTACCACCCGAGCCTATACAGCCCGCAACAAGTGCGGGGTTATCTCGGTTGACGGAACCCATGATGAGCAGGAGAGTGCCCACCACCGTCGGGTGCTGTTCGGGGTTCTATCCAGGGGGGGATTCTTCACCATCCATCGAAGAACGGCAGAGGCTTCATCGAGAAAGGCATAGCGCCCGAGGGCGCCACTTACGCCCTTCTGGTCACTGCTTTCCGCCGAAGCGTCAGCAGGACAAGACTCGCTTCGAGAGTCACCCAGCCCATCAACAAGCAGGGGTGGCTCAAGAAACGGGAAGTTAATCGTTTGCACAGCAGCAGGGACGAAAAATCTGATCTGAATGCGTAGAGTACCTCAGGCCAGATCCTTTTGGGACAGACGAAACATTGCAGGGTGTTGGGTTTAAACAGATAAACCGCTTCCATCATCAGCGAGTATAGCTCCATATTGCCAAGAAGGAAATATGTCAAAGGTTTTAAATCATCATAA
>JAAELC010000159.1 GCA_024227135.1 Gammaproteobacteria bacterium
CTCCTTGGCCAGCGCGATATTGGGCCGGTACCACAGGGAAGTAAAAAGCAAATTCAGACCAGCGTCAGCGATATACGAACGTGTTCCATCCGGCAGACGCTTGGAAGCTGTGACCGTTGAGACAAGAGAACCCGCCTCGTCAACCAGGGCGCGTCCACACTCCAATATGAGTCGGGGCATGTGTCCGGAACGAAGGTTCTGCAAAAGTGCCCGGCTCACTTCTTCAGCGTACTCCTCGACTGGAGGAACCGAAATGTCCGCAGGGAGGTAGGATGATTTCAGGCGACTTTGGGAAGGGATACCACCGCCGATATCCAGGTGATCAATGGTAAATCCGAAAACATCTTCAAGCTCATGACAGAATATCACCATTTTGGCAGTTTGCCGGCCATAGGCCTCCGGGTCCAGGATGTAGGTTCCTATGTGACAATGCAGCCCTGTAAGACGCAACAGTCCAGTGGCGGCCATCCTCCGAACGGCCTCACGGGCCTGCCCCGTTTCCAGGCTCAGGCCGAAACGGGACCACTGGGGCTGGATGCCCGCGTCTAAACTGAGACGCATCCCCACGTCGATGGTTTTGCCACGCTCCTGGGCGATCTGCTCCAAATCATGCAGTTCATCCATATGATCGATATTGATCATCGCGCCCTCGTCCACGGCGAGTTCCAGGGCATGGCGCGGCTTGTAGGGCCCGTTGAATATAATTCTTTCACCCGGGATGCCTAAAGTTCGGGCCATGCCGTATTCCATCTCCGAGACGACTTCGGCAAGCGAGCCCTCTTCGTGCATGACGGCACAGATGGCCTTCAGGTAGTTGGTCTTGTAGGACCATGCCAGAGTCACATTGGGATAACGGGAGGAAAATTCCTGATGGACCTCCCGAACCTTGTTGCGCAAGGTACTTTCTGAATAAACATACAAGGGAGAGCCATAACGGGTGACCAGTTCATCAACTGCGACTCCGTCGATATGGGATTTGACCTTCGTTACATAACTCGGCTGCGCGCCGTAGATATTCATACGCCCCTGTTGAAGACGGTTGATGAGAGGCTTTACATATGCGGACTTCATGCTGTTTCTCCTTGACAGATCATACTTTGAAGAGAAGCCATATCGGTAACGATTTCCTCGACATAGCGCACAAACATCTTTCCTGGCTCTGCCTCCGGCAACGGTGGATTCTCCATGCCGAGTGAACGCCGGAGCATTCTCAAGGGAAGGTTCACCCCGACACCAGAAGCGAAATAAACCCAAGCCGGAAAACGAGGATTGATCTCGATGAGGTAGACCTTGCCATCCCTGACAATGCACTCCAGTTCAAAAGGACCGCACCAGCGGTATTCCCTGATGAAGGCTTCGGCTGCTCGCATCATGGGTTCGTTGCACACGGTGACACCGGTCCAGATCTTACCCAGACTACTGACCGAGAGCTTCTTGGCACCGACCAGACCAAGACTCCCGCCCTCGCCGTCACCCAAGCCGACCACATTCAACTCGTCGCCGGTGACGAGCTCCTGGATGATCACAGGCCCCCCCCACTCTGCCATGAGCTCATCGAAGCGGCTCACCACATCGCTTGGCGAAATAGCCAGAATTGCCTTGTAAAGTACTCCCTTGACCATTACCGGAGCACCTCTCTTGCCAATATCACGAGCGGCTTCAATGGCCTGTTCGCGGGTGTGGACCACACGCGTTTGAGGGATCTCAACACCGATGCGCTCGGCCACTTCAGACAGGCGATCCTTGGATCGGAGCGTGAACTGACGCATTGTTGGAATAAACAGGCCAATGCCGTTCTTGGCTAACACCGAAGCGTACTTGATGCAGACCGGCAACTCGGCATCCAGGTTGGGGATCAGGAAATCCAGACCGCAGGATCGCTTGATATGCAGCAACCGTTCAACCCAGGCCTTCCCATTGACGGTCGGGTAAGGAGCCAGAAAACTCTTGTCGATGACACAATCTACGTAAATTCCTGGTTCCATGGCGTCATAGGCGAGCCCCAGGACACGAACATCCAGGCGGTTATCAAGCTTCAGGCTACGAGCCACCCCCAGGCCTGGCCCAGGATTATCCATTGCATTGACGCCTGTTACAGCTACAGTGACTTTTTTTTGCATTATGTCTTCCTTATGAAAGTCCGAGGGAGCTCAGGTTGGAGGAGAAATCCGCCACATCTCTTTGCGCCGCAGGAAGGGAGATTTCACGCTCCCGGACCAACCGTTCGGCAGCAGCGTCTTCGCCACAACCCTTGCGAAATTCCTTTAAAATGGCCAAGCCGGTTTCATTGA
>JAAELC010000160.1 GCA_024227135.1 Gammaproteobacteria bacterium
AAGCAAGCTCGTGGCGGCAAGACGGCTGGTCAGGCGAGGCAGAGGGACCTGGTACGAAAAGGCGTAAAGCGCGGTGGAGCTGGGTCTACGTGATGCGGATCAGTGGGGTAATGAGAGTTTTCGTACCTTTGTTGGAATATACCCATGGTAGGCCGTCGCATATTCTCGTTGGATGAGAGAATGCCCCTTGTACAAACCATTTTTCTGGTCCATATTTTAGTCATTGTTTAAGTCGCCCAGGAGGTCAGAGATGAAACCCATGCAGATTGCCGAGGACATTCTTCCCATCGCTGACTTCAAGGCCCGTGCATCGCAAGTCGTGCGTCAGCTCCGGAAAAAAAAACGGCCCGTGGTCATTACCCAGAACGGTAAGCCGGCTGCAGTCCTGCTCGCGCCGGAGGAATTCGACCGACTCGCCGAACGCGAGCGCTTTCTGCAAGCCATAGACGAAGGTCTGGCTGACGCCGCAGCTGGCCGTGTCATCTCTGACGAGGAACTTGGCCACCAACTCGACAAGCACTTCGGACCCCTCGAGTAGAAGTGATGGGCCTGCGCTGGACGCAACGTGCAGCTGACGACCTGATCGAAATCGGCCGATACATCGTCCAAGATGATCCGGCCGCAGCGCGAGCCTGGGTCGAGCGTCTGCGGCAGAGAGCCCGCCAAGCCGCAAAGATGCCACGAGCAGGACGTGTGGTCCCCGAACGACAGTGCCAAGACATCCGCGAAGTGCTGCTACGTTCCTACCGCATCGTCTACCGTGTGATCGACAAAAAAGCTATCGAGATCTTGGCTGTATTCGAAGGGCACCGGCTCTTTCCGGAGGACGTTGCTCCAGAGGAGGAGCAATAGCCTCATCAGCTCCGCTTTCTTGCTACCTGGAGCAATCAATACATATACCGTTTTCTATATTATTTTTTGGCTCTAAAGGGTTCAGTGAACATTGGTGAGAAAACATACGCTAAGAGGGTTTTCCATAATGATTAAGCATTGTTGGCATTGCTTAGCGTATATCTACGCACCAATGTTCACTGGACCCTTATCCCTGATCAATCGATGCCACACCGACGCTGGAACGACGCCCAAACCCAAGAAACGCTTTCCTGATCCTAGAACACCCATAGAACAGCCGAAGAGCGTTCTATCCTACTCACCCAGCCAAATCAAAACGTCATCCATTCTAGAGCCTGCCTGGCGTCAATTACTTTTCCCCATCGGCGACAATTACACTTCCCCATCGGTCCACTGCCATGGTGAATGCCATCCATAGGCTAATGAGCACGGTGCGACATATGTTCTTGACGAAACATGGACAGCGCACTGGCTCCATCTACTGCCCTGCTCGAACGCCATTGCCTGCAGAGGGATAACAAACATTCCGTCCCCGCAGGCAGCCACGGCACTTGCCACTGGCTCCTGCCATAGGCTGATTCCATCGGATGGTGTGCTTGTGCCAACCATCGATGTTCTCAATAGATTTCTTTGTCCTATGTGCTGGATCCGCCTCGGTTGTGAATGCCCACGGCGCGTTTGATCATATTCGATGCCATTTGCTACCAGCCGTACATGAGATCTGATTGTGTCCAACACCATGATATTATTAGAAGAATCAAAGATGCCGAACTAAATCACTAGATCCGGTGGCATCAGCGTAGGTTCAAACGCCAAGATCCAACTGTTATGGATCGGATACTGCTTGCCTTGGGCGGGCAGCCTTGCAACAACCTGATCAACCATCCCCATAGCTGGTGATACAAAACCTGCTAGGATCACGGCGATTATGATGACATTTCCGGCGTACATATTTTTGCGACCCATCACTCGCCATCCTTGTTCGGATTTTTGTTGGTCTCTTTGTTACGCTCGAGTGCCTCTGCG
>JAAELC010000161.1 GCA_024227135.1 Gammaproteobacteria bacterium
GTCAAAGACTACCTGCGGGCCTATTCGACCTGGGCCTACACCAAGCAGGCAATGGACGGCTGGGCGCAGCTTGTACGCCAGCGCATGGACGAGGCGCAGGGCAAGGGGGTGACCGCAGGAAAATGATATGTGGACTGGGGTGCCGAAGCCCGAAATTCGACGTCATAAAACAGAGGGGTAATCGACCATGCGTAACAGAAAGCTTCCGGTGGTGACTGGCCTGCTGGCATGCCTCCTGGCCGGTTCATCGGCTCCGGCTTCTGAACTCTACGTCTTCCCGGGTAAAGGGCAGAGCGAAGCCCAGATGGAGCAGGACAAATTCAGCTGTTATCAGTGGGCAAGGAAAAACACCGGCTATGATCCGACAAATCCGCCGCGGGTCAGTACGACAACGACCAGCTCACAGCCTTACCGACCGGGTGGAGACGTCGTGAGAGGTGCGGCCAAGGGCGCCATCGTCGCCGGTATCGCAGACGGAGACGCCGGCAAGGGTGCTGCGGTCGGTGCCATCGGTGGCGGCGTGTTTGGCGGCATGCGCCATCAGCGACGTGTGGAGTCCCAGCGCCAGCAGGCGGCAGCCAATCAGTCTGCCCGGTCGAGCGCCATGCGCAGCGATTACAACCGGGCTTACAGTGCCTGCCTCGAAGGCAAGGGCTACACGGTCAGATAAGGAGAGGCCCCATGAAAACATGCAAAAAGCTGATACTGGTATCGACGCTCTGCTCAGTCTCCGTGGCGGGTGCGGCGACGGGTACTCTCGACGGGGCTCCCCTGCTCTGCGCCGCCAGCAAGGTGGTGGTGTGCAGCGAAGGGGGTGTCTGTGTCGCGGGGATGCCGGAAGAGGTCGATCTGCCCCGTTTCGTGAGCGTGGATATTTCGCGGCGGCAGATCAGCGGTGCCTGGCCACCGGATGGCCAAAGGATCAGCAGAGTCGATTCCATGCAGACCCTGGAAGACCGGATCATTCTGCAGGGTGTGGACACCAATGTGCCCTGGAGCGCTGCGGTCGACAGGAAAAGCGGGCGCCTGGTCGCCACCCAGGCGCGAAAGGATATCAGCTTCACCGTGTTTGGTGCCTGCATGCCGAAATAGCATCGCATTTGCTTCAGCCACCTATTGGAACCTGCATGGAGCCTCCCAACGGTACAGGACAGATACCGACCAGAAACAGTTATTTCAGATGCGCTAAACAAATACGATGAGAAGTCCAACGTCGCTCTCAAGGTACTCACTGGTCTCGCTGCTGCTCGTTCTCATCCTGTTGTCCGGCTGTGCCAGGTACGCGATGCTGGAAAATGAGGCGTCGGATCAGATTCAGGCTGGGCAAAGCTACCGGTTGACGGGCCATCACCGATACCATGACGTCGGTGACGTACTGATAGTGCTGGCGTTCTCCGGGGGCGGCACCCGGGCGTCGGCCCTCTCTTACGGCGTACTGAAAGCCCTGCGCGATACCCCGATCTTTATCGATGGAAAACAGAGCCGTTTGCTTGATGAGGTTGACCGGATAAGCTCGGTCTCCGGCGGCAGCTTCACCTCTGCCTACTACGGTCTCTACGGGGACGGCATTTTCGAAGATTTTGAATCAGAGTTCCTGAGAAAGAACGTGCAGGGCGCACTCACGCGACAGTTCTTCAATCCCTTCGACGCCACACGACGCTTTTTCACCGGAGAAAGCCACAGCGAAATCGCCGTGCGCTACTACGATAAGCACATCTTTCGCGGGTCGACATTTGCCAATATACGAAGAGAAGGTCCTTTCATCTTCATCAATGCGTCCGACATGGAGGCCGGGGAACAGTTCGTATTTTTCCAGGACAGCTTTGATCTTCTCTGCTCGGACCTGAATAGCTTCAAGGTTGCGCGGGCGGTAACGGCATCCTCCGCCGTCCCGGTCGTGTTCGACCCCGTCGTGCTGGACAATCATGATACCTGTACCCCGGAGAAGTCTGAATGGTTACTGAGTGCTGAGGCTTCGAGCAGAAACAACCTGAGACTCGAGTCAACGGTCAGCGCTTTGAACAGCTATTTCGACAAAGAAAATCGGCGTTACATCCACCTGGTGGACGGCGGTATCACGGATAACCTGGGCGTGCGTCCCCTGTATACCGGCTTAAGTGCCGTGGGAGACATCGAAACGGCTGCTCGTGTATGGAACATTGAAATGTCCCCTCATGTCCTGTTTGTCGTTGTGGATGCCTCTACTGACCATAAGTCCGACATCGGTTCGAGCAGAAGGGTACCCGGCATAAAGAAAACCATCAGCCTGGTCACGAATGCCCAGCTCCACCGCTACAATACCGAGACTGTAGAATTGCTCAAAAGCAGTATGAAGGAATGGTCGGGTTCAACCAGATCCACGGATCATCCCGTCAATGCGTACTTCGTCCGGATCAGTTTCGAGGATATCGCAGACCCTGAACAACGGGAATTCTTCCAGGAAATTCCCACCAGTTTCTCCCTCACCGATGAACAGGTGGACGGACTGATCGATATGGGTGGTCAGCTTTTGCGGGAGAATCTGGAATTTCGCCGCCTGCTCGAGGCACTGGATACTACTGGCTCAGCCGATTGAAGCAGAAACGATCTTATTATTGAGACTTGCCTAATTGCTTGACACTTGGCTACAGGCATCGAAGTGAAACCTGTCCCTGGCGAATTAGTAATCAGGCCGCTATGGGGAGCTGAAAAAGCCCTCGGCAGTGAGTTTGCCAATGGAAGTTATCCAACTTAATTGGTGATTTAGATGCACCCCCAGCAGCTTCAACAGGCGTGTTACCGCCCAGAGAGCTGTGGGTGCGATGAAGGTTATAATAGTTTTGGAAATCTGAGAGCTTTCTCTCCAGATCGGTAGCGTTCCAGAATAGCGTTTGATCTAATTACTCGCGGCGAATAGTACCGATGAGTCGCTCTATAAAAGGATGAGAGGTCGGTGTATAGGGAACGGATTTGATCTCATCTATCTCAAGAATGCGGAGATTGGCTTGCCATCGGTGATATTCGAAAAGTGGATCGTTGTCAGAGCTGAGGTATTTCGGCATACCCTTAGTGGAAATTGCACTATTGAACATGCGGCACAAAGCGACCCCGTCCACATCGCCAACATGCACACCAAAGCCAATGATGCGTCGTGAGAACTGATCCATGACTGCGAGTACCCAGTGTGTCTTGTGCAGAATAGACTCGCAACGAAACAGATCCACACTCCAGAGACTATCTTTCATATGGCCAATGAAAGTCAGCCACGAAGGGCCACCATCGATATCTGGATGGTAGTGCTTGGCCAATACCCTTCGAACAATATCTTTGTCGATTTCAATACCAAACAGCTTTGAGATTTGCTCTGCGATCTTTGGGCAGCCGTA
>JAAELC010000162.1 GCA_024227135.1 Gammaproteobacteria bacterium
CTCCCACCCATGATACTGTCCATCTTATCATGGACGACGAACAGCTCTCCCCTCTGCCTCATAAGCTGCTCAATCGCCTGCTTGGTGATGATTTCTGTCGTCGTGTAGATACACTTGTGGTTTTTCAGAGAGTACCCCAATGACTGATGGGGATTTCGTTTGAAGTAACGCCTTCCATTGATCTCACGCGTCTTCTCTTCCAATTGATCGTCTGAGAGTTCCTCCCACCGTTCGGTATCGTAATGCTCTATGTCGATCACATCAGTGATGTCGGGATCATCAAACCAGATCATCCACTCATCTGGAATATGGGTATTCCGGAGCCGATGAATCCGTAGCTGCTCGAACGTGGATATAACAATCCGTGTGTTGTCATCATGCAACGGTGCGATCAGACCGTCATCTCGTACCTCACCCTTTTCGTCGATCTCCGGGTGGGGAATCGTTTCGAACGAAAATCGATCTGCTGTAAAGAAACGCCATGTCAGTCGGATGAACTCCGGACTCAGATCGGGATTGTTGAGGATAAACGCTTCGACCGATTCCTCATCGAGTATCCGGGCAGTATCGTAGGGATTCCGCTGTTGCGCTCTGACGACCTTGGTATTGAATACTCGCCTTGCCTTGGCATCTATACTCCTTACCATACGGACATTGAATCCCTCCCGGATGCCAATACGTTGATACTCATAATACTTCGCTTCTGCCTGTTGCCAGGACTTACAAGCGAAAATGATCTTCTCACCCCGCTTCGCAAGATTGATCACCAGATGGCTTTTTCCTGATCCTTCCAGTAGAAACAATATTCGCGATTTGAACTGTTTGGCACCACTAGAGAATTGGTATCCCCTGTCCCACGTGATTTCCTGTTCTATCTTCGCCAACTGTTTGAGGACATGCTGGCGGTCATCAGCATCTGTATAGTCTTTGGAGAATGGTAAATCCAGCAACTCGTCTGCGGTATAAATCCGATCTTCCTTTACCGGCCGGGGTGTCTGCATGGGTTTTTTGTTTGGACTCCGGCTAACAACCGGAGAAAACGTGCTACGCATGTAATACTTTCTCTGGCACGTGCTGCAATAGAGAAAGATATTACCGGTGTCCTCCACCTTTCTGACAAACTCGGAGCCTTTCTTATCCGCATGGAAGGGGCACAGAACCCCACTGATGCGTCCTTCCACATCGGACACTTTGATCGGCCCCTTTGCCGTGTTTAGAACTTGGTCAGGAAGGAGATGGTCAGTGGAAGTTGCAACGAGACCACCGCCATGGGCTATTGATGAGTCTGAATCTAGTTTGTTGAATGGAATCCGCTCAAACTTCGTCCAATCCAACCAGTCGCCCTTATTGTGCCCTGACTGACTCAGTTCGATACGGGTCTCCGGCGCTGAGGGCATCAGGTACATCTGATTGGGGTCAAATGATTTGGGATCGCAGGGTCCGGCGAGCGCTTTCAGCGCATCAAGAATCTGATACCAGTCTCCCCCTTCAACAGCTATCCCGTGTTCGTTATACCGTCGCCAGGTTGGAATCGGTGTTTTGAGCGGCAGAATAAGCCGAAACTTCTCGGTCTCCCCATCATGCAGGTGCCGGTAGGAGGTGTAGTAGACATACTCATACGGCTGGAACCGCTGTTTGACTTGATCAAGTGTTATCCCTCCATCGTAATCCAGTATGAGGAGATCATTTTCGATCAGGTTGACCTGTCGCCGTTTAGCGAACATGTC
>JAAELC010000163.1 GCA_024227135.1 Gammaproteobacteria bacterium
ACGTCGTCTGCGTTGCAGATTCAGTTGCATAATCTATGATACGCGCTTTCATCTGTGCCTTGAATCCGAGCTGATACCCTGCGCATTATGGGACGATACATAATTTCCGAGGCCCTAAACCACTGTGATTGAGGCTTCCTTCTGATAGCGCTCGCCTTTGGTGCCTTTCCATGTGAAGCGAAATACTCCACTCTTTTCGATACGTACATAGAATGACACGTAACCTTGGGAGCGCTGCCATCCTGACTGAACGAAACATTAGCATCCAGGAAGTAGGCTTGGAGATTTTCACGGTTCATTTTTGCGATATCGTGGGCTTCACCACTACGTGCGCCCGTCGAGCAGAAAAAGACGATGGGTTTGTCGGTGGGTAACTCGTTCACATTCTCTTCGACTTCGTCCACCGTCATGATCACTGCTTTGCTGAAAGTGCCGTCGGATTCCACTTCCTCGGGATCGCGCACATCGTACCAATGGAAGGCATCCGGATTGTTGGTGGCGAGGTTCTGAAACGAGGCGATGCTTATGGTGCCTTCATCCTCACCCGCTTCCACCTGCGGAACTGCAGAGGCGGCAGCCACAGGTGCTGCATCTGTACCGTAGGCGCTTTTCCAGGCCAGGTAACCCCCTTGAAACAGTCGTACCTTTGTCCGTAGGTAACTCTGATCTTTATTTGTCGAACTGGCGCAGGGGAATGTTAATCGCTGTGGGTACATGGCCTTTCTTGAATTTACGTGCCGGACGCGCATCGACAATGACAGCCCCGGAATTTTTGTCAATCAGCTTTTTGACATACTCGGCGCCAACAATATCCTTGTACCACCAGGTCGGTTTGTCTTTTACCTGATCAGTGGCAAATGCAGAGAAGGCAAAAGTGCCGATTATTGCTGTAGAAGCAATGGATAAGTTTAAACGATTCATAGTATTACCCTCTCCCTGGCCACTGAGGGTCCTGGGAGTCTATTGATTTATATTCGGTCTGGATTGACTGGATCTAATTGCTGATTGTCTGAGAAATGGTTCTGCGGAAGAAACAACTATTTCACTAAGGCTGGCTGCATCTGCTAAAACAGCATTCGCTGATAAGCAATTGGTTGACTCCGGGCTGCTGTTGCTCATTTCTCCCTGGAGTGATGTTGCTTTTTGCCAGAATACAGTTCTTAAGGATTGCATGGGCAGGGCAATTTCAGGACCAGGATTTCATCCGTTGGTCCCACGGGGAGATGAATCTCTCTGATCTGGCTGGGAGAATAAAATTCCTGCGCGACGCCATCGGCCCAAGGTGTCATGAGTCCGGTTGTTGCTGGCTGATGTCTATTTAGGAATAAGAATCACGGGGTTTTCCCGATATTCCTGCAAGAGAAACGAGTGACCCACCCATGGCCTTTTACTCGACATGCCTGCCTGCCAATCTGTCTTATAGTCCTGCGGGATCGATTCTATAGAACACTACGGTGATTCCTGACCACTGTGGTTCTAAGGTACAGCCATAACCGTCCGGGGTAAGAGATATAAAAAGCACGTACTGGAAAGCCCCCGAATATCCTGATGATAATCCTAAAGTATTGTGATCACTTGTCGCTAGCCAGGAAAGACAACCCATTCACACCAGGAGAACTGACAGGTATTTGAGAACGGAGTCCCATCCCTTACAGAACAATGATATACGCCAATTTCGTTAACGTGCAATCTGATTGGATTTTGGAGAAATTTTCATCGGCAGGTTTTGTTCAGCGCCTGTTCCGCCTTTCGTTTAGCACCGGAAGGTCAAAGCATGGCCTCCCCGGTAGTGCTGAATAGCACTGAGAGTACTACGAGAGCACCTCGATGGTTGGCGATTTGCCATACAAGCTGCTTCAGTTTCATTTTCACACCCCGAGCGAGCATGTCGTTGACGGAGAGCGCTACGCCATGAAAGTTCATTTGGTGCACCGAAGTGCGGACGGTAATCTGGCGGTAGTCGGCGTATTTCCGGAGCGCAGCGAGTCTAATGCTGTAGTGCAAATGTCACTCGATAATGCATCGAAAACAATCGGCGAAATAACAGTGCCGAAAGGAATTTCAATCAGTGCCGTTGAGCTGCTCCCAGGGGATCACAGCTTTCATCACCATGCAGGATCTCTGACTACACCACCCTGCAGTGAAAACGTCAATTGGTTCGTTATGGAAACACCGATTGGAGCATCTGACCAGCAGGTAAACCGAATTGAACAGGTGGCAGGATATGAATCGGCATACCCTGTTTGGTTCTTAGTGATTTCCATTCCGAGATACGACTAAAGGGTAGTATATTATGAAGAATATGCTTAATAATATCTCTATTAAGACCAAGATCATTGGGACCTCATTGATACTTTTGTCAATGATTGTTGGCAGTTCCGGCTTTGCACTGTACGCGATGAACCGGATCGGTCACGAACTTGATGCCATAACGGAAAGAGATATACCGATGACAACGGTGTTGACGGAGATCACAGAGCATCAACTGATGCAGACCACCCATTTTGAGAGAGCGTTGCGCTATGGGATACTCCTGGAGCAGGAGGCTCAGGCACCTGCCCACTTTAAAAAGGAGATCGCTGCATTCGAGTCACTCAGTGCCAAAGTCAGTAAGGAGATTAAGGAAGGTGAGGCTTTGAGAGGGAAAGCAATCGAAGCGGTGGCGGATGAAACGTCCAAAAATGAACTCATGCACGTGGATGAAGTACTTCAAAAGATTGAAAAGGAACACACTGATTTCGAGCATCACGCTCAAGAAGTTTTTGTTTTGCTGACCCAGGGCAAGACCCATGAAGCAGAGCTGTTTGCAGAAAAAATGGAAACAGAAGGGGAACAGCTGGCTCATGAGCTTGCAGCCCTCCTGTCCAGTATCGAAATGTTCACGGAGGAGGCAGCGCATCAAGCCGCCGAGTACGAACATACCGCTATCACCATACTGGGCTTTCTGGTCACCACGGCGATCGTGATTGGAGTCCTGGTGAGCTGGATTGTTTCCAGCAATGTCGTGGGGCGCCTGGGTGAGACGGCTAAAGGGCTGGAAACAATCGCCTCGGGTGATCTCACCCAAAACGTCACAGTGGACGGGCGGGACGAGATAGGGAAAGTGCAGCAATCCATGCATAAGATGCTTGAAAACCTGCAGAGCATGATCTCTCAGATCAATGATACTACCGCTCAACTCTCCACCGCGGCGGAAGAGGTCTCTGTCGTTACCGTTCAGACCAGCAACAATATCAAGCAGCAACAATCGGAAACGGACCAGATAGCCACGGCCATGAATGAGATGACGACCACCGTTCAGGATGTGGCAATGAACGTCAGCAGTACTTCTACCGCCGCTAACGGTGCCAATGCCGAGACCGAAAGCGGCCGCAAAGTGGTTGAAGCGACAGTGGATGGGATTCAGCATCTGGCCAGTCAAATTGAGAATGCGGCGGATGTTATTGCCCAGGTGGAGAAAAACAGCGAGAACATCAATACGGTTCTGGATGTCATCAAGGGTATCGCCGAGCAAACCAACCTGCTGGCGCTGAATGCCGCAATTGAAGCAGCTCGTGCCGGTGAACAGGGTCGTGGCTTCGCGGTGGTGGCCGATGAAGTAAGGACCCTGGCCGCAAGAACGCAGGAGTCCACCGCTGAGATCAATCAGATCATTGAAAGTCTACAGTCCGGGTCCCGTAACGCGGTGCAGGCAATGAATCAAAGCCGGGAACAAGCCAAGAGCGTTGTAGAGCAGGCCAGCCTTGCGGGGACTTCGTTGACAACCATTTCCGGATCGGTATCCCAGATCGATGAGATGAGCAGTCAGATAGCCACTGCTGCCGAAGAGCAGAACTCGGTAGCCGAAGAGATGAACCGTAATATTGTTCGAATCAGCGATATGGCCGTACAAAATGCCACCGGGGCGGAGCAAACATCCCAGGCCGGGAAG
Source organism: Gammaproteobacteria bacterium (assembly GCA_024227135.1). Classification (GTDB taxonomy): domain Bacteria; phylum Pseudomonadota; class Gammaproteobacteria; order Chromatiales; family Chromatiaceae; genus JAHEHQ01. The sequence continues at coordinate 3,932 of JAAELC010000163.1, forward strand.
AATCTGGCGTGCATGGCATCAGAACTACAGGGGCTGGTAGCGACATTTCGTGTGCAGGATAGCGCTAATCACTCCATTCAAAACAAGGAAGCAGCAGCATGACAAGTTTTATACAATCCGTTGATGATCGCACCCGCCTTGCTGGAACCAATCGCCTGGAAGTGCTGTTGTTCAGCCTTGGTGAAGATAGTAATACCGGGCGTGATGAAGTTTTCGGGATCAATGTTTTCAAGGTCAGGGAAGTGATGCACGTACCCAGCATTACTCGCGCACCGGATATGCCGGAAAGCGTCGAGGGTATGGTCAGCCTTCGGGGTGCAATGGTACCGGTTATCAATCTGTCGAAGTTTTGTAAAGTACAGACAAAGACGAAACCGGGTATTCTGATGATTACTGAGTACAATACACATGTGCATGGCTTTCTGGTCAGTTCGGTGGATACCATCGAACGTCTGGACTGGGAAGAGGTCAAGGCACCGCCGCAAATGCTTGTCAATCGCCTGGGTGGGCTTGTCACTGCTGTTGCAGAGCATAGAGACAAGCGTCTGGTGATGATTATGGATGTGGAAAAAGTCCTTGCGGAGACAGCCGGAATATACGACCAGGATGAAATCTACGAAGGGATCGACACTCGTACATTGGATGGAAACTGCACGGGTTTCTTTGCCGACGATTCCAGTGTGGCACGTGGTCAGATTTCCAGAACCCTCGACCAAATGGGGGTCAAACATATCAGTGCTACCAATGGTTCAGAGGCGTGGGAGAAGTTGAAAGCCATTGCCGATAATGCAGAAACAATGGGTAAAAGCGTTGTGGAGGAACTGCAGTTTATCCTCACCGATGTTGAGATGCCGGAAATGGATGGCTATGTGCTGACACAGAAAGTGAAACAGGATGCCCGGTTTGAAGGTGTACCCGTTATCATGCACTCATCGTTAACGTCCGAGGCAAACAAATCGCTGGGTGAAGGTGTCGGCGCAGATGCGTACGTACCGAAGTTCGAACCCCGGGATTTGGCGGAAATGCTGGTAAAAATGGTTAAACTTCCATGATGGCTGACAGTCTCGGCTGATCCAGACTCTGAACAGTTCCATCCCGGGCTTTTCAGAGCACAGCAATCAATAGTTTGTGCGGATCGATGGGCTTTAGTTCGGCGACGTTCAAAAGTCGAAGCGGCAGCCATCCCTGTACCACCGGGGATGGGCGAAGTTTTACTTGTAACTTGAACCTTGACCCTGGTAACTGTTTTAACGCAACTGCAACCGCTCCGCGGTGTTTTGAGTTCCTGGCAACAGCATAATTTCGGGACACCCATTCATTTCCGCTGATTTTCGCGGCCCACAAACAGCTCTAATCTTCCAGCATTTCAGCCTGGAGAGCCCAGTATCAGATCTGGCAGGTAGTCGATGCAACTTAGTTGGGACTTATCTGTCGAAACAAAGACACCAGGAAGTACAAAGCTAGGACAGGATTATTACGCAACCTCTGCGTAACCCTGAAACACCCTGTTTTGTGAGGTAGGTATGACGACCCAGTCTCCCTTTTTTCCAAGCTTCGAAGAGCTTCCGGGCACTTTGCCGGTATTTCCTCTGGAAAATGTCATTGTAATGCCTGGGGCGGAACTGCCCCTCAATATATTCGAACCCCGGTACCTCAACATGATTGAGGATGCGTTGAAGACCCACCACATGTTCGGGATGATACAGCCGGATACAACCAGCACCGAGGATCCCCGGCCCTTGCAGGTTACCGGTTGTGCAGGACGCATTACTGCCTATTCCGAGACAACAGATGGCAGAATACTACTTTCGTTGACAGGTATGATTCGATTCGATGTATTGGAGGAGATTCCAACCATCAAGGGGTACCGGGTGGTAGTACCTGACTGGACTCGTTATGCCTCCGATCTGGCTCAATCCTCTGACAAGGAATTGGATAATCGACCCTATCTCACCAGCGTGCTGGAGCACTATCTGAAAAGCCAGAATATGGAAACGGATTGGGATGCATTAAAACGAGTCCCAGACATGCATTTGGTTCATGCGATGGCTACGTTGCTCCCGATCGGGCCAGCGGAGAAGCAGGCAATACTGGAAGCTGAGGAACCGCGGCAACGTGCAGATCTGTTTCTGGCGGCGCTCGAGATATCACTTCAGCAGGACTCGGGGATGTCCCGGCATTAGCTGGCTTCGGTGTGGGAGTGGGTGAACTTCAAAACCTTGGAGAAATAGTTTTATTCAGCTGTCCCGGCACGTTGCATTTCCCTGTATGAGCAAAACATGCGTGTCATCGTCGTAAGGCACTATAAGACGCTGATTAATGCGTCGGGACGGATCATGGGGTGGGGGGATGCACCTTGGGTGAGTGGATGGGAGGCTGATCCCGCCTATGTTCATGAGGTTCTGAATGACCGAGGTTTTCAATACAGTGCTGTCTATACCAGCTACCTGGAACGGGCTCGTCAGACGGGAATGTTCTTTGCAAAAAACGAGGTATCCTCCTCATACAGGATACCCCCATGTTGAATGAAATCAATTACGGTACCTTGTACCGCAAGAAAAAATCATGGGTGGAAAGAAATATTCCCCAGCACAAGAAGGATCCGGATTTCATCTATCCTGAAGGTGAAAGTTTCAGGCAGATGCAGTTGCGAAGTGTGGGGTTTTTAAAGTCCCTGGCTGCCAAAAGGCAGGGAAAGTCTATTTTGGTCGTGGTTCATGCCGGTGTGATCAGGGGGGTTGTAAGTTGGTTCCTGGGGTTGCCCTATTCAGAAAATCTCAAACGCAGGATTACCCATCGTTACATCGGGGTGTTTTCGTTCGAGGGGGAGGCCTGTGTTGGCTACGATGAGCTGGGGACACTTTCGGGATTCGTGAAGGACCAGGTAACTACTATTCCAGTGGAACGTTCCATGTTATCCGGGTCTGTCTGATCGCTTCGTACCTTACCGGCTAATCAGTCGCTGTTGAAAAACGGACTGCCAACCGGGTTCCCGGATTCCCCTGGTTTGGGGCCAGGGTTCAGCAGCCAGAGAGAAGGCAGCCCAATTGGGTTCCGGTTCGCAGCCGATGGGTGATGACAAAAGCCGGTCAGTGACTCATATTTCGCTGTTTCGAGGCAGCTGCTTGTTCAGTTTTACCGGGTTTTTGCATCTGCGTCTCTTCCTGGAATAGATATTGAGCATTTCCACACCTACCGAGAACGACATGGCAAAGTAGATATAGCCTTTTGGAATGTGCATCTCCAGGCCTTCACCGATCAGTGCGACCCCGACCAGTATAAGGAAACTCAGCGCCAGCATTTTGATACTGGGGTGGTTATCGACAAACTCCCCTATGGATTTCGCGGCCAGCATCATGACACCCACAGCGATGATAATGGCCAGCACCATGACAGGAACATCCCGGGCCATGCCCACGGCGGTAATGACCGAGTCCAGAGAAAATACGATGTCGATGATCGCAATTTGCGCCAGTACCATAAAATAGCTGCTGGGAGCTGCCTGGGCATCGTTCTCCTGCTCCTCACCTTCCAGGCTTTCCCAGATTTCCTGGGTGCTTTTCCACAATAGAAACAATCCACCGAAGATCATAATCAGGTCCCGTCCGGAGATCTCGTAATGCAACAGAGAAAACAGCGGGGTGGTGAGCTGCATCATCCAGGCCAGTGACAACAGCAACAGAATTCGGGTAATCATGGCAAATGCCAGGCCCTGCAGTCTGGCTCGTTCGCGTTGTTCCTTCGGCAGCCTGCCGACGATGATGGAAATAAAGATGATGTTGTCGATGCCCAGAACTATTTCGAGGGCAGTCAGGGTGACCAGTGCAAGCCAGGCCTCGGGGCTGAAAATCCATTCAAACATCGTGATACCTCTTTACAGCAAGTGATTGCTCCAACATATATACCGGCAAGTATACGCAAGTCTGGCTTTGTGGGTGGAGGCCCGATGCCCCACGCACAGCAGACTCTGCGCTCGATTAGAAATCAGAAAATTAAGCTTGAATTTTATATGGTTATCGATACGAATTAAAGATGTGACTTTCCTGTATTACTGACAATTTCGGGAGTTGACAAATAGTGACCGACGGTCATAATATGACGACTGGTCGATTACTGGTAATTCAGATGGCACGAACCGATCGAAAACAGCGGGAATTCGCCCGTCGCGAAAAGGATATCCTTCAGGTAGCTTTGGGTCTGTTTTCCCAGCCCGACTGGGAGTCGGTATCCATTGAGCAGATTGCCAGACAGTCGGAGGTGGGAAAGGGGACGGTTTACAGGCACTTTACCAGCAAAGATGAGTTGCTGTTCCGACTGATGATGCAGTTTTACCAGGGGTTATTGCAGAAGCTGCGAACCGAGCCCTGGGAAGATGAGGACGTTCTGCAGCATTTTCGCAGAATCTTCGATTGTTCCTTTCGCTATCATCTGGAAAAGCGGGAATACCGCTACATCGTCGAATACTGTAAACGGATCGATTTCAAGGAGCGGGCAGATGCTTCCTGGCATGCTTCGTTCAAGCAGTTGGACCAGTCTTTCGGAGAATGGGGTGACCCCATGATCCTGATCGCAATGGAGCAGGGTCTGATAGAAAGGCGTCCGATCGCACAGTTGCGCATCGGTATACAGGCTTGCTTTGAGGGGACGATCTCTATGCTCTGGGCCGGTAAAGACTGGTGTCTCCACGGAGATGAGGAGGAGATCATCAAGTCTTCGACGAGGTTCATTATGTCCGGCCTGATAGGGCAGGCGTAGTATTTGATCAAAGTAACAGCTCACCCCTTAGAGACTACCCCCCGTGGGTGGTCTGTGGAGGAAGTGTCTTTGGCAGGGATGCCAAAGACAAGGCTACAGGGAGGTGTTTACGACGTTTTCCGGAGCAGACCGCCCATGGGGGTGAGTAGATGCCGATCAACTTGAATTTGATCGAGTCCATTGGTATCCGGTTTTTTTTGTGTATTAAATGACTGATGGTCATAAAATGACCGAAGGTCGAATTGGAGGTTGTCATGAGACATTCAACCGTTCTATCTATCGGGCTACTCTCAGCGTTGGTTGCCTGGATGCTGAGTGGCGCAACGGCGAGTGTTCCCGAAACACCGGAATCCCCACTGGGACCGCTGAAATCACCTCAGCAGATGAAAGTCACCATACTCGACGTGAAAGCCCGGGAGATCACCAGGGAGATAGTGATCCAGGGTGAACTGGAACCCCTTCGCCAGGTGGCGTTACTGGTGGATGAGTCGGTACTCAAGGCAACGGGAAGGGTCTCTCAGCAGAGTGCAGGTGGGTTGCGACTCAGACAGCGAATCCAGGTGCGTCTTCTGGACGGTCGGGAGGCCGTCGGTCAGCTGACCTACATTTCCCGGGTGGGTGATGCGGAAACCCACAGTTTCAGGGTAGAGGCAGAGGTTCCGAACACGGACCACCGGTTGAATGCGGGAACCAGCGCGGAACTGCGCATCGCTGTTGGCACCGAACCCGCGCATTTTCTCTCTCCGGCGGTACTCTCCCTGGGTGATAAGGGAGAGGTGGGGATGAAAAGTGTCGATGATCAAGGAGTCGTTGGCTTTTTCCCCATCCAGTTGGACCGTTCTGAGTTTGATGGTGTCTGGGTGTCGGGTCTCCTGGACACCGTCAGCATCATCACCCAGGGACAGGGGTTTGTGAACCGGGGTGAATCGGTCATTCCAGTACCCGCAGCCCGAGGATAGTCTCGATGAACTCGATCATTCAATTTGCCTTTTCCCGAAGCCGCGCGGTGTTGCTGGGTCTGCTGTTTATCCTGGTGGCAGGTGCATTGGCATATAACTCCACTCCCAAGGAGTCGGAGCCCGATATCGCCTTGCCCATCATCTATGTGTCGATGCATCATGAGGGAATTTCCCCGGAGGAAGGGGAGCGGCTGCTGATCCGACCGATGGAGCGGGAACTCCAGTCCATCGAGGGACTGAAGGAGATGAGAAGCACCGCCCGTGAAAGTCAAGCTTCGATCTAGTTGGAGTTCAGTGCCGGGTTCGACAGCAAACAGGCTTTGATCGATGTGCGCGATAAAGTGGATCTGGCTAGAGTGAAACTGCCGGATGCCACCGATGAACCCGAAGTGGTGGAAGTCAATGTTGCTCTGTTTCCCGTGCTGACCGTTTTGCTTTCCGGGCCGATTCCCGAGCGCAGCCTGGTAACCATTGCCCGTCATCTTCAGGACCGGATTGAAGCGCTTCCGGGTGTGCTGGAGGCGGCAATCGGTGGCGATCGTGAACCCCTGCTGGAGGTGATAGTGGATCCTGCCGTGATGGAGACCTATGGGGTCCAGTATGCCGAGCTCTTTGCGCTGGTCAGTAACAATAATATGCTGGTGGCGGCCGGTGCCATGGATACGGAGGCAGGCCGGCTGGTGTTGAGAGTACCTGGTGTCATCGAGGACCTGGAGGATCTGTTGCAGATGCCGGTTAAGGTCGAAGGCAGCCGGGTGGTCACTTTCGGAGAGGTTGCCTCCCTGCGCCGCAGTTTCAAAGATCCGGAGAGCTTTGCCAGGGTCGATGGGCAGCCTGCGGTCACACTCGAAGTCAAAAAGCGGGTGGGTGCAAATATCATCGACACGATCGCTGAAGTACGTGAAGTCGTGGAGGCTGAACGGATCCACTGGCCTGCCGGGATCCAGGTAGGATTCATGCAGGATAAATCCGACCAGATTCAGGCGATGTTGACTGATCTCCAGAATAATATCTTTTCCGCGGTCATATTGGTGATGATCGTTAATCAGCCATCGGAACGGCACAGTTCGACCCCCAGGTCAGTATCAGTTTCAAGGGAGAGGATGAGGATCAGCGAGAAGCCATGGGGTTTCTGCTGGGAGCATTCCTGAGTGCGATTTTTCTAATGGCATTGATACTGGTGATCCAGTTCAACTCCATCTACCAGGCGATTCTGGTGCTTTCGGCCATCCTTTTTTCCACCGCTGGGGTGTTGCTGGGCCTGCTGATTACCGGGCAGCCTTTCGGGGTGGTGATGGTCGGGTTGGGTATTATTGCGCTGTCCGGGATTGTGGTGAACAACAACATTGTACTGATCGATACCTGTAATCGTCTGCGTAACAGAGGGATGGATGCGATAGCGGCGGCGCTGGAAACGGGACGGCGGCGTCTGCGCCCGGTATTTCTCACCGCCTTTACCACCCTGTTGGGACTGATGCCCATGGTACTGGCCATGAACATCGACCTGCTCAACCGTTCCATCACTTTTGGCGCCCCCTCCACCCAGTGGTGGACCCAACTGGCCAGCGCTATTACAGGAGGACTGACTTTTGCCACTCTGCTGACACTGATCCTGACCCCCTGCCTGCTGGTACTGGGCTGTCGGGTTTCTGGATTTGCACGGGTATTGGGAAGGCGGATCAGGAACCGATCAGGTTCTCTGGGCACCGGCACATTGCCGGAACATGAGCGCTCCGGGTGAGCTTGTCCGCGCCAATGGACGGCGTTGCACCTCTTGACAAGGGAAGCCGGCCATTGCCTGCGGTGCGTCTTGCCATGAACGCCGACAAGCTCACTATACCCGTCACTATCACGTTGAAGGGCTACTGGTACTAATCCGGATGAAAGGTTTTTCCCAGTGCCCGGGGGGGATCACCCTTGAGTTTGTCGAGCAGCTGTGCCAGCCCCGGCCGATGTTCGAGCCAGCGCTGTATCGATTTATGCTCCAGCATGTTGACCAGTACCAGGGCGAGGATCATCAAAGGGAAAGGGGCTACCTGGAATACCTGGGCCGGAATCGCTGTCCAGATGTTCTGCAGTGAAATCCCCCCTACCTGGAGCAGGGCGAACAGAAAGGCACCGAGTGCAACCCGTACCGGGTGCCAGCCACCGAAAATAACGATGGCCAGTGCGATCCAGCCGATTCCTTCGATACCCTGGGGGCGTCCCCAGCCAGGCTTGATTCCAAGAGAGAAAGCGGCACCGGCCAGTCCCACCAGCGCACCGCCGATCAGGATGTACAGAATCTGTTTGCGGCGCGGGTCGATACCCCGGGTGTAGCAGGCCTGGGGGTTTTCCCCCACGGCACGCAGTTCCAGACCACGAGCGGTCCGATAGAAGTACCACCAGATGGCGGGAATCAGCAACAACCCTGCGTAGACCGTCAGGGGTTGCTGGAACAGTACGGGGCCGAAAAAGGGGATTTCCGACAGTCCGGGTATTTTCCAGGAGATCATCTGGGGTCCCTGCAGCCTGGAGTAGGGGTTGCCCAGGAAATAGGCCAGATCCTTGCACATCAATGTCAAAGCAAATCCAACCGCCACCTGGAGTTGCCCCAGGTAGATACCGTATATCCCCACCAGCAGGGCGACCGATGCACCCGTGGCGGCAGCGGCCATGAACGCCAGCAGGAAACTGCCGGTTTCGTACCCCACCACGAAACCGACCATGGCACTGAGCAGGAGCGAGCCGTCCAGGGACAGATTGATCACGCCCGCTTTTTCCGTGATGGTTTCACCCAGGGTGGCGATGATGAGGGGAGTTGCGGTGGCCAGTACACTGGCGAGCAGCACGGCAAGAGGTAGCTCGTTCAATTTCCCGGTCCTCGTGAACGTAAATGTCGGATGCCGAACACCAGCAGGGCACTGAGAACGCAGGCACCCTGGATGACCCCCGACAAAGAGGAATCAAGCTGCATCATCATGGGAAGCTGAATACTGCCGACGTTCAATGCAGCAAAGAACAGGGCGATGAAGGGGATCGGAAGGAGCCGGAAATTGGCCAGCATGACCACCAGCAACCCGAGATAACCATAGCCACTGGAGATCGCTGGAATCAGCCGGTGGTAGATACCGCTCACTTGCAGGCCTCCAGCCAGTCCGGCCAGGGCGCCGGAAATGATGATTGCTATCAGCAGGTAGCGCTGGGGTGACAAGCCGAACAGAACCACTGCCCGGGGATTGTGCCCTACGGCCTTCAGGTTGAGCCCGAAGCGGCTGTGGTTGAGTATCCAGGAGGTAGCAAGAATGAGCAGGATCGCTATCCCGATTGCATAGGGCGATACACGCCACCCCTCCAGCGTGGGAAACCAGAGTTCCCGGGGGAACACTTCCGTACCGCTCATGGAGGCGATGCCTGGACGTTTCCAGGGGCCAAAAATGAGCCAGAGCACGATACCCATGGCGACGAAATTGAGTCCGAGGCCGGCAAATATCTCGTGTACGCCACCACGGATTTTCAACCATCCCGCTACCAGGGCCCACCCACCCCCCAGGGCGGCTGCCGCCAGCATTGCCAGAAAGAGCGTCACCATCGGGTAGCCGGAATCGATCCCCAGGCGAAGGACCCCCACCGTACCAATGGCACCCAGTACTACCTGGCCTTCAACACCGATGTTCCAGAGTCCGGCCCGAAATGCGTAGAGCAGGCCGATACTGCAAAGGGTCAGCGGTATCCAGACATTGAGAACCCGTGAGAATTTTGACCATGAACCGAACGAGCCTGAAATCAGGTGCCCGAAGGCTTCATGGGGAGACGCACCCACCAGCAGCAGAAGCAGGCTCGTGAAAACGACGACGATGACCAGAATCAACAGGGTATCAGCCAAGTATCGGTTGATTCTGCTCATGCTCAGCGCCCGGTCATGGCTGCAGCCACGTCTTGATAGTCCAGTTCATTGATGTGCAGATCCCGTACGATGTTTCCGTCATAGAACACCAGCACCCGGTCTGCAACCTCAAGAATCTCATCCAGTTCCGCGGAACTGAACACGATGGCACCCCGACGGATGAATTGCCGGCGCAGATTCTCCCAGATCCAGCGGGCTGACTCCACATCCAGTCCCCGGGTTGGGTTTTCCAGCAGTATCAGGCTCGATTCGAGCCGGATCAGGGAGAGCAGTAATCGCTGCTGGTTTCCACCGGAAAGAGATTCAACCGGGGTATCCGGTTCACCCCGTATCCTGAAGCGGACGATCGCTTCGGTCGCTGAAACCCGGGCAGCGGCCATGTTGCTGTTGCTGGCCAGGGCGAAATGATCCTGAATGGTGAATCCCGGAATCAGTCCCTCCTCGAGGCGGTCTGCCGGCAGAAACACACCGCCGGTACCTTTAAAAAAGCGGTGGTCTTTCAGATCCATGGGCACACCACGGAGCTGAATTCTCCCAGTGGCGGGTTTGAGGAGAGCGGCAGCCAGCCTCAGAAAGAGGCCCTGTCCGCTGCCGGACAGTCCAGCGAGCCCGACCACTTCACCCTGGTTTATATCTAGACTGCAGTCCTGCAGCCCGGTTCTTTCACCTTCCGCCGTCACCTGCTCAAAGCTCAGCAGCACTTCCCCGGCAGGCAGCGACTGGCGGTGTGTATCGTTCGCCGGTGGCGCATCGAACATCATTGCCAGCAGCCCGGGAACATTGAAAGGGGCGTCTTCTGCTCCGGTTACTCTGCCGTGGCGCAGTACCGTAACCCGGTCGCAGAGGGCGACCACATCCTCCAGCTTGTGGGATACGAGCAGAATGGTACGACCCTGGTCTCGAATCTGTCTCAGGGCTTCGAACAGGCGTGCTTTCTGCCGGTCGGAGATGCCGGTGGTGGGTTCGTCCAGGATCAGCACTTGAACCCCCCGTCCCAGCAGCCTCAGCAGCTCCAGTTGCTGTCGTTCTCCAACCGTGAGTTTATCCAGTTTCTGATCCGGATCCAGGCTGAAGTGCACCTGATCTGCCAGTTCCAGAAGACGTCGCCGCTGCCGGTTCCGATCCGGGTCGGGCTCGGTATCCCGCCCGACCATGAAGTTCTCGAGTACGGTAAGGGGGGGGAAATCCTGGGGCTCCTGATAGAGCATGCCAATTCCGTTTCTGGCGGCGGATGCCGGGTCGGCATTGTCCACTTCACCGCCGTCTAGAAAGATCCGGCCTTCCGTTCTCGTCAGGTAGCCGGTAAGTATTTTCATCAGGGTGCTCTTGCCGGCACCGTTTTCTCCCACCAGCCCATGGATCGTTCCGGCCTGAACCGAGAGGTCGATGCCCTTCAATGCGTGGTTCGTACCGAAGCGCTTGTGTATCTGCCGGAGTTCGACTTGCATGCTTTAACCTGCCGGGCGAGGGGGGTTGGTGAGTCTGTCTGGGAGCCTGTCCGAGAATAGACTGACCTACTGCGGACCAGCCTGATTGGCCAGATTTCCCGATCATTTTCGTTAAATAGGCCCACTATTCGCCTCAAATGATCGAAAAATCTGACTCAACCAGTCTTGCCCTCGCTACAATCGCTATTCTCGGACAGGCTCCTAGGATGGATAGTCTGAACTGTTTGGGCACGGGGACGGGTTTTCCCGTCTCCGTGCCATTCCAGTCAATCCTGGATTCCCAGGTTCTGAAGGAAAACCGCGCCTACTGGCTCGCGCCTTCCATACCTTTAAGGAGTTGTTTCAAATACCATATCTGCTTGTCGGTGGCGATTTCCCCCGCTTTGAGAAACACCGAGCCGTCCTGATAGTTCAATGGTCCGGTAAAAAGGTTGATTTTACCGCTGCTCAGACCGTCGATGAAAGCATCCAGATGAGCCTGGTTTTCCCCGTTGAGCGCAGCGCCCGTTGCGAAGCCCACGGTACTGGTGTCCTTGTCGTTGATATCGCGCCAGTCCGGACCGTTCCAGGTCCAGGCCTGTTTCCAGCTACTGTCCATGACTGATCGGACGATTCCAAGGTAATCCGGTCCCCAGTTGAAGTAGGGTACCCCGAGACAGGCTTTAGGTGCGCTGTCGCAACTGCCGATGTAATCGTAGGGTACGGCGTATACATCTTTTCCTTCCTGGCGCTTCTGGCTGGCTACTATCAGGGCTTCGGTAGTGTCGATACCCGACAGCACTACGTCATGACCGGTGTCGATGAAATTACGAACCACCTGGGTGGGGTCGGCGGTGACGCCGGGAATATTGAACCAGAAACCGATCCATGACACCTTGAAGCTGAATTCAGATGCCGGTTTCTTCCTTATCTGGGTCCAGGCGTAGTGAGCTCCCAGGTAAGCCGATACCGCCAGGCGCTTGGTCTCTTCATTGATCAGCGGCCCCAGGTAAGCAATTTTGCCGGTCCGGGTGGTCATGGCGGCAACGAAGCCGGCCATCATTTTGCCGTATTCCATTCGACCCATCAGGTTACCCAGATTGTCGGTGGCTTTTCCGGTCAGAACGTCGTCCCCGGAAATGTGTATGAACTTTACCCCCGGGTGTTGCTGGGCCGCTTCCCGAACGCCGTCTTTCATGTCGTCAGAGTTGGCAATGATCAGTTTCGCGCCCTTATCCACCAGATCGTCGACAACCATGGGGATGGTAAGTCCCGGGCGGTCTGCCGGGTTGACCTTATCGATGTAGATCATTTTTGTTCCGGGGAGCTTCTCCTCTACGTAGCGCCCCCCTTCGTAGTGGGCCTGGCTCCAGCCATGGTCATTATAGGGGCCTACCAGCAGCATGCCGAAGGTCAGTCCCTCGTCACCGGCAGAAGCCCCGGGGGCGAGTGAAAGGGCGGTCAGGGCCAATGCCACCGATCGCAGAAACGAATAGATCCTGGATGTCATGAAAAGCCTCACGGTTGAAATGATTTCAGAAGCACACAGCGACTCTGTGGAAAGCTGGTTGTTATAATCCCAGAAAGGGTCAGAATCAAGGCTTGCAGCTTCCCAGGAGTCCCGGTGCCTGCCAAGGGTGTCCCGGGAAATGACAAGCTGCGATTAGGAATCCTGGGATCGGTTGATCAATAAAAGCCTCATTTGAGAGCGTTTGTTGCAACAGGTACAGGGTTTGGAGAAGCTATAGGGAATCACCCCAATAACCCGGGAACTCTATATGAACACGACTCGAAGCGGAATGCGGCAGGTCAACTTCGTCTCTCTCGCCGAGAGACGGATTTATCTGGCAGAGGTGACCTGGGAGGACGGTTTGATCGCCGCAATAGTGGAGATCGGGGTGGAAGACCCCGGCCTGGGCTATCTGATTCCGGGATTTATCGATGCCCACGTCCATATCGAAAGTGCCATGCTGCCCCCGGCGGAGTTCGGGCGTCTGGCGTTGCGTCACGGTACCGTGGCCGTGGTATCCGACCCCCATGAAATCGCCAATGTGCTGGGTGTCGAAGGCGTTCGGTTCATGCTGGAAAACGCCAGAAAAACCCCTTTTCATGTGTTTTTCGGCGCACCCTCCTGCGTGCCTGCGACCCCATTCGAGACCGCAGATGGAGATTTCGGCTGTGACGAGATAGCGGCCATTCTGGATGAACCCGAGGTTTGTTGCCTTTCCGAAATGATGAACTATCCCGGTGTGCTGGCCCGGGATCCCGGGGTGATGGCAAAGATCGACCTGGCCGCCAGTCTGGGATACCCGGTTGATGGTCATGCTCCAGGTCTCAAGGGTGAAGCAGCAGCGGCCTACGTTGGTGCGGGCATCACCACGGACCATGAATGCATTTCCCTGGAGGAGGCCCGGGGTAAAATCGCGGCGGGGATGTCGGTGTTGATTCGGGAAGGTTCGGCGGCCAGAAATTTTGACACCCTCCACCCGTTGATATCAGAGTCCACCGGACAGGTGATGCTGTGCAGCGACGACAAACACCCCGACGATCTTTTGCGCGGGCATATCAACGGGATGGCAGCCCGTGCGGTGGCAAACGGGTATTCGGTCTTCGACGTCCTTCGTTGCGCTTGTATAAATCCCATCGATCACTACTCTTTACCCCTCAGCAGACTGGAGCCGGGAGACAGGATGGATGCAGTGGAAGTAGCAGATCTGCTAGGTTTTTTACCTGTTAACGTATGGCTGGACGGGTCCTTGGTGGCCCGTGACGGAAAGGTGCTTTTGAAACCCGTGGAGGTGGTGCCGGTCAATGTCTTCAAGGCCCGGAAAGTCAAAGAGGCGGACCTGAGTGTGGTGAGCGAGGCACCAACGATACGCGTCATCGGTGTCCGTGACGGGTCACTGGTAACCCGGGAGCGTTTACTGGAACCGCGGGTGGAGCAGGGGATGATCGTTCCCGATATCGAGCGTGACATTCTCCCTGTCTGTGTGGTCAACCGCTATCAACCTGCTGCGCCTGCATTGGGTTTTATCCAGGGATTCGGTCTGAAAAAGGGGGCGGTGGCTTCCAGCGTGGCCCATGATTCCCACAATATCATCGCGGTGAGTGCTGATGTGGTCTCCATGGCCCGGGTGGTCAATGGGGTCATCGATCATCGGGGCGGAGTCGCGGTGATGGACGGGGGGCAGGTACATATTCTGCCGCTGCCCATTGCCGGGATCATGAGTGATGATGACGGGGAGCGGGTAGGGCAGTTCTACGGTGATCTGGATCGCCGGGCCAAAGCCCTGGGTTCCGGTTTGTCCGCACCCTTCATGACCCTCTCTTTCATGGCATTGCTGGTTATTCCGGAGTTGAAACTGAGCGACCAGGGGTTATTCGACGGCAGAACCTTTGAATTCACCAGCGTAGGAGTGATCTAATCCCGGAAAAACCGGGTGAGGTTTACACCATGGGTACCTGAATCTGCCGTTTCGTATCACCGTCAGCAGACTTCGGATACGGGATCATAAACGCCCCGCCCAGTCCCGGGCGAACTGCCAGGCGACCCGGCCGCTGCGGGAACCCCGATACAATGCCCACTGCAGGGCCGCGGTGCGGGTTGGCTCATCGGTGGTGGAGGGGGCTCCCAGCTTTTTCAGCCAGTGATCGGTAATGAGCAGGTAATCCTCCTGCCGGTAGGGATAGAAGGAAAGCCAGAGCCCGAAGCGCTCAGAAAGGGAGATTTTTTCTTCCACCCCTTCCCCGTGATGAATCTCCCCCTGAACCACCCGGGTGTCCAGGTTTTCCTCCTTGAATTCGGGGAGCAGGTGGCGGCGATTGGACGTGGCATAAAGCAGGACGTTTTCCGGTGGAGCGGCAATGGAACCATCGAGCACCGCTTTAAGGGACTTGTAACTTGCATCGTCGGCTTCGAAGGAAAGATCGTCGCAGTACAGGATAAAGCGTTCGGGGCGTTCGAACAGCTGGTCGACGATGTCGGTCAAATCCACCAGGTCCTGTTTTTCCACTTCGATCAGTCGCAGTCCCCGGTCTGCATACTGGTTGAGAATGGCCTTGATCAGGGAAGACTTCCCTGTACCCCGGGAGCCCCACAACAGTACGTTATTGGCGCTGCGCCTGCAGACGAACTGTTCGGTGTTGCGGTTGATTTCGGCTTTCTGGCGATCCATGCACAGCAGGTCGTCCAGTGACACGAGGTGTGGGTGGGTTACCGGCCGCAGGCCTTGTTCTCTACGCCAGCGGAAGGCGATGTGGTTCCAGTCTGTTTCCTGGCGAGCCGGCTCGAATAACCCTTCCAGGCGTTCAATGAGCTGATTGGCCCGCAATAACAAGTCGTCGGTGGTGGTCATCGCTACTTCGGTCAATTCAAATGTCGGCAGCAAGATGCCGGTTCCGGGGTTGAGGTCCACTGTCCCATCGGCCTGTTACTGCTCACGAAGCTCCGTCTGGGCCATGATTCCGGGCCGGGGTTACAGCCATGCTCAACGTTCCAGCCGTTTGTAGTGGATGCGATGGGGTTGGTCCGCATCGGCACCCAGCCGTCGCTTTCGGTCCGCTTCGTAATCGGCATAGTTGCCCTCGAACCAGACGGTGGTCGAATCCCCCTCGAATGCGAGTATATGAGTGGCAATACGATCCAGAAACCAGCGATCATGGGAGATCACCACCACGCATCCGGGAAATGCCAGCAGGGCCTCTTCCAACGCCCGCAGGGTCTCCACGTCCAGGTCATTGGTCGGTTCGTCCAGCAGCAACAGGTTGCCACCACTCTGAAGCAGCTTGGCCAGATGAAGGCGATTGCGTTCCCCTCCAGACAGATCGCCGACCCGTTTCTGTTGCTCGGTTCCCTTAAAGTTGAATCGGCTGAGCCAGGCCCTGGAGTTGAGCTCATAGCGGCCCACGGTGATGATGTCCTGCCCGCCGGAAACATCTTCCCAGGCGGTCTTGCTGTCTTCGAGGGCGTCACGGGACTGATCGACATAGGCCACCTGAACCGTATCGCCGATACGCATTTCCCCCCCATCGGGTTGCTCTTCGCCGGTGATCATGCGAAAAAGCGTGGTCTTACCGGCACCGTTGGGGCCGATGATTCCCACGATGCCACCCTGGGGCAGGTTGAAGCTGAGATCTTCGTAGAGGAGGGTGTCACCAAACGACTTGCGTAATCCCCGGGCTTCGATCACCAGTTCGCCCAGTCGTTCCCCCGGAGGGATATAGATCTCGTTGGTTTCGTTGCGTTTCTGAAAGTCCTGACTCTGGAGCTCGTCGAAACGCTGCAGTCGGGCCTTGCTTTTTGCGTGCCGTCCCTTGGGATTGGAACGTACCCAGTCCAACTCCTGTTTCATGGTCTTGATTCTGGCTGCTTCCTGTTTCTGTTCCTGTTCCAGGCGTTGTTCCTTCTGTTCCAGCCAGGAAGAGTAATTGCCCTCCCAGGGAATACCGTATCCCCGGTCCAGTTCCAGAATCCAGCCAGCCACGTTATCGAGAAAGTAGCGGTCATGGGTAACCGCAACGACAGTGCCCGGGTACTCATGGAGAAAACGCTCCAGCCAGGCTACCGACTCCGCATCCAGATGGTTGGTCGGTTCGTCGAGCAGCAGCATATCCGGTTTTTCCAGCAGCAGCCGGCACAGGGCCACACGCCGTCTTTCGCCACCAGACAGCTTATCGACTTCTGCCTCCCAGGGGGGCAGGCGCAGGGCATCGGCGGCGATCTCCAGGGTACGCTCCAGGTTATGCCCATCCTTTGCCTGGATGAGGTCTTCCAGCTTCGCTTGTTTCGCCGCCAGCGCGTCGAAATCCGCATCCGCCTCCGCATAGGCGGCATAGACATTTTCCAGTTCCGCCAAGGCTTCCTTGACATCGCCCAACGCCCCTTCCACGTTGCCCCGGACATCCATGGAGGGATCCAGCTGGGGTTCCTGGGGGAGATAACCCACTTTGATTCCCGCCTGGGGACGTGCCTCCCCTTCGATATCGGTGTCGATCCCCGCCATGATGCGCAAGAGGGACGATTTGCCGGAACCGTTCAGCCCCAGCACGCCGATCTTGGCACCCGGGAAGAAGGAGAGAGAAATGTCACGCAGGATGACCCGCTTGGGCGGGACAATCTTGCCGACACGGCTCATTGTATAGATGTATTGGGCCATGAATTTACTGTCCGAATAGTGATGTATGCAGATTCAAGTAATCAGCGTTAACTAGTTTTTCCTTTCATCCATATCGAATACTGGCGTACTCGTTACGGTAGTACGGACGGTTATCTGTACCGGTCTGTACCTGAGTACTGTTTGTGCATGACAACAAACAGGGTGAACACTGTCAGAAATGGCAGACAATGGTCGGCGATTGTTCGTGAATCCGGGCATCCTACCACAAGCTGGACCTCCTGGAATAAGGCGCTATCTCAGGGACGGGTTCAACTTGAAGAAAGCCCCGCTTAATGCATTAATGCTAGACTTGGCCACCCCCCTTCTGACCCCCCCTTTGTTGTGCGGGAACTCAAAGATAGCGCGTCATCAAGTAGCGAATGTCCACGCGTGCGGCCAGGCGGGCACAAAGCAGGAAGGTACCCGCGAGTTTGCGATGCAGAAATACAGTATCTGACGGTGGTACCTGCCACTGGCCTTGTTCAATGCTCAACTGATAACCCAGATCACGCAGTCGCGCCGACAGGTCGGAATCGCCGAAGTCATATGCCCCTTCAAAACGCACAGGTTCAAAGCCCAGGTGGAACATGTCGATCAGCGCATCCCGTTGGGCATCTGTATTTCCGGCGTTAAGATAGCCGATCTCGCGCATTGCCCCCTCTATACCCGACCGGTCAGACTGTGCTGCGGCGCGGAACAGTGTACGGTATTGATCGATTCGGGAGTCCGGGAAGCTTCGGGTTGCGCCGAAGTCCAGCAAGACAATGCGGTTGGACTCCTCCTGGTACAGATAATTGGCAAAATTGGGATCTGTCTGCACCACCCCGAATTCGAACATTTCACGAAACAGCAACTGCAGCATTGTGCGGCCAATAGAGTCACGCACCTCCGGGGGTGCCTGAGCCAGGGTTTCGATTGGCTTGCCGGATAAATATGTCATAGCGAGCACTTCGGAGTTGCTCAATGACAAATCGACTTCCGGGACTGTGAACTCCGGGGTGTCTGCCACCAGCTGACGATACTGTGTGAGGTGGGTCGCTTCCTTCTGATAGTCGGCCTCCTCATGGAGTTGCCGCTTGGCATCTGCCAGCAGTTGCCCGATTTCCAGCGATGGGGGTAGGAGGCGGAAGGTGCGAAGCAAGGTTGCAACATTGTCAACATCGCTGTCAATACTGTGGCGTATGCCTGGGTACTGTATCTTGATCGCCAGTTTCCGGCCAGCATGTGTTTCCGCAAGATGTACCTGGCCGATGGATGCGGATGCCAGCGGGGTAAAGGAAAATCGACGGAAATGCCGTTCCCATCCCTCACCCCATGCCGTCTTCAAAACCGGCACAAGCTGACTCATTGGCATGACGTGGGCGTTATCCCGCAGTTGCGACAGTACGTCGGTCAATTCTCGCGGTAAAATATCCCCTGCCTCCATGGATAACATCTGCCCGACTTTCATGGCCGCACCCCGCATACGGGACAGACGTTCTGCTGTCCGCGCGGCGTTAGCGGGTGTTAACAACAGGTCGCCGGGAACCGGGACGTTTCCGCGCGACAGTTGCCGAAACCCTTCGGCTGCCATACCCCCGGCTATATCAGCTGCCATGCCACCAAGATGCAGCAGTCGTGAGAGGCGGCGTTGCGGTACGGCAGCTGTGCGGGATTTGCGGTCAGTCAATTTTCATTCTCGATGAACAGCCTGGGTTCAGATGCGCTCAGCAACAACGGTGGTTCTTGCCGACTGGTTTCACAGCATACTCCACAACCCCTGCCGCTCCGTGGTCATGCCGGGCCAATGTGTTGTCTCAACCCATCTTTGACATCCTGTTTTTGAAATTCCTGTAAAATCAGTAATTAAAGATTTTTTACAGGCCGTTATGGCACTACACGGTTGTGTGCGGGTTGTCAGATGATGGTTTTCTCGGTATTGCCGGGACGGTCGGAAATCCCGAGGGCGTCATAGATGACCTGTTGCCGCGGTTCGGGCCGTGTGGTTTTGCGTACATGTA
>JAAELC010000164.1 GCA_024227135.1 Gammaproteobacteria bacterium
CCATCCGGGTTTTAGCCTTCAGTAAAATCCGTCTCGGTCAGGGAGAAGAGGCCGTAACCCTTTTGAAGAATGCCGTGGACCAAACGGGGGATCTCTTCCTTGTACGGAGCCTGGCCCAGGCGCAAATCATTGGGAAGGATTTTCCTGGGGCCCTGCAGACTCTTGAGCTGTTCCAGGCTTTGGACCCTCACGATGGCCGAGTGTTTATTCTTCGGGGCGATGTTTATGACAAGCAAGGAAAAGGCTCTCTGGCCCTGAAAGAGTACCAGAAAGCCTTAATCCTGGACGAGAATAGATCAGGCATCCGGGCCCAGCAACGAATCCAGAGAATTCAAAGCCGGTCTGATTGACCGGCTTTTCCTCTCGAAGTTGGCGGAAGTTCCTTAAGGAAGCCCCGCTCCTTGCGTAACCGCTCGTTCTCAGGACGGGTGGTGCTCATTTCAATACTTCCTGGAAACACAATTATATCCCTTTCGAGATTTCGAAAAAAGGCCGGCAACTTCAGTTTTTAATTAGCACACCGGCTATATTTTTTATTTAGATCAACATGACCTTAAATTTCAGGGAAAAACTACTCGCACCGGTAACATCCCGCCCGTTAAAAACACCATGAAGGCGGACTCGGAAATGGGTCACTCTCGGATCATATCCCATTGCGTCGGGAACCGGTTGATAATTAAAACTGGTGCCACCATCACTGGAGTAATTCACCCGGGAATGGGCCCCAATGGAATTTTCCGGCCACAAGGAAAGACCGCTGCTTGGAACTCCATCCATAAAGAGAATCGGTCCGTCGCTGGTACCGGGAAAATCTGTGACGAAAAGCATTGTGTTGGGGGGCACGGGATTTAGAACCATAACACTGTTGTCGTCGACCTGTCCCGCCCTGATATTGCTGGTTGTTACAGTGTAGATTAGAGATGCTCCAGGAATGGCCTTGGGGTTAACCTCTCCGTTGATGGGATCGGCAACAGCCTGCGTGAAACTGGCCGAAGCCAATTCCGCCGTCGGTATGATGACGTTAAGGGGCACCTTCCCACTATTGTTAGTAAGATTGTGGTCGAAGGAACCTCCATTTACTTCGACGTTCATGTTGGGGGTGCCGACTGCATCGTCCAGAGGTAAGACCTGGAATACAAGAGGCAAATTTTGCCCCACGTTCAGGGGCCCGGGATGCGTCCAAACCAGGTTTGGCCAAGCATTGTCATCAACGGTCCAATCTCCGGTGCTGGTTCCGGTGTAGGTCAGGCCAGATGGCAGGCTGGCCGAAATAGTCATTGGCTGCTCCTCGTTGCTGGGGCCATAGTTGACCAGGTTTATAAGTATTTGCCCGGGTTCGTAAAGGCCCATTGGGTCGTCCGGCTCGGCGGTGAACCCCAGATCAGTCAGCGGGACATTTGTCACCGAAATGACCTCGGCCGAAAGCAAGACCAGATCCTGGCCCGAGCGGTAAACGGTGGTCGCCTGGGTATCACCGGCATTCAGGTAAGGGGTCACGTCGTAAATATCCAGATCGACTCCCCACTGATTGTTGCTGCCATAGGCATTCACTGTGGAGTTGAACTGGTTGTTCACCGGATTCAGGGAATCGATTAGAGGAGTGCCGTTGAAGATCAGGTTTTCACTGAAGCCGTCAAGAATGTTGCTATTCTCAGGATCGCCTTCCCAGGTCAGGTGTCCAACTTTGCCGTTGATGTCCGAGGCGGAAATCTGGAAACCATTGACGGTAACAACCACCTGACCACCGCGAAAAACCTGAAATCCATCAAAGACATTTACCACGCGATGTGACTCATCCGGATGTTCGAAGACCACGATCAACGACCAGCCGGCAAGCACCGCCTGCGCATCACAATGAGGGCTGGAAGTATTTACGTCCAGATCCCCGAAGGAGTACAAGCCGTTGCCTTTGGCTGAAACGATTTCCGTCACATCTTTCATACCGCTGAAGAAGTTATAGCGGTTTCTGCCAAGACGGAATACCTCGGTGAAAGTTCTATCCGCTGTAATGTTGGTACCTTCGAAGGTTACATCCCAATCGGGTGTGCGCTGGTTGGAACCCCGAACAGTGGACCAGGATCCGGCCCAATACAAATAGGCGGCCCGGATGGTCGCCCCGGCTGGTATATCAGCCAAAGGAGCAAAGTCGATGTTGTCCACGCCACAGGAATTGCCCAAGTTGGAGTCACTGCGCAGTGAACCAGCCGTGCCCACGAAATCCACATGACCAGCATGGGTTTCATACAGGCCGATTTGAGTGCCCGCCCTGGCAGTATCCACCACCAGCGAAGCTCCCAGGACCAGCATTGAAGCCAGAGCCCAGACCATATTTATTATTGTATTTCTAACGCAGCATTTCATTAGTCATTTCCTGATTGAGTCTGACCCGGAACCTCAGATATGGTCCCTGGGCCGTATAATCTGCCGCGGAAAAATCGCGGTCGTGATAGCCGGTGAAGTTGTAACCCAAGCTGAGCCAAAGATCTTCAAGCACCTTGAACCCACCGCTCACACCGGCGCTGTAATCCATGCTCCCACTTTGCCAATGGTGGCGGGTGGCTGTCCGCAAGCCAACATCCCAACGACTGCCAATGAAGTGCCGCCACTCCAGGCCCATCTGGTCGGTGAAGCCGTCGTATTGTCGGCCGTCGATGGTATCTCGGTTGTACCGCAGACCCAGCTGAGTGGAGACCTGGTCGCGGGTCCCAAGCATGCGCAGCACATTCAGATTGTTGACGATGCGCCAGTTGGAAATTGCGAAGGGATCACCTGTCTTGTCTTCGGTGCGGTAAGACAGGCGTTGCAGGATGGTCCAGGGGTTATCTTCGGGACGCCAGGCAAGACCCAGACCCAAATCTGAAAGATGATGATGACCAGCGTTTCGGTAATGGGTTCGAATCAGGCGCACGCTTGCAAGCAGCCCCAGATTTCGGCCTGGCTCCACATGAACGCCACCCATGCAACCCCATTTTTCAGAGTTTTCACTGGTGCGATACTCAAGGCGCTGGTTCACCAGCCAAAGGCCAGCTTGGTAGGTCATGCCCAGGGATCCCGCAGTGAAATCGTTGTCCGGGTTTGCAGTGGAAGATGCAAGGGAGTCCGGGGCGGCCTCGGTGCTTTGGCCGTGGTCGAGGCTGGTGTCCAGATGCCAGGAATCGTTCAAGCGCAAACTCTGTTTCAGGCCTAGGTTAGCGAAAACCCGGTGATCGTTTTCCCGGTTGCGGCTTTCAGCCGAGGACGTTATTTGAGCCCCGGTCCAGGGTACAGATTCCACTCCGGCACGGGTTCGATCCCCAGAGGAGCTTCCGCCATCGACCAGTTCCCGGGTAAGAAAAAGCTTCTGGTTGCGCACAACCTCGTATTCCATGGCCACGCCGCTGCGGGTCGGGAAGTCGGTAATATTATCCTGGCCGGAGACTGACTGTTCGCGGCTGATTCGAATACGTCCCTTGTTTTGGAGAACCTTAACGGAGGCATCAGCCGTGACCTGACGTGACTGAAGCATTTGGCCGTCAGCAGTTTCGTCGTTGGCAGCGCGCAGTCCCACACCTGCGGTGAAACGTCGGCCGTTGTGGTTCAGCTTCAATTCTCCAAAGTGGCGTTCAGCACCACTGATTAAATTATGCCGCGAAAAAAAGATGCCATCCGCATGCCAGTTTTCGTGCTGCTGCCAGCTGATGTTGGCCCCCAGTTTTCGAGTGCCTGACTCCCCAGCGTTTTGGTGGCCCAGGCCGAAGCCAGCATCCTGGTCCCGATAATAAATTCGACCCAACACCGGGCCAACCCGGTTGCTGATTTCACCAAACCAAGCCTCACTGTAACCGGTTTCACGGGTACTGCTGCCCCCGTATTCACCTTTCAAACGGATCGATCGGGTCAGATCCCATCGAGTATCCAGACCAGCCAGAATATCACCACGCCCACCCTGGCCACCTTCGCGGATGGCGCTAACTCCCACTTCCAATGCTTGTCCGTCCGGCCTCCAGGAGCCACGCCCACCAGTGGTTATCTCAGCTTCAGTCGCGTCATCAGTTTCATATTCGGCAACAATCCACACCGGGTTGAAATTCTCGTCCTGGCTGGGGATCACTTCCTTGAAGAAGAGGGTACCGTCAAGGTCGTCCAGAGTGTAGTCCACCGACCGAACCAGGGGGCGTTCACTGAGAATGAGTTCGTTGCGATACTGGTCGCGAACCTGCAGAGTAATCTTGTCAGATTGGGGAATGATTCGGCCGGCCGACAACTGGTACAAACCTGAGGTGCCGTCACCCCGAATTTCGTCACGACGGAAGCCTTGGCTGTTCTTGCTGGCAAAAACATCGAAACCAAAATCATTTATCCGTCCGCTACTGTTGAAACCGGTCATGGCCCGGTTGTAAGGGGTCAACTCGGTCATAGTTAATCCCGCGTTGAAGTCGCCGTAGAGGGCGTAGAATTGCTCGCGTTCCAGCCGGATGTAAAGGTGGTCCCTGGTAGGGGCATCGTGCTTTTGGATAACCGCGTCACCATAGACTGTATAGTAGGCGTCAGGGTCGACAACGCCGAACAGTCCCGAACCCGGTCCTGGATCCGGATTTTGGCTATCATAGGCCATGGTCAACAGCCACTTTCCTTTCAGGCGGCCCTTGGCGAAAAATGCCAGACGTCCCTCGGTGTAGAAACCCTCAGGAGAATCATTGGCTTTTAGGTTCTCCAGGTTGCCGACCACCGTATTGTAACCCATGGTGCCTTCGGCCACACCAGCGAGGATCCAATCACGTGATTGAGGCTCCAGCCAAACCCGAATTTCTTCGGTGTGATCTTGCAAGCCCAGATTAATCAACGCCTCGCCGGATGTGGTAGTAGGAGCCAGTCTTAATAGAGCGATGCCATCGGGGCCCACCGTGTAGTTGGGAGTTTTTTTCTGGAGTTCAACGATAGTCTCGCGTTGGGATTCACCCTTGTCTCGCCAAGCCTCGTGAGGAGCCGCAACAGTGAATTTACCGACCACTTCACGACGAGCCGGGTAACCCATGTTGTCAGTCAGGCGCAAGGCGAGGACCGGAATAGTTTTGCCGTCGGCCACCAGCACCGAGCGCTCGGGCACCAGCTCAGCAAAGACCGGCGGGCTCGAGTAGTGGACCGTGCGTTCAAGGTGCCTTACCAACCGGCTCCTGGAGTCGGTGATCTTCACAGTCAGGATGTTGTCACCAAGATCCAGATCCAGGCCGTTCCAGGTGCTCACCGAACGGGTGCCGTCAGCACTGACGGTCTGGCCCACAAAATTCATCAGGCCTGTTCGTCGACCGTTTATCAATATGTGCACACTGTCGGCGGCAGCGTGTTGCACCGCAAGTTTAAGAGCCGGCAAATGGGGGAGGTGACCAGCGGGGGGCCACAGGATGTGTTCCCCGGGACCGGAAGTAGCCAGCCACGTTTGGTCGTAGTCGGGCATGACGTTTGGCTTGGATATGGCCGTTTCTATGGCGGGCCAGTTCTCCCCGGGACGGAAACCAACAACAGCCAGCTTGACCCGCTCATGATCGCGTACGACATCCTCGGGCAACAGGTGAACAACTTTCTCGGTCCAGATTTGCAGGATGACCCGTCTGTTCAGTGCCCGGCCTTCGGCTGTACGGTTGTCGGCCATTGGTTCACTTGCGCCCCTGCCGTACATCGTCAGTCGAGATTCGTGCAGCTTCAGGGTGCGGGAAAGATATTTACCCACAGCATCTGCTCGTGCCTGGGATAAAGCGTGATTGTCCGGGTACTTGGAGTGAGCTCCGGGCCGAATGCGCTGGCCATCGGTGTGGCCGATCACCTTTACCGCCACAATATCCAATTTGTCCAAGTTATTTAAATCTGCCAGCAAGGTGTCGATCTGAGCCATGTCCTGATGGCTCAAATCAGCACTCAAGCTGGCGAAGTGTGGATGCAGGATTATCTCAGGTTGTTCTTCACGGATGGTTTCAGGAAGGAGATTCATCGTGGTGCGCACAACTTTTGTACGAGCATTGCGTTGGGTGGGCGTATCGCATACAAGGAGGGTCTTGACTTCCAGCTGGGCCCGACGCAAAGGAGGATTGACCTGAGCTTCGAACTGCAAGTCCGCAACCTCTTCCGCTTCCATTTCACCCAATCGGTAAACCAGATTGCCGTCGGTTATGGCCGGGTCCGGCAACGACCTGTCAACCAAACGCGAGCTACCAGGTGTGTAGGTGGTGCCTTCGGGCAGGACCACAGTCAGGCGTAAATTTCGAACGGGCACAGCTTCGGTACTGAGCTGAACCTTCCCTGATATCTGGTCTCCCTGAAGTGCGGTGTCCATTTCCAGACCGATTGAACCATTGGCAGGAGGCACTCGGCGTAAACGAAAATCACTGCGCCACATGGTGCCACCCTGCAGGTCTACCAGATGTGACCAGGG
>JAAELC010000165.1 GCA_024227135.1 Gammaproteobacteria bacterium
CTGGGTATGGAGGCCGCGATGTCACTCTGTTCCGGCTGGCTCCGATGCACCACCCCCGTGAGTCTGCCCACCGCATTGAGGGTCCAGGGATCATCGGTCAGACGCACCCTGCTGCTGACGGTGAAACGCCCGTCATCCGGTGATAATTTGAAACGCACTGTCCTGGCGTGTTTCCGGTCCAGCATCAATGGAGCCCGAATCTCCAGATCCGTCACACCGTGGGTCGGGTGCCCATACCAGGCTCTGGATGCCGCAAAAGCCAGCTCGACATAAGCAGAGGCAGGAAAAACTTCAGCTCCCCCCACCGAGTGATCGGCAAGATAACCCGGTGTTTTCGGATCGATCTGATTTTCCCACTCGGAATCTCCCGGCTTCAACCGATAACCCAGCAAAGGATGATCCATGGTCCTGTTGACCAGATTCTGCCCTTCGGGAGTGACTTCATACCAGTGACGCTGGCGTTGCCAGGGATAGGCGGGCAACTCCACCCTGTTTGAGGGATGGACAAACCACTGCTTCCAATCGCATGTGCACCCGATCAGGCAGGCGGAGTACAGGGCTTCGTTCAGTCGAGTCCGCTCCTCAGATCCTTGCTTCAGCGTTGCAAGTACCCGCCCCGTAGAACCTTTGTCTCTGAGGCACTTGTTGAGATGCCCCTGCATAATCGGATTGGGGCTGATTTCCAGGAATACATTCTTGCCGCCGTCGAGCAGCAACCCCACCGCTTTGCTGAACTGCACTGGCTTGCGGATATTCTCCCACCAGTAGTTGGCATCCAGGGATTCACCAGGTAACTCGGTACCGGTAACCGTGGATATAAACGCCGTCCGGGTCTGGGCAGGTACCAATCCCTCAAGAACTTCAAGCACCTGGTGCCTGGCTGGATCCATGTAGCGGCTGTGGAAGGCGTAATCTAGATCGAGCAGTTGTAAAAAGGTGCCCTGTTTCTTAAGGCTGCGTTTTAAATCCTCCAGGTCTGACAGCGGACCCGACAAGGTGGTGGATCGTGGACTGTTGATCCCGGATATCTCGACGCGGCCTGTCAGTCCCGCGCGCTCGAGTTCGACCCCGATCTGGTCTGCGGAAAGCCCCACGGCAGCCATACGACCGGACCCCCGGGTGACGCCCTGAGCGGAGCTTCTGGCGTGGATCACTCTCACTGCCTGTTCGAACGAAAGGGCTCCGGCAGCCCAGGCCGCGGTTACCTCTCCGGCACTATGGCCGAGTACGGCCTCAGCCTGAAGATTACGTTCCCAGAGCAATCGCATAATGCCCGCCTGAACGGCAAACAATGCGGTTTGCGCAATTTCAGTCAAATGCAGTCTGGACTCGTCCGGTTCTGCGAGCAACTCATCCATGAGCTTATAATCCACCAGGGAGTTCAGCAGCTGATCCACCTGCTCCACGGTTGCCCGAAAAACCGGCTCGGCAGTCAACAGCTCACGCCCCATGCCAAGCCATTGCGAGCCATTACCGGAAAAGACTAGAACCAGCCTGGCAGGCTCTGTGAGTTTTTGAGCTTTAATGATTCCCGTGGCTGTTTCACCCCGGCCGGCAATCTCCAGCAGGTTTTCGACAACTTCCGGACTGTCTCCAAAAACAGCCATTCGATGACTCAAATGCTGCCGTTGCAAAGCCGCTGCGGCTGCCAGGTCAGAGTAAGCAGGTGCCTCGTCCTTTCCCAATATGTTCAGATAGCGCTGCGCCAATACCGCCAAAGCCTGTTCATTGCGCGCCGAGAGGAGCAAAGGCGGCAAAGGCGAAAGAGGCGGCAGCGTCGCAACGGCCCCGCTATCCTGGCTGGAGTTATCAGGTGCCCGGTATTCTTCCAGAAGCACGTGGGCGTTGGCACCACCAAAACCAAAGGAATTGACCGCCATGCGAAGCGGATATTCGTTCCGGGATAACCGGGTGTATTCAGTCACCAGCTTGAGATTCAATGCGTTGAAGTCGATATTCGGGTTAGGCC
>JAAELC010000166.1 GCA_024227135.1 Gammaproteobacteria bacterium
TACTTGTGCAACAGCTCAACCGCAAACAGGATACCAACCATGTGTATTCGGTCGCTGTCGACAGCGGCGAACTGACTACCATTCTGATCGACCGGGAAAAAGAGTATATCGAAGTCTACGAAGATGTGACCTGGCTGGAGGAAACAGATGCATTTACCTGGATCAGTGAACGTAGTGGATGGCGGCATATTCACCTGGTATCGGCAGATGGCAACTCTATCATTGACCTGACCCCGGGTGAATTCGACATCACGCATATGGGTGCGCTAGACGAAGACGGAGGATGGCTGTATTTCATCGCCTCGCCGGAAAACATCAGCCAGCGCTATTTGTACCGCAGCCGTCTGGATGGATCAGGTGAAATGCAACGTATCACTCCACCGGAATACAGTGGTTTCAATAGCTACCAGATGTCAAATGACGCGCACTGGGCAATTCACACACATTCCTCATTTAGCCAGCCACCCCAGACACGCCTGGTCTCGCTTCCGGATCATAAGACCAGGAAAGTGA
>JAAELC010000167.1 GCA_024227135.1 Gammaproteobacteria bacterium
AGCTGACTACCACCCGCCAGGATGGCAAGGTCATCTATCGAAACGCCTTTGCCACCAATCATACAATCACCGCTGCCAATGTCGCCGAGGTCGTGCGCGCCGGTCGCGCCCGCTGGAAGGTGGAGAACGAGAACAACAACACCCTGAAAACCAAGGGCTACCACCTCAGCCACAATTTCGGCCACGGCAAACAGCATCTGTCCGCCCTGCTGGCGAGCCTCAATCTCCTCGCTTTTCTGTTTCACACCCTGCTGGACCTGTTCGATTCCAGCTACCAGTGCATCCGCCAGTTTCTGCCGCGCAAGACCTTCTTCGACGATCTGCGAGCGTTGACCCGTTACCTGTGCTTTGATAGCTGGGAGGCACTGATGGCGTTCATGATCAAGGGCCTCGAACTGAAGCCCCCGGATACCAGCTGATCAAGCCGATCCATACAGGCCAGCTCAATACTCGGCCTCGGTGCCTGTCGGCCTGCGTTGTTTTCAAAACCGCGGGTACGGGCGTATTTGCTCGTTCGCCAGCAGCGTCTCTCCAAATCCTGCCCGGTACCTGTTTTCAGGCTCTGCTCAGTGCATCTCAGGTAGAATAGCGTTTCTGATTCCCGTCATAGCCTCGTTTCAGCGCCCGAAAGCGCCGAATTCTGCCCCGCATTTAGAATTGCTGTGTTGCCTGTGTTCAAGCGCTTCATTTGGGCGAACCATCACACCAATTATTCCTAAATTTGTTATAAGGCACATTTTCTTAGATTCCACCCAGGTCTGCAACTCCGAACAAAACTTTCGTTCCCCTC
>JAAELC010000168.1 GCA_024227135.1 Gammaproteobacteria bacterium
AACGTAACTGCTCACCCCCCAGAGATTACCCCCCATGGGTGGTCTGTGGAGGAAGTGTCTTTGGCAGGGATGCCAAAGCCAAGTCTACAGGGAGGGTTTTACGACGTCTTTCGGAACAGATCGCCCATGCGGGGTGAGTAGATACTAAAAAACGATGATGTGGAATTTTCTGAAATCGCCTTTGGTACGAATCAGCTTCGGCCTGGTGATGCTGACAGTGTCGATGCTGCTGGTCACCGAATTTCTGGGCCTGGTGCCGGATACAAGATTTGCCGAGATACGATCCAGGCGGATTATCGCGGAGTCTCTGGCGGTTCAGTTTTCCAATGAGATAACGGATGAAAGAGCCCATGCCATAGAGGAAATTCTGTGATCGGTCGTCGAGCGAAACGACAGCGTTCTGTCAGGTGCCGTTCGGCTGGAAAACGGTAGTCTGCTGGCAGAGTATGGTGACCATCGTTTGACCTGGAAGCTGCGTTCCGACGAAAAATCCACCTTAACCCAAGTGCAGGTACCGATTTTTAGCGATCAAAGCCGTTGGGGTACGGTAGAAATCGGTTTTTCCGATCTGGTCGATGAATCCAAGTGGCTGCCGGTAAAAAGTTCTTTCCTTCTGGTCATACTGTTTGTCGCGCTCTCTGGATTTGTTGCCTACCTGGTCTTTCTAAAACGCACCATGCGTGAACTCAACCCGGATGCGGTGATACCGGAGCGGGTGCGTAGCGCACTGGATACGCTGGCTGAGGGTCTTCTGATCATTGGGCAGGATGGTTACATTGTATTTTCCAACGCTGTTTTCGCCCACAAAATGGGTGTATCGCCGGCGGAGATGGTGGGCAAGGACATCGCAGATTTCGATTGGCAAGTCGATGTTGAGACCGGCGATAGCAGCGAACTGCCTTGGAATATCGTGCTGGGGGGGCACCCGGTATCCGGTAGTACCGCCGTCGTTTTGAAAACCGATCTGGTGGAAAAGTATAAGTTAAGCGTCAACGTGTCTTTGATTGCGGCCTCCGCCGGTAAAGTTCGCGGTGTAATGATCACTTTTGATGATATCACCAAAATCGAACAGAGGAATGAGGAATTACGGCGAACGTTGGGGAAACTGGAGCAGAGTAAAAGAGAGATACTGCGCCAGAATCAGGAGTTTTATCTCAGTGCCGATATCGGGGTGAGTGTCTTTCCATCGGATGGGGAAGATACCGAAAAGCTATTGCAGAAGGCCAGTGTCGCATTGCGAGCCCCTCACCCCGCTGCGCGGTCACAAATCGATGAGGAACTGTAGGTTAAGTTCTTCAAGAGCGGCGAAGGAGAGTGCAGGCAGAAATAACTACCAGTTTTATGCGGATGATATCGATCAGGCATCAAAGAACCAGATGCGTCTGGAGGTGGAGCTTTACCGGGCGCTGGAGAACGATGAACTGGTGGTTTACTATCAGCCAAAAGTGGATCTGAGAAGCGGCGATATTCTGGGTATGGAGGCACTGTCGCGTTGGCAGCATCCTCAGATGGGGTTGGTTCCGCCCAACGATTTTATTCCACCTCCACAGACCGCCCGTGCGGGGTAATCTCTGAGGGGTGAGCAGTTAACATTTAATTTATACAAAAAATTGTACAAAAAAAACATGTACAATACTCGATCACAAAAAGTCGGTTTGCATCTTGTGATGCCGATACAAAACAGATAATTGTGGGGTCGAGGGGGTGTTTGCCCGTTTGTTGATTGCAGGATTCGTACTGGGTGGTTTTTTCCATGCTGGGTACGGTACTGGTTGCCATGACTCATGAAGTTATCAGTGAGCGTATCAGGGAGAACCTGCGACAGGAATTGTTGCGTCAACTCAATCTGCTGGTTCCGGCGGAAATCACCAACAATGATTTGTCGGCTGACTGTGTCACTGTAAGAGCTCCCGCCCATTCGAATACGGAATCCACCCGCGTCTATCGTGGCAGAAAAGACAATCGGCCGGTTGCAGTGGTTTTCAGTCTGGTGGTTGCGCAGGGTTACGGCGGTTCCATTGATCTGGTTATAGGTGTTCGCTACGACGGCACCCTGCCTGGCGTTCGGGTTCTTCGCCATAAGGAGACACCGGGGCTGGGTGACAAGATTGATACCAGACACTCGGACTGGATTCTTGGATTCAATGGCAGGAGTCTGGACGACCCGGGTCAAGAAGGCTGGAAGGTAAAGCGGGACGGGGGGTATTTTGACCAGTTTACCGGTGCGAATAAACCAAAAGTCCATCCCCCGGAGATTTCTGGTCTGATGTCCAGATGGAAGTGGAATTTCAGCCAGTAGTCGATGTAGGATTCTGTTTGGATTTATACCCTTTAACTTTATACTGTTATTCTGTGCTCATCAGACAGTCGTGACAGGCTCGGGTCAAGCGGACACCTGACTGTATAGTTGATCGGTGGATGGTGGCAGAGTTGGCTGCAGGTTTTTTTGATTTTCCTGCAGACCTGTCCTGTAAAGGGGTATTGCTGCCCGGTTTCTGGTATCCGTTGTTTTTACACTTTAACTTAATCAACCATCAAGAGGGTGATGACTTCATGTCAAGAATACTAATGATAGTACGGCATGCGAAATCTTCCTGGGACAGTGGTGCACCCACTGATTTCGAGAGACCGCTCGGGCCACGAGGTGAGCGGGATGCGCCTCGCATGGGGGAGTGGATGAAGGCTCAGAAATTGAAACCCGACTATGTGGTCAGTTCTCCGGCTGCCCGGGCCGTGCAGACGACGATGGGGGTATGTGGTCCATTGGGGGTTAAAAAGAAGCGCTTCCACTGGGATGAGCGGATCTACGGCAGCGATGTGGAAAGTTTACTTGAAGTGTTATCGGAGGTGCCCGGCAAGTACGACAGGGTAATGCTGGTGGGGCATAACCCCGGTCTGGAAGAACTGGTGGCCTTTCTCTGGGGGGAGGGAACTCAGATTCCCTCCGATGGAAAGCTGATGCCGACGGCTACCCTGGCCCAGGTGGAGTTGCCTAAAAGCTGGAAGAAACTCAGGGAGGGGTCGGCACGGCAGGTGACTGTCACACGACCCAGAGATATCGTCTGACCAGCACCAGGCCTCTGGAGGAAACTGATATATCCCTCCTGAACTGGTTCAATGACCCCCCGGCCCCTTTGTTGAAGGGGTTTCGGGCAGCTGTTCAGGCCACCTGAGGTGGCGGGGGAAACGTCCATCGGGTGCTGGTATGAGCCCTTCTTCAGCCAGCAACCGGTATTGCCGCTGTCTGCCCGGATAGTCTGCAACCCGTCGCTGGCTGTTGATCAGCCGATGCCAGGGGAGTCTGCTGTCACCGGGTAGTTTGCGCAGCCAGGCCAAAACCTGGCGAACATGCACACCGCAGAGTTTAGCGATGTCCCCGTAACTGCAATAGCGCCCGGGTGGGATCCCAGCCAGTGTGGTGTAAAACTGAATTCGTAATTCGTCGCTGGCCATTAGTCCGACACTCCGAAGGGTTGGAGGCTTATCCTGGCTTGGTCATCCGGGTGTACGGAGCCTCTGAACAAGACATATAAAGAAATCTGATGAAAATCATAAGGCATTAATATTTTACTAATTAAGAAAATGCTAATAAACTACTTCTCAACATATCAACACAGCTTCTAAAACAATTAACAAACTACTGGAGACACTACCATGAAAAAGATCATCAAGATTGCCGCCGCTACCGCTCTCATTGCCGCTTCCGCCTCAGCCTCCGCATGGTGGGGGGGACCGGTAAACAGCTTTGCCGATGAGTTTTTTGGTAACGGTAGCGGTTATGGCGACGGTGCTTTCGATATGAACATGAGCTTCAATGCCAATGCTAACGCAAACGCTTACGGTCGCGGTAATGGATACGGCTACAACCGATATGCCCAGGCCCCCTATGGTTACGGCCCTTACGGCTACCCCTACGCGCCGGTTGCACCTATGGTTCCGGTAGCACCTTCGGCTCCGGTTGCTCAGGCGCCTGCTGCCAAGTAAGTCCATTCCTGACATTCTTGACGGTGCAGCCCACTTCGGGAATCTTCCCCGGAGTGGGTTTTT
Source organism: Gammaproteobacteria bacterium (assembly GCA_024227135.1). Classification (GTDB taxonomy): domain Bacteria; phylum Pseudomonadota; class Gammaproteobacteria; order Chromatiales; family Chromatiaceae; genus JAHEHQ01. The sequence goes on from JAAELC010000168.1 coordinate 4,048, forward strand.
TTATTCTGGTGTGCCCTGCCGTTTGACGGCGATGGGGGAAGGCCGGGCTGAAAGCCGCCATCCGATTAGTACAGAGTGAGCAATCAAATGTATCATTAAGAATCATCAGGATATGTCGATATCAGGCTTTAGTTTTAGATTGACCGAGATCGAGACCCTGGAAGGTTGGCTTATGGAGACTGATCGTGGATAAACGTCAGCATACTGTTCTGGTAGTGGACGACACCCCCACAAACATCGAATTGTTGGTGGAGATGCTCCAAGACCGGTATCTGGTCAAAGCGGCAATAAATGGGGAGAAGGCACTGAAAATCGCCCGATCCGGATCGCCCCCCGATATTATTCTGCTGGATGTCATGATGCCGGGCATCAGTGGCTATGAGGTTTGCGAGCAGTTGAAATCGGATCCGGATACAGCTGGGATACCTGTGATATTCATTACCGCGAAGACCGAGGCGGAGCATGAGTTAAGGGGGCTGGAAGCGGGCGCGGTGGACTATATTGCCAAACCGTTTGATCCGACGGTCGTTGAAGCCCGCGTTCGGACTCAACTGGCCATTCATGTCGAGCAGCGGGAACTCAACGACCAGAACCGCCAGTTGAAGCAGCGTCTTGCCGGTGGGTTCGAAACCTACTCGGATGACGATTTGGTGCCTATGGTGTCGGCAGGTGAGGGGGCACGTATCGAGTTTAAATCCACCTTGCGCTGGAACCTGGCCGCTGACAGGGCGGATAAAAAAATCGAAAACCAGTGTTTGAAAACCGTCGCTGCTTTCCTGAACACCGATGGAGGTGTGCTCATGGTGGGAGTGGATGATGGGGGGCAGGCTCTGGGGCTCGAGAAAGACGGATTCTCCAATGAGGATAAAATGCTGCTGCATTGGAACAACCTTCTGAAATCCACCCTGGGAGTGGAATTCGTACCCCTGGTGGAGTCCGTGGTCCGAACGCTGGAAGGGGAGCGGATTTTGTTGATTCAGTGTCTGCGGTCGACGCGGCCGGTGTTTTTCCGGCGTGACAACGATGAATCTTTTTTTGTGCGGGCCGGTAATGCCACTCAGGCACTCAAGCCGAGCGAAGTGCTTGCCCATATTGAGCAACACCAATCCGGTGATCGGAAAGCAGTATGAGCAGGAAGTACAGTATTCTTATCGTGGACGATGTACCGGACAATATCCGGATACTCGCAGAAAACCTCCAGGACGAGTATACGGTGCTGGCATCGACCAACGGTTACAAGGCCCTGCAACTGGCAAAGAAACAACCGACCCCCGATCTGGTATTGCTCGATGTCATGATGCCGGGTATCGATGGTTTTGAAGTTTGTGCAAGGCTCAAAAGTGAGGCGGATACCCGGGACATCCCCGTGATTTTCGTCACCGCTCTGTCCGATGCGGGAAATGAATCTGAGGGACTGGCGCTGGGGGCTGTGGATTACATCACCAAGCCCATAAACCCGAGTCTGGTCAAAGCCCGAATCAATAACCAGCTGGAATTGAAGCGCCATCGCGATAACCTGCAGGAAATGGTCGATGAGCAGACCCGGGAGCTGAAGCAGACCCAGGAAATCACCATCGAGGCCATGGGTGCGCTGGCGGAGTATCGGGATCCCGAAACCGGTGGGCATATCCGGCGAACCCAGAACTATATACGCCTGCTTGCCAATCGCATGCAGAAAAATCCCAGATATGCCCCGTTTCTCGACGATACGACCATCGAGTTGCTGTATCTTTCAGCCCCTTTGCACGATATCGGTAAGGTGGGGATTCGGGACGATATACTGCTCAAGGCAGGGAAGCTCACGGACGAGGAGTTTGAGCAGATGAAAAAACACACCGAGTTTGGCCGAGACGCGATCAGGGGTGTGGAACGTCGGCTCGGACACAACTCATTTCTGCGATTCGCCCGGGAAATTGCGGAAACCCATCAGGAAAAATGGGATGGCACAGGCTACCCTTATGGGCTGAGTGCTGAGGAGATACCCGTATCGGGGCGTTTGATGGCGATTGCGGATGTTTACGATGCACTAATCAGTAAACGGGTCTACAAGCCCCCCATGTCCCACCGCCAGGCCGTCAAAATCATCAGCGATGGCAGAGGAACCCATTTCGATCCGGAAATGGTGGATGGATTTCTGGAAATCGAAGGGGAGTTCCGCAGTGTCGCGGTGGAATTTGCGGATTCCGACGAAGAGCGGCAGGCCCTCTGACCGACTCATGGCATGATCCGGATTCCGCTCCGATGATGGGTGGAATTACCGGAAAACACTGATCGAACATACAGCCTGGAGTTCCCCCAAAGCCCGGTTTTCTATCGGACTGCAGGGGGCTTCGGCTCCTGGGAAAGTGGTCCTCTGCCGGCTCTGGGTTGTCCATCTCTCCGGCTAACCATGCCGTATCCATTTTTGATTCTGCCCCTGACACTCATCGGATAGCTGAATGTTTGCTTTGCCTGGGTCAAGCAAATTCGACGACTTTCCTGACCAGGCTCAGTATTTGCCGGGATGCTCGCTACTATACTGAAATTACACCCGGAAAATGTGTGGCAATAGAGATCATTTCTCTCCAGTTAGAACCGGAGGGTAAGGGAGAGGCGGGAATGTTAAGCCCTGATATTCAGCAGCAACTCATCGCCATTCGGCGTGATATTCATCAACATCCGGAACTAGGCTGGCAGGAATCCCGAACCGCCTCAAAGGTGTGCAGGGTTCTCGAGGAACTAGATTTGCCTTATCGTTGTAACGTTGGGGAAACCGGAGTGGTGGCAGAGATTGCCGGTCAGCTGAAAGGACCCTGTATCGCACTGAGGGCAGATCTGGATGCTTTGCCCATTGAAGAGGAGACCGGTCTGTCTTTTTCTTCCCGGGTGCCTGGAGTGATGCACGCCTGTGCTCACGATGGACACACGTCCATGTTGCTGGGGGCCGCAATGCTGCTGGTCAGGGGGGATCCCCCCCTGCTTCCCGTAAGATTGATATTTCAACCTGCCGAAGAGACGACCCTGGGTGCCAGGAGGCTCATTGACGAGGGTGTTCTTGATGACGTCGCCATGATATTCGGTGGTCATATCGACCGACACTATCCCTGCGGTACCCTCATCGTCACAGAGGGGGCAGTCAATGCATCCAGCGATAAATTTTCGCTGAAGATATCCGGTCAGGGAGGGCATGCGGCCCGTCCCCATGAAGCAGTGGATGCCGTGGTGGTGGGGAGTCTGCTGGTGATCGCGCTGCAGACCATCGTCTCCCGGGAAATCAATCCAGCCCATCCCTCGGTGGTGTCCATCGGACGCTTCGATGCGGGTTCGGCCGGTAATGTGATTGCCGGTCACGCCCATCTCGAGGGTTCGATCCGGGCCCAGGACCCGGTTGTGCGTACCGAACTGCATAAATCCATCCGGAGAATTGCCGACTCGGTTGCCCAGTTGCACGATGCCCGTATTGAAGTCGCAATCAGGCGGGGACCTCCTCCCCTGATCAACAGCGACGATATGACCGGGCTGGCCCGTACGGCGGCCTTGCAGACGGTCACCCGGGACAAGGTGATCAAACTTTCCACCGCCAATATGGGTGGCGAGGATTTCAGCTATTACCTTGATCATGTGCCTGGCTGCTATGTGCGCTATGGGGCTCAGATTCCCGGCCGCGAGGGATACCCCGCTCACTCCAGCCAATTCGATTTTGATGAAGATGTTCTGGGAATCGGGGCGACCTATCTTGCCAATATTTCCCGGGTGGCGGCCCGGTCGATACTCTCATGATCCGAATCCGCGATGCCACGGAGTCGGACGTAGAGCAGATTCGTGATGTTTTTCTGGCCATCTACGGAGAAGACTACTCCCATCCCCAGTTTTACGATATTCCGTTGTTGAAAAAAATGGTGTACTCCGACGACATCATTCTGCTGGTGGCGGAAGACCTGGAGAATGGCAGCATACTGGGTACGGCATCGGTGCTTCTGTCCATGGGCGGCCAGTCGGACCTTCTAGGTGTGTTCGGTCGGCTGGTAGTGCACCCGGAAGCGCGAAAACGCGGGGTGGGAAAGCTGTTGATGGAGCATCGGCTGGAACGTCTCTCCGGACGATTACATCTGGCGCTGGTGGAGCCTCGAGCAGTACACATCTACGCCCAGAAGATAGCACTAAATCACGGGTTTGCGCCGATCGGCTTTCAGCCCATGAAACTGTTGCTTTCTGATAGAGAGAGTCTGACCATATTCGTTCACTATTTCGGTGATTCGCTCAAGCTGCGCAGGAATCACCCGAAAATCATTGCAGAAGTTTACCCCCTGGCGGAGATGGCACAGCGTAACTGTGGTCTCAGCTGTGATGCTATCGTTGAGGAACAGCCCGGTGTCTATCCCCACGACGGGCGTTTTGAGCTGGAGGAGTTGACCACCGAGGATTACTCGGCATTGCTGCACTTTCAGCGGGGGCGGGTACACCAGCGGGAAATATTCGGACCCATTCGACTCCATTACGGACTGCACTGGATCACTTCACGGCAATCCAACTACCTGATTGCCCGGGAACATGGTCACCTGGTCGGTGGCATCGGGTTCTCTTTGGATCTTGTGGAAAAGACGGCCCGTATCTTTGAGCTTATCTCATTGACACCCAGCCCGGTTCGTTTTCTGTTATCGGAGTTGATCAGATTATCGATTTCTCTGTGGGGCATCGAGTATCTGGAAGTGGATGTCAGCGCTTATGCACCGAGCATGCAGCGTACACTTCTAGAGCTGGGATTCCTGCCCGTAGCTTATATTCCCGCTATGGTATTTCATGAAGTAGAAAGGTTGGACGGTATCCGGATGGCTCGTATCACGATGAAGCCGGACCGTAGAAATATGGAGATCATACCCGAGTGTGAACAGCTGTCCAGATTGGTACTCAGAGGCTTTATTGATCGCCAGGTGATTCCCAGGGTGGCAGAGGCTATCCCACAGATCGCACTGTTCAACGGTATGAACGATGAGCAGGTGCGCCTAGTTGCCGGACGCTGTACTTTGCTGACTTTTCAAAACGGTGATGTCATCGTCCAGGAGGGCCAGGTGGGACAGCATACCTATATCGTTTTAACAGGGGAGGCATCGGTCACCACATCGAGTAGTGATGGGGTGGTTGGGAGTGTGCTGCCGGGTGAGTGCCTGGGCGAAATGTCTCTTTTGACCCGAACCGGTCATTCGGCCACTGCGCTGGCAAGATCCAGAGTGGAGGCAGCAGCGCTTCCCTACGATGAAATCATGGGGCTGATCAGGCTGCGTCCCGATATCGGTGTCATCATTTATCGTAATCTGGCAACCGGTCTGGGTAGAAAGCTGATCCGGAGTGGTCGGAAGGCGGCCTCGGTTCAGGGAGAGGAACCTGGTGATCGATCATCGGCAAGTGATCAGATGCATTAGTTTTTAAAATCTCCGAAACCTCTAAGTTTCCTGAATCGACGATGTAGCTCGTGTAAAACCTGCATGGGAGAATTGTATGGGTGGTTTCACAGGATTTCCTAAAGGTTGCATACCTTTCCTGGAAGCACTGAGTAGAAATAATGACCGTGAGTGGTTTGGAGAAAACAAACAGGCCTATGAGTCTGAAGTAAGGGAGCCCGCGCTGGCTTTTATCGAGTCAATGGCACCGGGTCTGCGGCGGTTGTCCCCCCATTTTCGGGCGATACCGAAGAAGATCGGGGGATCGCTGATGCGGGTCTACCGGGATATTCGCTACACTAAAGACAAGACCCCTTACAAAACGAATATCGGTATTCAGTTTCGGCATGAACTGGGCAGGGATGTTCATGCTCCCGGCTACTATGTACATATCCAGCCTGGGGGTTGCTTTATCGGTGTTGGTATCTGGCGCCCGGAGTCCCGGGTACTCGCAAAGATCCGTGATTTTGTGGTCGACAACCCGGCTTCCTGGCAGCAGGCAAATAACTACAGGCCTTTCAAGTCTCACTATGCATTGGAGGGCGAATCCCTGAAGCGGCCACCTCGGGGCTATCCCCCTGAACATCCGCTGGTAGAAGACCTGAAGCGGAAGGATTTTATAGCCTGCAGCGCCTTTGATGACCAGCAGGTCTGCAGGAAGGATTTCAGCCGGTTTGTGGCTGGTCGATTCCGGCAGGCAACGCCTTTTATGAATTATTTGTGCAGTGCACTGGAAGTACAGTTTTGAAGACCCTCGGGGGTGGATGGTTCTGGTGCTATAGCAGTTGATTGTTGCCAGGATGGACAGGTGCCTGCTGTTCCGGTCTTACGAATCCCGGGTACTCGGTTCTCTCCGGTATTCGTGCATCCCTCCAGGTTGGAATCGATGGGGCAAGGATTGGAATGGGTGGCTTTACACTCCGTCTCATCCCCCTAAATCGTGTAGAATTCAGACTTTCGCATTCAAGGAAAACGAGGAAAACGAGGAGAACGGGATTATGAAGCTGGTTTTTCAATCTAGTATGGTGTTTCTGCTTTTACTGCTGTCGGTCACCAACGTCTTTGCAGACGAATACCAGGCCACTGTCGATATTTTCAAAAACGCTGGGGAGAGTCGGGCTTTCTTCGATACGGCTTATGGTTACGCTGTATTTCCTTCTGTAGGTAAAGGGGGATTTATCGTTGGCGGTGCTTTTGGAAGCGGCAGGGTTTTCGTAGCGGAAAAACCTGTGGGGGATGCCTCGATGACCCAATTGTCAGTAGGGTTTCAGGCGGGTGGAAAGGCCTATAGCCAAATCATTTTTTTCCAGGATGAACGCGCATTTAAAGAGTTTTCCGGAGGTAATTACGAGATTGGTGCCAACATGCAGGCGACCGTTATCACGGCGGCCGCCACTGCGTCGGCAACCACGGCTGGAAGTTCCGCGGGAATCAGCGGTGGCAAACACGATGCCACCACAGTGGGAAGGTACAACAAAGGCATGGCTGTGTTCGTGGTATCCAAAGGTGGATTGATGGGAGAGGCCAGCGTTGCCGGTCAGAAATTCAGTTATACCCCAAGATCCTACTGATTTTTCGGGCAGTGGCTATTGGGCTGTTCTGTAGTTGTTTCAGTTTAAGAGATAGTTTGTTTAAGTTGCTAATAAAACTGTAAAAAATTGGTATGGTGGTGTGTGTCAAGCTACCGGAGCCGATCTCAGTTTTGAGGAGTACGTTGATGCAAGTAAGTGATTATATGAGCAAATCACCCGTGACCGTCAGTCAGACCGCCGACTACGACGTGGCATTCGGGATCATGGACAGTAAGAACATGCATCACCTGCCGGTGGTGGATGAAAATGACGAAGTGGTGGGTATTCTCGCACGTCGGGATCTGCAACTGGCTGCGCGGTACTTCCGGGAGGCTCCGGTGGAGGTATCGGAAGTCATGCATACACCGGTTGAGACAATCGCACCGGACGCCCCTCTGGCCATGGCCGCCAGGCAGATGGTTAAAGATCACATTGGTTGTCTGCCAGTGATGGAGGATGGCAAGCATGTGATCGGCATGCTCACCGAAACGGATCTGTTTCGTGCTTTGACCGAGATGCTGGATGCCAAGGGCTAGGGCCGCGGAAAAAATGAATCATCCCATCCTGTGGATCTCTCACCTCAGCTATCACTACCGGCATCCTGCCTCGCGTGAATCTAGTCCATCCATGGACGTTGTCTGCGTTGCAGATTCAGTTGCATAATCAATGATACGCGCTTTCATCTGCGCCTTGAATCTGAGCTGATACCCCGCGCATTATGGGATGATACATAATTTTCGAGGCCCTAAGTATTCGTACTGGTGTTATTGTACCTGGTATAGCGCACTAAATCTGGTAGCCAGAGAGTTCCAGGTTTTCGCGAATCCGTGCCAAAAGCACCCGTGAAACTTCGGCCTGTCCCTGGCGAATTCGTACACAAGCGGCTATGGGTAGCTGATAAAGTTCCTTACAGTGGGGTTGCCAATGGAAGTTGCCCAACTGAATGGGAAATTGGGATGCACTCCCAGCGGCTTCGGCAGGCGTGTCACCATCCAGAGAACTGGGGGGGCGGTGAAGGTTGTAATAGCTTTGTAAATCTGAGAGTTTTCTTTCCAGGTCGATGGCATTCCAGAACCTGATTACCCACATGTCTAAGCCACTGCTGGGAACAACGACCGACGGTTCGGTGTTCTCGAAAACAACCTGATTTGGCTACGAAATAAATCCTCAATTTTGAATCAAGGCAATCGTTTACCATGAACATGGATTTTCATTACGATATTTGAAGTACCAGTCTTCCTCACCCGTTAGCCCACTCGGGCCGAACCATTTTCATGGTCGCATTCTCTGCCCAACACGCAGATCCCGAGTCCAGCCAAATCATATTTCGATTTAATTCCATAAAAACAAGGGTTAAAGTAACGCATGGCGCTCCACTAAGATCGGTTTATACGGATTACATCCCGCCCCACTATCCAAGTGCGAGAGTTCCTTTACTAGCACCTGACGCCCGGTTTCCCCAGTATGGGTACTATAAATATCAGATGTATGGAAATTGATATCTTCATAAAACATACGCAGAGTAGCGCTAAATCCCACGAAACCACAAAAAAACGCCATATAAACGGTTCTACAGTGCTAACTCAGGTAATTATAATAATTGATATTGAACTATAGTTCCGGTATATATAGTATCCATCTGTGGACCCAAAAACATTCTTCAGTCACCCATCCTGCACCGCTCATCGTCACTATGAAGCGATGCGAGCCTTCTACCACGAGGGGCTTCCTGCCGCAGATGCTGCGAAGAAATTTG
>JAAELC010000169.1 GCA_024227135.1 Gammaproteobacteria bacterium
TGCCAGGAGAAATCGGTCAAGGCTCAGGCTATTATCATACGGGAGACGCGACACCATCCGGTGCGTCGGTCAATCCCAAAAACTCAAATCAGTTTTGGCACAACGGCTTTTTCTATAACAAGATTGTAGGTAGCCGCACTCGTATGGGTAGCAATCCGTATGCTGAAAAAGAACCTGCACCGGCTCCCGCACCAGCCCCGGTGTCATCTGGATATTCAAGACCAAGCGCCCCTGCCCCTACGGCCCCAACACCTGCTGCGGCCCCGGAAGCAACACAAGAGCAGCAACGCGCAGAGGTCATCAAACCACCTTCAGGTGGGCTTGAGTCCACGATATCCCCTGGTAGTGAGGCCCCTGCCCCAGTGCGTAATGTCTCATATCTGACCGGGAACACCCAACCAGCTACCTCATCACGGTTTCTGAAAAAGAAAGGTGAGAAGAAGAGTTTGTTCGGATGAAGAAGTACACCACTACTGATGCGTTAAGGACACATGAGTCGCGGTTAGCGGGTCGTAAAACGTGGGATACGGTTTGGGATGAGATAGCGTATTACGTCCTACCCTCGCAGACA
>JAAELC010000170.1 GCA_024227135.1 Gammaproteobacteria bacterium
CGTCCCTTCCGGATTGCCGGCGCTCAGCAGCACCTGCAGCTCGTGGGCCTGAAGTTCCTTCACCGCCTCGGTGCCCCTCGGCCAGAAGCGAAACCGCCCCGTCGAGAGTCTTTTCTGGCAGAGCCAGAATCCTTGACCGTCGTAGGCCAGGATCTTTATTGCCTTGGCGCTGCGGTTGCAGAAAATGAAGAGTGCGCCGGAGAAGGGGTTGCTTTGCAACGCTTGGCGGCATTGTCGCGCCAAGCCATCGATCCCCTTGTGGAAATCCGCTGGATCCACCGCCACCAGGATCCTCATCTGAGGGGTGATCTGGATCATTGCCCGGGCCTTGAAAGCACTTCGGCCAAGGCCACGACATCCGCCGGATTGTGACCGGCCAGGCGCAGGGTGAACTTTCCTCGTGCGCCCTCGAACTCGACTACGCACTCCGCCATCCGGGTTACGGTATCCATAGCAATCTCGACGAAGGTTGGCTCGGTAGTCGTTGGCGAACGCTTCGTCCGTGGGCTCACTCCATCGCTTCCGGCGACTCGACGTTTGAGTCTTGTGTAGTCCAGGCCAATGGCTCGGGAGACGGGGTTTACACCAAGCTCCCTGGCGGCCAGGGTCGCCACCTGCCACAGTTCCTCTGGAATTCGTCGTCCTTTATGCCCCGTACTGCGCCAGCTGGCAAAGCGGCGCTGCGCTTCCTCCAGCACGGGTGCCACCGGGTGTGAAATCTTCTGCCCCATTCGCTATCCTCCACCTTTGAATCCAGGTGTTGAGGATAGCCGCTCCGCTCCACGGCGTCATACAGGCTTGCCGAAAGGACACGCATCATCAGGTGATGGAGAGGACTACCGACGACCAAGTCGCCATTGCCATGGTGGACGAAACCCAACAGCGGTTTCCCCGGCTGCGTGCCATCAGCATGGACAAAGGCTTCCACAGCCCCGCCAATCAGGCAGCGCTCAAAGAGCGCTCGGAATGTGTGGTGCTACCCAAGAAGGGCCGACGCACGCAAGCTGACAAGGCACGGGAATCCGAGCTGGAATTTAGCCAACTGCGCAAGGAGCACTCGGTGGTGGAGTCGGCCATCAACGCCCTCAAACAGCATGGACTGCACAAATGCCCAAATCACGGCATAGAGGGTTTCAAACACTATATCGGCTTGGCCATTGTGGCGCGCAACATCCAACGCCTTGGCGCGGTATTAAGACAGCAGGAACGCGAGAAAGAGGAACGAAAACGTGGTCCTTACAAAAAAAGGCTGCTTGAGAAGCCGAGTCGAATCAGCTAAGGCGGCAGGGGTACGTATATCCCGAGGCCACCATAAATAGGAATTAATATCATTTGCAGTACTACAGCAGGGAAAAGGCGTGGGCCGTAATGAATAACGCCCCATATTAATTGAGTGCTATTGTAGGGATTTCCGAAAATAGTCGAGTTTTCTGCCAGGCACGATTTATGCCTCCTGTATACGCTTGGCATATGCGAAAATTCCGTTACAATTTTGTAACTGCTCCGAATTTAGTTCGGAGACCAGCGACAGATTGCAACGATTCGAGCAACTATCAAGGGAGTCAGGATAAAGTCATGCAAAATTTTCCTCTCTATCTACCGACGTCAACATGCGTTTTTCAAATCCCGAATTTACTCAAAATTAGAGTCCTCAGTATAATTGCGCTATTTTGGCTGGTCGCAAGTGATCTTCGGGCCGAACCCGATACTGTTGCCCACTCCGATAGCCCTTCGCTGCTATTCGCGATACTGTTCGTCGCGGGCTTGATAGGTCTGTCCATCCTCATCATTGCCTCCCTGACACACTGGGCCAATAAACAGGACAGTATTAACAACATGATGCCCTTCTGCATAGAGCATCTCGTGAAAAATGCCAGCGAGGTGGCAAAAGCCGACTCGGCCAGAGCCCTGGGAAACATCAAAGACCCTAGGGCGTTGTTGATTCTGGTCGGAGTCATCAACGATAGAAAGGTCTCTTCAAACCTAGAACAGGCGGCGAGCGAAGGCCTGCAGACCATGGCGATGAAGTATCACAAATACGAAAAGTTGATATCCGATCTGCTGAAAGCATCCAGAGAAGGCAATCACACCAAAACTCTGATCTTATTGATGGTCAATTTCGAAAACCAGGACAGGGTGTACGTGCAGAGCGCTTATGTTATCGGCAGAGAGTACATGCGGATGAGTAAACATGTCGATGCCCGGTTGTGGTTGCA
>JAAELC010000171.1 GCA_024227135.1 Gammaproteobacteria bacterium
GGTCAGACCATGGATCATACTGGCCAGCACCGCCAGATACATCGCGTAACTGGTGTTGAACACCTTCCATTCGGAACTGACACCCGGATCAACCAGGATGTGGTGAGCACAGGCCAGCTGCAGAAAGAAAATGTAGAGCAGGTAGGCGCCGCGACTGACCTTTTCGGACATGGGACGCGCACCGAATACCAGGCCGGCAATGAGATACCAGATGGCCACGTGGGCCGCGACATTGATCTGCTGGGAGGAGTGCCCCAATCCCCACCAGATGATCCGGTACATGGCGGCGTCGATATTGCCGATATATCCGATCGACCAGAGGAATGTGGGTACCAGGATGATGGCACCGGATGCGATGGTGAACACAGCAATGATAGCGGCTGTTATCGCACCAAAGGTCACCAGGGGTACCGATCCTTCATAGGTTTTTTCGTCCTTGGCGACCACCAGCGTACCAAAGAAAACAAAGCAGCCAATCAATGCGCCCACGGCGAACAGAATCAACCCCAGGTAGAAATGGGGAGCTGCCTGCATCGGCACATAGGAGGTCATCATGACACTGGAACCACCCTGAAAGATGGCAACATTGGTCATTACCGAGCCGACCAGCATTAATACGAACTGGACCCATCCCCAGACCGGTGTGGCGAGTCGGCAGCGCAACAGCACCGATGATGCCACATAGAGGACCGCCATCTCGAAGAAGATGATCCAGAAAATCAGCGCATCGATACCATGGGCTGTCAGAGCCATATAAAACTGGTCCGCAGGAAGCAGGTGTATGGCCTGCCAGCGGGTCAGTGTCACCAGAAGGGCGAGGACGCCGGCAACCAGCAGGAATACGGCGGCCACAACGGCATTAGCCTTGATCAGGCTTTCCGCGGATTTGTGAAAATAGAGCCCCGTATCGGGGCAGGTTCGAAACTGTGCCATATTCGATTACTCCTTTACGTAGATCTTACCCAGCATGGTGTGATGGCCGATGCCGCAATACTCATTGCAGACCAGCCCGTATTCCCCCGCCGAATCCGGAGTTACCGTCAGGACCATTTCATAACCGGGCAGCACCTGCAGATTGATGTTGATCGGTTGTATGGAGAGACCATGCTGCCAATCCATGGAGGAGAGGTGCAGCCTGTAGGTCTTGTCTTTCTCCAGTTCAAGGATCGGATACCACTGCCAGAGTCTTCCGAGCATGTAGACGTCACTGCCAGCGGGTGGCTTGACGATGGGTAGACCAGCCTCCTCTCCAACTTTGTGCTGATCGATCATTGCCTGAACTTTCGCCCCGAACTTGGCGGGTGTGGTTTGATAGGCCTCGTTGGAAAGATTCTGTTTTCCGTAAATGTGCCAGTAAGGCATCATGAAAAACATGATGAGGCACCAGACCAGCGCGATGGCGACCCACAGTATCTCCTGGCGACCCACCGGCACTTTCCACCATATGCGGTCTGCAGGCGGCATAAATGAAGTCATATCTTAGTTCCCCCCTTTCGGGTTCTGGTTATTGTAAATTGGTGCAATTGCCCTGGCTGAGCCCATTGCGTACTTATTTCCCTACTAATCAGGGGGCTATTGGAAGAGTGACGATCTCCATGATGCCCCAGATGATGTAGAACACTGTGGGCATGGCGACGCCGATGAAAAGCAGCAGGAACGGGTTGTCGATCAGTGATTGCATGGCAGGAATCCGTTCTTCCTCCTGATCTTCTTTGTTCGTTGTATCGTTCATTCGGGAACCTCTATATCGCTTGAGTATTGGTTTATGAGTGGATGCTTGTCGATTCTTTTATCTTTGCCGCGTTCCGGCATTGATCGTCCCCGTTTATTTGAAATTCCCGTCCCCTCGCGCGGAGACTACCCTCCTTTTTCCGCGGGCCAATATGAATTCCGGGATCGTCACTCCTGAACAAGGCCGATACCCTAGAACTATAGGCACCAATCCTGCTCGAGCTTTGATATAGGTCAATTTGGTTGTAAAAATTGTGCCAAATGACACATTTGATCAGTGGCCTGACAGGGGGTGGATCGGCTTTTCTGATGGTTTGAGGTACGGGCAAGGGGGGAGGTTGGTTATTCTTAGAAAAAAAATATTAATAAATGTGTTATGGGTGGGGTGTAAGACAATGATGGAAATATAACTGCCGGATTTCGTTATTCCGTGCTTCTCCCTGGATGTCAGGGAGTATCTCGGTTGACGATGCCCATTGCTTACGGGTTACTCGCGGCAATATACCACAATCAACCAGAGGTAAGGGGCCTGGCCGGGAGACTTTTTCCTATCGGGTCTTATTGAAATCTTTCTAAGGGCTCGCTTCAAAATAACTTCACATTTATGACCGCCGATCCATCCCGTCTGCCTGCGTTGTTCGTCGCTTGAATAGTTCACTATTCGCGTTCCTAACGCCTTGGCAGCCGCGCGCCTCGACGCTCAGAAAGGTGAACTTGTTTTTGCGCGGACCCTAAGGTTTGTGGACGTACACCCAGCGGCCGACTGGTTCCGTGTCGCCTCCATAGATCATTTCGGGGTATTCCTCTGTCGGCCAGTAAAAAAAAAGTTCCCGTTTGGTAAATCCCTGGGGACAGGCAACGCGTAACTCCCACGGCGTATCACGCTGAATTCTGGTGCCGTCGGGTGGCCCCATCTGTTCCTCGAGCGCAGTTCTCGGCATTTTGCTGAGGTTCATGTAGTCGGGTAGCTGGAGTGCCATTTCCAGGCGATTGGATCTCTCTTTCCACTGCCTGGAGTCGAATGTCAGTTTTCCGGCATTCTTGGGCATTCGTTCGAATCTGGCGTCGATGACGATATCGTTCTGATTCAGGGTGAGGGCCAGGATGGCGTGTCTTGGATCACCATCCACCGACAAGCGACGTGATGATTTCTGGGGTCCCGACCGCAGGCCCAGGTCATACCAGACAACGGATAGTTTGCCGGCACCCAGATTCAGAAACTTGAACCTTCCACATCCCGGCAAGCCTGGCTCCGGAACCTCAGACATAAAATCAGGGACCATCGATTCGAGATTATCCGGAGGTTCACCCTTGAAGCGTATGTACTGGTTGACGGTATCGATCAGGGATTGTGCGTTTTCAGCCGTCTGAGTCAGTTGGGTCTTGCGGGTGCTCCAGGGCTCTTCACTGCCTGGATCTCCCCCAAACATGAAAAACAGGCCAATGACGATGATAGCCAATGTCGTTGCAGCGACTGCCGGAGTGGAGAAATTCATGACGATGGCCTCGAAGTTATACGGGCAGATTGCCGGCGTAACGAAACTGTTTGACCGACAGCCCCACGTTTCGGGAAACACCAGGGTGGGCTTGCGCCGGTCACGTGGAGTGAATACTATCGGATGGTTTGGATATTCAAAATAACTCTATACCTGATGCCGGGGGGGATATGCAAGACAGGAGTTCGCAGATAGCAGTCGCTGTATGGTTGCTGATCTGTTGTTGTGCAGTTTATGCCATGGTCGTACTGGGAGGGGTGACACGACTGACCGGGTCCGGGTTGTCGATGGTCAAATGGGAGCCCATCATCGGTATCCTTCCACCGATGGGACAGGTCGAATGGCAGCAGGTTTTCGAACTGTACCAGCAATCCCCCGAATTCAAGCTTAAGAATTCCCATATGGATGTGGAGGCCTTCAAAGGCATATTCTGGTTCGAGTACGCACATCGTGTTCTGGGACGCTTGATCGGCATTATATTCTTTGTGCCTCTGGTCTATTTCATTATCAGGAAAAAAGTTGATAAGCCTTTGATTCCCAAGCTGATCATCATGTTCGTGCTTGGGGGGTTGCAGGGATTGCTCGGTTGGTACATGGT
Source organism: Gammaproteobacteria bacterium (assembly GCA_024227135.1). Taxonomy (GTDB): domain Bacteria; phylum Pseudomonadota; class Gammaproteobacteria; order Chromatiales; family Chromatiaceae; genus JAHEHQ01. Next base: position 3,826 of record JAAELC010000171.1, read on the forward strand.
CAAGAGCGGGTTGGTAAGGGATCCCCATGTGAGTCAGTATCGTTTGACCGCGCACCTGGGGCTGGCATTTCTGATCTACGCCTACATGTTCTGGGTCGCACTGGATCTGTTACTTCCCCGGGTTAAGTCTTCGGGAGCAGCGGTCAATCGGGGTCTGAAGCGTTTTTCTTACCTGCTGACCGGACTGACGACAGTCACGGTGCTGTCTGGCGGTTTCGTCGCCGGGCTCAAAGCCGGCCTTGCCTACAATACTTTTCCCACCATGAATGGTCAGTGGCTGCCTGACGGGTTGTTGAGTCTGGATCCTTACTGGCGTAATTTTTTTGATAACGTCACCACGGTGCAGTTCGATCATCGGGTGCTGGCCGCGGTACTCTTCGTGCTTATCCCCGTGTTCTGGTTTGTCGGCAGACGCAACCGTGATCTGCCGACACGGATACATCGGGGTCTTGATGTCCTGCTGGTGGTGCTGCTGGTACAGATAGGGCTGGGGATTTCAACGCTGCTGCTTTATGTGCCCGTGGCCCTTGGAGCGACCCATCAGGGCGGGGCCGTGGCCTTGTTTACGGCCACGTTATTTCTCAGTCATCAGCTGGGTGCTGGTGATCAGGGTCGCGGGTCTTAGGGCCTCGGAAACTATGTATCGTCCCATAATGTGCAGGGTATTAGCTCAGATTCAAGGCGCAGATGAAAGCGCATATCATTGATTATGCAACTGAATCAGAAGCTGAGGTGAGAGACCAGCAGGATGGGATGATTCATTTTTTCCGCGGCCTTTAAGGATTACTGAGGCGCTTAAGGTTCCTCAGTCCATGGGTAAGGGCCGAAGAATTATTTTCCATAATCAATTTGAACCAGCTCGTATATCGGTCGGAATTGCCTTCAATATCGTTTTCAAGGGAAGGCAGGCTGACCCACTTCCAGTCCTGGGCTTCCGCTTGTGACGGTTTCGGCTGTCCGCTGTAGATTCCGACGAAAACATGGTCATACTCGTGCTCCGTCAATCCCTGGCCCACCTCGGCCCGATAGGTGAAGTTGAATACCTCCTGTAAAATGCAGCCAAACCCCATTTCCTGCTGCAGCCGTCTGTGTGCGGCGGCCGTTATTGACTCTCCAGGGTACGGGTGGCTGCAGCAGGTGTTGGACCATAGACCCGCGGAGTGATATTTGCCGGCTGCACGTCGTTGCAGCATCAAGTTACCACTATTATTGAAAACAAAAATTGAAAAGGCACGGTGTAAATCACCGGATCGGTGCACTTCCAGCTTGTCCCCTAGTCCGGTCTCCCGGCCCTGAGCGTCAACCAGGACAACGTTGGTCATAAAGGAACCCGCTGGTAGTGATTGGAGTCGTTTGATCATGACGGTTTGGTTCAGGGTTTGTCAAAGGATTTGGAACGACACGCTTTCTGGCCCAGGATACAGGATACTTTGGGAGTCTGTTACCTGCCCCATTTACCGGTTGTGTAATGTATTCTGGCAGGGGCATAGGATGGCCATCGCCCGGGGATGTACACGGCTGGGGGGGCTGATAGTCAAGGTGTTCGTGGATATCGTATTGAAGCGGTGTTCATTGAGTTTGTTTAGCCCGGGTATGGGTATACCATTGAGTTTGCCGAACAGGAGGAAATTGAGGCATGTCGGAGAAGAAAGTAGGTTCCAATCGCATGCTGTGGATAATGATCGTATCCATAGCAGTGCTCGGCCTGGCATATGCATTTCGGCTTCAGGGCCCGGTCGCTGTGCCTCCGGAACTGCAGGGGGTTGCCAGGCCTGAGCCCAGATCGTTGGGTCCGTTCTCACTGATCGACCAGGGGGAGCGGCTATTCAATCTGGAAAGTTTTTCAGATACCTGGAGCTTTGTTTTCTTTGGCTACACCTATTGTCCTGATATCTGTCCCATGACGCTGGCAACTCTGGTCGGGGTGGGAAATCAATTGGGAAAAAAGAGTGAGCAGCCGAAAGATTACCAGGTTGTTTTTATTTCAGTTGATCCTGAACGCGATACTCCGAAAACCCTGTCCAGTTACATGGAATTTTTCGATAAGCAGTTTATCGGAGTGACTGGGAACAAAGAGCAGATCGATGGAGTGGCTCAGCAGTTCGGAGCGGGGTATCTTAAAGTGCCAGGCACTTCTCCTGACACCTACCTGATCAGCCACACCAGCTCGATTTTTCTGATCGACCCTCGGGGAAGACTGGTCGCTTCATTTTCACCCCCCCATGATCCGGCCACAATCGCGGGTCAGTACCATAAGATTCGAAATCTGTACTGAGGTGTCAATACCCGGATTCGGCGTTTAAGCAAATCCCGTAGCATCGAGGCTTCGCTGAATAAGTCCATCCAGAACTTATTCAGCGAACAGTTGCCCGGAGTGCAGGGTTCACAACGGCTTATCTTTCAGTGATTGTCAGCTGTTGAACGGGCGCCACATCCCTGTACTCCGTAATCTCTGAGCTAATTCAGGGATTGTTCAATGATGTCCCCCATGTTTCGAATGATCCATCCCTTCACTTTGCATTTCCATACCGCGACTGACCAGCGCACTGACGGTCAGTCTGTCACCGTTTTTGAAGATCAGGTTGAGTTTCACCCGATCACCCGGTTCAAGAGACGCTTTGCGTCCCAACAGCATGAAATGGTATCCGCCGGGTGAAAATGTGATGGTACCCTGAGGAGGTATTTCTATCTGTTTCTGCCGCAGCATTCGGGCCAGGCCATCCTCGATTACTGTATTGTGAATCTCTATTCGATCGAATCCCGGGCTGTCGGCGCCGAGCAGTGTTCGCTTCTGGCTGCTCTTGTTCTCAATGGTCATATAGGCAGCCAGAATCTTCACTACCGGCGGGGCTGCCCTGATCCATGGGTTTTCCACCTGAACCCCGGATGTTTCGGCAATGGCCTGACTACAAGTGAACAGGCTCAACAGGCCCGCCACCAGTGTTAATGGTGCTTTCATATTTTAAGTTTCTCTCTTCAGGTGTTATTTAGTGAAATCGTGGGCCAGGAATAACTCCCTGATTTGTTTGACGGCCCCTTCATCCGGTGGATAAAAAGTTGCCGCAAGGATTATGGTGCCGTTTCTGGCCTGGCCGCTGAATTTTGGATTCTTCAGGGATTCCTTGAGGTTGTGTTCGGCGCTTGCCTGGTCCCGGCACTTGAAAAAAGAGAGGATGCGCGTGCTGGTAAAAGCGGAAATGACGTAGGTCGCGACGTAATCGATGTCTTCGTTGTCCAACGTCGCTATTTCCATGGTTCCTTCCACACCGTTGGATTTAAGTACATCGACGAAAGAACCCACTTCGGTGGTTTTATACTCGGTGTTCTGACCACAGCCCACCAGAAATGGCAGTGACAGCGCAACAATCGCCAATAGCCTCAACATGTATACATCTCTCCGATATCGTGGTAAATCTGATTCTGATTATTATTCCGGTAACTGGCCAGCCCGTTCTCTCGCCATATATCAGGGCCTGGAAAGGTACTGTCGTCTACCGCTTGTTGCACCCTGCTGCAACTCCCGGGTTGAGGTTGCCGTCACTGTCACGTTGACCGGGTCATTGTGACGATGGCGCTACGACCCCTGTCGTTTCACTGACTCGTGTCCGATGGTTGGGACAACTGCTTGCCGTTTTTATCGGCAGTGGGTCCGAAACTACCGATGGAGGGGTCGTACTGGTAAGGAATCCCATTGGGTGAAACGTAGTCGAGACTTCCTGTCTTGCTCCAGCCTTCTACGGCGATACCTTCATCGATAATATTAACGAAGAATGGATTTCTGATTCCCGTTCCTCCGATTTCCGCATGGTCGAGCACCGGGGGGAAGGGCGGTTTCCTGCCGATGTACCTGGATTCCTCCCCATAGTCTGTGAGCCCTTGTTCTATCGCTGTCACCAACATCGCTTCCAACGATCCTTCGGTGAGTTCTGACAATTCCAGGTACTTGGTTATGGCAAGGATCCCGACAAGCGTCGCCAGAGTGGCCGCAAAGGCTATCTCCAGGCGGCTGTAACCCGCAATCGATCGTTTCATTTTATTCAGCACAATTTGGTCCCGGCGGCTTATGACCGCCTTAACAGCACCCTGTCATCCAAAGCTGATTCGACCTGTAGCTGTGTCGATGCTGCATTGCTGCAAATCAGCTCAGGAACGACGGCTTGTTGATAAAATCCGGGGTGCTTTATCCAGGCATGGTTCAGGTGTATGTTGATGGCTCTCTATTGTACAGATCTAATCGTGAACTGATTACCCCTGAATGCACTCTATTGCCCGGGGTAGGCACAAATTGTTCTGGTTTGTTACAAACTGGCTGGATTCTGATCCAGACAGGGGGACAAACAGTGATTCCTCTGCCGATCAGATGAGGAATCCACAGAAACCCGGTTCCGGCCGGATCATTGGTTCGAGTGTTACTGCCTGGGAGTCTGTCCGAGAATAGTGAGCCTACTGTGGAGAATCTGGCTAAATCCAGCTTTCCCTCGCTACGACCGCCATGGAGGGCGGAAGTGCCGGTTTTGCAGGAGCAAAAACCGGTCGGCCCCCATTCTCAGGCAGGCTCCTGGTCAAAGAAGTGAATTCAGGATATCCCATGAATAAAATTGTTGTAATGCTGCTCTTGCTTTACTCCTTTTCCTTGAGTGCCGGCGAGGTTACTTTGCCTCCGGATTCACTCGGAGCATGGTACAAACCGGCCAACAAGCGGCAGGTATGGCTCCATAACATGTTCAAACTGCGCCGGGAGTTGCAGGCTGTCAGAGAATACAGGGTGCTTGAAGATCAGCCACGCCTTGAAAAGTGGGCGAAGCGTCTGGTGGAGCACTACCTGAAAATCGGAGAGATGGTCCCGGAGTGGCAGGACGAATTGGAGCGGGAAGTGGCTGAGTCCCTCAAGCAGGCGGCATCGAAGGGTGATTTTCAACAAGTGGCCAGAAGTGTACGTAAACTCGGCTTGAGCTGCAGGTCCTGCCATCGGGACTATCGTGCTGTGGCAGCTGCGCGCTATCGCTCGCCGGACTACAGCAGGATTACCGTTGAGAATTCCGAGACACTGGAAACAGAGCCGCTCAAGGATGCCATGAAACGTCTTTCTCAGCTGGTGAATCGGGTCAAGATCGCCGCGGAAGATGATCGCATGCCTGTGGCGGAAGAGGCTCTGGCCGGGCTTCGGCAACATCTGGAAGATCTGGGTGGGAGCTGTAAGCAATGTCATTCTGATCCAGCGCCCCGGCTGCGCATTCTGGGAGACGATACCCGGGCGTCAATAGATTTGATAGGGCAGGGGATTGCGCGTGAGGATAAGACGCTGATCGGCCGCAATCTTGGGGAGCTGGCGGTCGGGGCTTGTGCACGTTGTCATAGCGTCCACCGTACGTTGTCAGATCTCAAGTCGGTGATGATGTCATCCGGTGTCCCTTGATCAGTTGCCGACACGACCGCTCCAGGTCCGGGTTATCTCGGGGTATCTGCCCCAGAGACCACGGGATTCCCGGATGGCTTCCTCCTGGGCCTGGAGTAACTCGGACTTCAATGCATCAGGTACCGGGTAACGCCCCAGAACGACCGCATAACCGTCCTCCACCATGGACAGATTGAGGGACCGTCCAGTGTCATTATGAGCGATGACCGAGAGTCGCCCGTATTTATCCCGCCGGAATCGGTTTTTCTCGACGCGGATGATCTGGCTGGATTCCGTCAGGGAACGCAGGTGATCAGCGGCGGCATTGCCGATAACGAGCAATGCTTCGGCACTTAGTCCCGTGCGCTGGATGTCTTTGGCCAGTTTCGGGTTGCTGGTGTTTTCCGGCGCATCGATCCCCATCAGTTGCAGACGCTCACTCTGTCCGTCCAATGTCACTTTCAGGGTATCGCCATCTTCCACGCCAGCCAACCGATAACGGATATCATCGGCACTGGCACCGCCGGTCCAGGCAATCAGGTTCATGAGCAATGGAAACAAGAAATATACCCGGGTCATGGATTGACTCCTGTGGCGGTAGTGAGGTTGTCCGAACGTGGGCGAGGGTCAGTGACTGGTACCCGAAGAACGGGTCAGTTTGTTGTGTACATTGTATTTACCGGAAGGCTTTTTCATGGGCAGCCGTTTAATCTCCTGAAGGGTATGGGCATCATAGATAACCACGGCACCGTCCATGTCCCAGATACTCACCAGGGCGTGACTGCCGTTTTTGGTGAACTCCACATGGGCAGATGTTTTCCCTGGAGCGGGTCTCAGGGTCTTGACGATTTCCAGGCTCTGCTTGTCGATGACGTGCATCAGGTCTCGATTGGGTCCAAAAAACACGTCGACCCAGGCGTAGGGACTTTTTTCATGGCTGCGCATGAAAAAACCTGGACCCTCGGTGGGGATTCGTTTGATGACCTCCCAGGTTTCCATATCCACTACAGTGACTTCCGCTTTCCTGATATTGGGTGTGGCAAGCACCGTTTTACCCTGGTGATTCCAGGTGATGGCGGAGCTCAGATGGGGCATGCCGGGCAGGTTGACCCGGGCAACGGCACGTTTTAAATCCAGATCGACCACCTGGCCTCCAACAATCCGGGATGCTTTCTGGCTTTCACCGTTTTCGGTCAGTTCCCGGGAGGTTCCGATCAGCTGGTCGTACTTCTGGGTAAAAAAGAAATCGTCCAGATAGTTTTTGACTTCAATCTGACGTACCGGGAAGGGCTCTTCTTTGTGTGCGTCCCCGGAATCTTCCCTGTAATCATGCACCCAGCCGGAAAAACCCACCGGAGGTTCGTCCGAGTAGTTGATTTCCCATACTTCCGGAATATCCTTGAGGGCGGCAACAAAGCTCTCCCGAGGGTCTGCGGTATACACTGCGCTCACCCTGGAACTGACGCCATTGGACCCCACGGCAGGAATCACCTTCAAAGGTGAGAGGTCGGAAGCATCCAGGACTACCAGGGTATGGGGCAGATAATTGGCGGCGATGACATAGCGGCCATCATGGGATACCGCCAGATTGCGGGTATTGATGCCCGCCCGAATTTCTGCGGTGTATTTCAGGTTGAAGACATCGAATTTACTGATCCAGCCGTCCCTGGAAGCGAAGTAGATATAACGCCCTTTTTCTGCCCATTTGGGTCCGCCGTGCAGTGCAAACCGGGTAGGAAAACGATGGATGGGATTGAAGTTGTCACCATTGAGCAGGGTGGCGTGGTGATCACCCAGTTCCACCACCATGAACAGATTATCGACGTCCGCATCGAAGAGGGGGCTGTCTGGCAGTTCTCCTGGCGGGTGATAGATAATCTGACTGGCTTTGATCTCCTCCATTCGCCAGACGGGAACCTGCTCCAGCGGGCTGTATATCAGGTCCACCAGTGCCTGGGTCTGTGCCTGGTTCAGCACCCCCTTGAACGGGGGCATTTGCACGGCGGGGCGGCTGTTCTGTATGACGCTGTGAGCCTCTTTGCGACGGAGCCGTTTCAGGTTTTCCGGCAGCAATGCCGGACCAATGGCCCCCAGGCGGCCAGCACCATGGCATTCGGCACAGTACTGGGTGTAGAGTCTGGTGGCATCTGCCTTCCCGTCTTCTGCCATGGAGCAGGCGGTGTAGAGAGAGAGTGCAGCTGCCACGGTGCCGGTCAACAATCGAAGTGTTGACCCCCATCGTCTGCTGATGAAAAGCCGCTGCTTTGATACCGGGTCGTGTTTCTTGCTGTCTTGATTCATGAAAGCGGTGCTTGATCCCGTCGGGCTGTGCAGGGATGAATGGTTGATAGTCAGGCAGTGCCTGGCATTTGTCCGGGGTCAGAACGCGGCGGGCACTGGTTGTGGCCTGTCAGATGTTTCATTGTCATCGCTGATGCCGATTTCCTCGTCGGTGAGATAACAGGCCGGATCCTCCGCCCAGGGGTCTCCGGTGAGTTGCATGGCCCGTACCCGGGTGTTTCCACCACAGATATCGAAATGGGTGCATTGACCGCAGCGGCCTCCCACTTGGCGGGGCCAGGCTTTGAGACCGGCCATGACAGGATCGGAGGTATCCACCCAGATCTGTGAAAAGGGCCGATCCTTGACGTTGCCAAGATTGTAGTTCCACCACATGGTGTCCGGATGCACGTTGCCCAGGTTATCGATATTGGCGATATTGATCCCGGAGCTGTTGCCTCCCCATCTGACCAGTCGGATACGGATGTCTTCGATGCGGTCTGGGAAATGCCGCTCCATCCACTTCAGCAGGTAGACACCGTCGGCATCATTGTTTCCGGTGACGAACTCGGTGCTGCGTCCGTCTCGAGCATGCTCCAGAGCGCGTTCGAAAAGCAGGTCCATGGCCCAGCGCGTGGTTTGCAGGAACACATCGTCCTTGCGGTTTTTATTACCCCGGCCGGCGTAGTTGAGGTGTGAAAAGTAAAACTTGTCGATCCGCTCCGATTCCATCAAGTCCAGCAATTGGGGGAGTTCGTGAGCGTTGTCCTTGGTCATGGTGAATCGCAAGCCCACTTTGATGCCCGTTTCACGACAGAGTCTCAGGCCCTCCATGGAGGCATCGAACGCCCCTTCCTTCCGGCGAAACTTGTCGTGGGTGTCCGCAATACCATCGATACTGATACCCAGGTAGTCGAACCCCACGGCATCTATGCGATCTATGTTGCTCTCATCGATGAGGGTGCCGTTGGTGGACAGTGCGGTGTAAAAACCCATTCCTTTGGCACGATGGGCGATATCGAATATATCCGGACGCAGCAGAGGCTCCCCGCCGGAAAGAATCAATACCGGGACATGAAACGCCTTGAGATCATCCATGACCCCAAAAACCTGTTCCGTATCCAGTTCGTTGGGGAAATCTGTATCGGCGGAGATCGAATAGCAATGCTTGCAAGTCAGGTTGCAGCGCCGGATCAGATTCCAGATGACCACCGGCCCCGGTGGGTTGCGCTTCGGTCCCAGGGGCTTAGGGTCAAGGATATCCTCCATAAAATGGGAGATTCTAAACATGCTTATCAGATCCTCAGTCCGGTTTTTTTCAGGATTCGGGTGCTGAACAGTACTTGGTGTGCCCGGTCGTCTGTACCGAGCATATCAGCGATTGTTTTAACCTTTTCCATTACCTCTATACGGTCTTTTCCATGGACCATCGCAAACAGGTTGTAACGCCACTCCGGAAGGTATCTGGGACGCTGGTAAGCGTGACTGACGAAATCCAGTGCGCCGATGGCTTTGCCATGGTGGAGTACTTTTTCGTCCGGCACGTCCCAAACGCTCATTCCGTTGCCTCGAAAGCCCAGGGTGTAGTGGTTCGGTACCGCGCCAATCCGGCGAATGATGCCGCATTCCAGCATTGCCTGAAAGCGCTCCATCACTTCCTGTGCCGTGGCGTCCACTTCCAGGGCAACCTGATGGTATGGTTGGGGCACCAGCGGCAGTCCCTGCTGGGTCGCCACGATGATTTTCCGGTCTAGTTCGTCAAGGGTAGGGGTACTGTGTGTATTCACGGTATCGGTCGGGTCAGTGGAAAATGAGTATACTCCCTTGTGCTTGCATACCCCTGGTGAAGGAGGGGGTGTGACGGGAGTCGGCGATTCACGTATGCAGGCCAATAGAAATTTCCGGCGCGGATTTTAAGTTGATTACACCTCAAACTTCAAACCGACGAAAAACTCCTGCTGTTTGGGCATGTTATAAACCCGGTAACCAGTTGCTGCCTCGATCAGTTTCAGTACTTCATCGATGCGCTCTCTGGTTTCTGTCGCTAGAACGAACCACATGTTGAATTCGTGGTCCCGGGCATAGTTATGCGCCACTTCCTGAAAACTGTTGACCTGATTCGTCACCCACTCGTACTCACTGTCGGGGATACGCATGGCGCAAAGGCTCAAGCCGCCACCCAGGCGCTCGGCATGGAACATGGGGCCGAAACGGGTAAGCTGGCGTTGTTCCAACATGATTTCAAGCCGTGAAATCAAATCCTCTTCCGTGGTGCCAATCTGCTCAGCGATGGTCCGGTATGGTCGGTCGCAGACGGGAAAGCCTATCTGCAACTCGTTTATGATGGCCCGATCGGTCTCGTCCATTTAGACGTATCGTGCTCCGCGTTGTTTGAATCGCCGGCCGCTGAACAGCACTTTATGGGGAATATCACCCAGTTTCTGACTATCCACAAGGGCATCTATGGTATGCAGTACCCGCTCTTTATTTTGCCCGTGAATCATACAGAACAGATTGTAGGGCCAGTCGGGTAATCGCCTGGGGCGCTGGTAGCACAGGGTTACACAATCCTGGTTACCGAGCCGCATACCGATATCGTCGAGCCGCTCATCGGGTACGTCCCAGACCACCATGGCGTTGGCGGTGTATCCCAGTTCGTGATGACGTACCACGATTCCCATACGCTTGATGATGCCGCTGGCCTGCAGTCTGCCGATACGTTCGATCACATCCTCTTCGCTTGCACCAATCCGGGATCCGATCTCGAGATAGGGGTGGCTGGTCAGGGGAAGCCCCTCCTGAATTTCCGCAATCAGCCTGCGGTCCTGTTCGCTCAGCACCATAAGGGAAACCCGAGATCGATGTGATAAGGCTTGACCAACGGTAGATTCAGCACCTGATAACCTGTTCTCAATTCCATGTCTTTCAGGATTTTGTCCAGGTGAGATTGATCTGGAGCGGTGACCACGAACCAGAGGTTGAACTGGTCCTCCCGTTCGTAGTTGTGGTTGACTTCCGGGTATGCGCTGATGGCGTCTGCCACGGCTTCCAGCTGATCCTCCGGAATCGCCATTGCTGCCAGGGTGCTGGTCCCGATGCGCTTGGGCTTGATCACGGGGCCAACACGGCTGATGACGCCGGATTTCTGGAGTCGTTTCACGATTTTGAGTACCAGCGCCTCACTGGTTCCCAGGGACCTGGCCATATCTGCAAAGGGAGTGGGGGAGAGGGGCAGCCCCTTCTGAAACTCATTGAGCAGTTTTTTCTCCAGGTCGTTCAACTGTAATTCCAGTTTCTCTTCCCTGTGCCCGAGATTCTGATCGATGATGTGTGCCGGGGTAGACATGGAAGAGTTCAGAGTCCTGTGTGGTGCGCGCGTGCACTGAAAAAGATGCCACTCGGCTTGTCGGCCGGTAAGCGATGAATCAGTTCAAGATTTTGGGTGTCGTACACCTGCACCTCATCCTTGTCACGTACCGAAATCCAGACCTCTTCCCCACGGGGGGTGAATTCCATGTGCAATGTGCCTCCACCGGGTTTCAGGGTTTTGGTTATCTCAAGGGTTTCAGTGTCAATCACCTGGATTGTATCATTGTTCGGGAAAGCAAAATTCACCCAGATCTGACGTCCGTCTGGGCGGGCCATAACAAACACGGGCTGGCCGTGAACCGGTATCTGGTCGAGTATTTTCCAGGTTCCCTGCCTGACAACCAGCACTTCATGCCGGCCTACCGCGGGCAGGAAAGCTCTGTTACCTGCAATCGCCCAGCCTTCCAGATGCGGCATTTTGTAAACGGGTAGTTTCTCTTGCCCTTTACCGTAGTTCTCCAGAATCGTTCGTGGCCCTTTTTCCGGATGCCAGAGATCGAGCAGGGAGAGTCCATCCTGGCCGAATAGTCCAGTGATGTAATAGCGGCCGTCTGGTGTGATCAGCGCATCATAGGGTAGTCGTCCGATGTCGGTGAAACGCTGGATTTCGGGGTTTGCCGGGTCGTTCATGTCGATGATCCAGCTTTCCTCCGTATCGTACAGACTGACTGCGAAACGGTTTCCGGGGGCATCCACGAGCCCTACGGTCTTTGATCGTCTGTCTTCTGTAAACGGGGTGGCCGGGATATCTGATACCAGGGAGAGGTCATCAGCCCGGAAAATCTTGACTCCACCAGGATCGTAGTTGGATACGGCAACGAGCTTGCCGTCCTGAGAGATGGCACCGCCAATACTGTTCCCACCCTGTACCAGGCGCTGGACAATATTGCCACAGAGGATGTCCACTTTGGTGAGTCCACCATCCCGCCCAAACAGATAGGCATAACGACCGTCACGGGAATAGACGGCGGATGCATGAGACAGATCGCCAAGACCCTCCACACGAAACAGTACTTTGTGGGCGGTGGTATCCAATACTTTGAGGCTTCCTGCCGCGCGCTCTACTACGATACCCAGGTCGCCTGTACCGCGGACGAGGCACTCTGCGTTTACGGTAAGGGACAGTAAGAGCAGGCAGGTCAGGGTGATCATCCTGTATGCCACTTCGTTAACTACTCCATTCACCACTCTGTTCATGGCCTTATTCCTTGTTTCAGTTGCCCGGCCAGCCATAATGCCTCTCGTTCCGACAGGAAGGGGCGCCAGGGAGGCATGGGCGTTCCCGGGCGACCTGTAAGTATGGTCAGGGCCAGAACCTGGGTGCTCCATAGCTGAAACCGGTCCGGTGTGAGTGCCGGCCCGAGTCCTCCTTCCAGACGCATGCCGTGGCAGGAACCACAATCGTGTTTCAACAGATAGATAATCTCAGCCTGCCGCTGAGGGGGGATCGGGGCCTCTGAGGCAGCGTTGGTCGTCCAGCACATCAGGGCGGCTAGGAGACTGGGTAAAATTCGAGTCAATCATCTCTCCGGCATGGGGTTGAGGAAACTTGTTTGTTCAATGAAATCTATCAGTTGGGTGATTCCATGGGCATTGACCTCTGTCAAACCGTTCAGTTTCCACAGGGTACAGGCTCCCATCCCTGACTCATGAAAGAGGGTTGTCAAAAAAAACGTGGAACCAATCTATTCGACGCTAACAGTTCCTGTCATTTTGGGGTGAGGGCCGCAACGATAAGGAAAGGTGCCTGCCTTATCAAAGGTGCGTTCAAAAGTATCACTGGGAAAAAGGTAATCGGGCTCCGGCTCACCGGTCTGCTCGAACCATACGCTGTGATATTGGCGTTTTTCCATATTGGTCCAGCGTATGCTTTCGCCAACCTTGATGGTGACCTCCTGGGGCACGAACTTGAACTTGATGATTTCCACCTCTGCCGTCGGGTCTGTTCCTCCTGCGGAGACGATGCCGGTAATCAGTACCAGCGAGAAGAGCGAAATCCTGATGATAGTGTGCAACATTCGTTCAGTTGACTCCTTAGCCTGTGAGAATACTTAGGTTATATGAAAGCAACTCTTGTTCAATGCGGCAACTACCGCCACCCAGTTATACTCACTACCTGTAGAGACCAAGGGCCGGGAACAGATACGGATCTGCCCCGACCGTGCCCGACCAGTATCTTCTTACCGGCCGTTGTACACTTCTCTATTGCGCTGTGGCATTGACTTCCACGCCTTTTTCATCCTTGTCGAATCCCAGCTTGTAACCCAGAGAAACATGATGGAAACGGGCATCGCTATAGTCATCATGAATGGCAAATCCAAAATTATAGATTTTGTCGGTTGCCAGACTCAGATCACCGGGTTGATCGGATTTCAGCTTACGCTTGATGGTAACGACCCAGTTGCCGTCTTCCTGGCTGGCGACCGTGTCGAATCCCTGACCACCGGTCATGTACCTCTGATCGAGGATATAACCATCTTCCGTATCGCCGGTACCCGAGGAATAACGCAGCAGATCCATGAACAGACCTGATTCCAGGGCGGCATTAATTTCCTCTTCACTCTTGAGTTTATTCCAGCCACCCCGTTTTTTACCACGACGTCCTTTCACTTCGACCTTGGTGCGGCTCTCTTTCAGATATTTTGTGACACCCGAGGTGACATCCAGACGCTGAGCCGCTTCATCTCCTGTCACGGCCTCTGCTTCGGGGGTATGGGGCATGGATCGGGCATCATGGTGACAGGTCTGCCAGCAACCGGATCGATCGGCAAACTCCACATCGTCTGTGCCGAACATGATCGCCAGTTTCATGGGGTTGTCCGGATCCATCTTTCCATCCTCTGCAAACGGGACGGGAGCATGGTCTCCTTCGGGCCAGGTGAAGCGTAGATAGAGATGCTCCCCATCATGGGTTGACTCCACTGTTACCGGGATGGCTGGTCTTTTACCCTCGATCGGTGTGGATTCCGCTTTCTGGCCGGATACGATTCGTGCTCCCATATCCGCCGCTTCTTTGTCATGGCAGGTGACGCAGCGGTCTCCGCCCTTCAACAGGGGTCTGGCTCCGCCATGGTCTTTACCGGTCATGACCCACTCCATGGATGTTTCACCAGGGTAGAGCACGGTGATCTCACGGTTGCCTGCCTTACTCCAGTCCACGTCGATCGACGCGGTAGCTGCAGCCGCTGCTGGTGCTGCAGCTATCGGAGCGGCTGGCTGGCTGGCGACTGCATTCAGGTCCACCGCGTCGCTGTCATTGTCGAACCCGAGCTTATACCCGAGGGAAACATGATGAAAACGGGCGTTGGTGTAATCGTCATGGATGGCAAAACCAAAATTATAGATATTGTCCAGCGCAAGATTCAGATCACCGGATTTATCTGAAGTCAGGGAGCGTTTCATCTCCACTACCCAGTTGTTGCCCTCCTTGCGAGCATCCACTTCAAATCCCTGACCGCCGGAGGTGTAACGCTGATCGAGAATATAGCCGTCTTCGATTTCGCCGGTACCCGACTTGTAGCGCAGCAGGTCCATGAACAGCCCGGCATCCAGAGCGGCCTTGATCTCATCCTCACTCTTGAGTTTGTTCCATCCGCCCCGCTTCTTGCCACGGCGTCCTTTCACTTCAACCTTGGTGCGGCTCTCCTTGAGGTACTTGGTGATGCCATTGGTCAGGTCGATTCGCTGGGCGGCTTCGCTGGCTGCGATCGCCTCTGCCTCCGGCGCGTGGGGCATGGTGCGGGCATCGTGGTGGCAGGTCTGCCAGCAACCCGAACGGTCGGCGAATTCCACATCATCGGTGGATAGCATGACAGCCAGCTTCATGGGATTTTGGGGATCCATCTTGCCGCCTTCCACAAAGGGTACCGGTACATGGTCGGTGTCTTCCCATTCGAACCGAAGATACAGGTTGGCATCGTCGTGGGCTGCCTGTACGCTGACCGGAATCCCGGGGCGTTTGCCCTCAATGGGGCTCGACTCGGCTTTGGCTCCGGTCACCATCTTTACACCCATATCGCTGGCTTCTCTGTCATGACAGGTAGTGCAGCGGTCTCCACCTTTGAGAAGTGGTCTCGCCCCGCCGTGGTCTTTTCCGGTCATGACCCATTCCATAGAGGTTTCGCCGGGATAGAACAGGGTGATCTCTCTTTCGGGAACAGTACTCCAGTCCATACCGAATCCGGCCACCGGGGCAGCGGTTGCCGCCGATGCCGTGGCAGCGCCGGCCAGTTCGGCCTCCCGGGCTGCCAATGCCTGGGTGACTGCTTCCTGAATGCGGGCTTTCTCTGCCTCTTTTGCAGCAATTTTGGCGGCGCGCGCTTTGTCTTTGGCCTCTTTTTCTTTGGCGGCGGCTTCCGCTTCTTTAGCTTCTACCCGTGCCAGGCCCTCGAGGAATATACTGGGGATTTCACGGATATAATCCGGGTTGGGTGCCTCCAGGGTCTCCAGTTCCTCATCGCTCAGCAGGTCGCGCACGGGCTTGTGAGCGATACCTTTATGGCAGTCGATGCAGGTCTGGCCGGTTTTAAACGCATTCAAATGTTGTTTGCGGGCCCGGGGGCGTTGAAATTCGGGGTTCATCGATTCAAAGTTATGACAGTTTCGACATTCCCGGGAATCGGTGTTCTTCATCGCATTCCACACCCGCTTGGCCATCGTCAAACGGTGTTTGTCGAATTTTTCCGGGGTATCCACAGTCCCCAGGATTTTGTGGTAGACCTCGTTACTTGCCTGTATCTTCCGGACCATTTTATGAATCCAGGGATCGGGCACATGACAGTCCGGGCAGGTAGCCCTTACGCCGGTACGATTGGAGTAGTGGATCGTCGGCGTGTACTCCTGATAGACGTTCTTCTCCATTTCGTGACAGCTGATACAGAACGGCATGGTATTGGTGGCTTCCATACTGGTGTTGAAGCCCCCCCAGAAAATAATGCCGGCGATGAAAAACAGCACGGCACCGCCAACGGTGGTGCCGAGAATCATGCGACGAGACATAAGGCCAGGTTTTTTTACGAGTTGATCCGACATTTCTTCTGCCTTTGGAATACGAACGGGTCTGCTGTTGCTAAAAAAAAGCGGGCATGGAGGGATTCCATGCCCGCTTGGTCAGTGTCCGTCTAACCAGCCAATCAGGTTACGTGATTGACGCGGTTGTAGACGTTGAACTTACCGGTGGGTGCATACAGACCTTTGACACGGGCTTTCTCTTCGAGAGTCTTGGCGTCAAAAATGATGATTTCCCCGTTGGGTTCCTTACTGTCTGCACGGTTCCAGACTGAGGTCCAGACTTCGGTACCATCGTGGTTGAACTCGATGTGAACGGCAGCGTAGCCTTTCTTCTCGGTCAGCTGGATGGTCTTGATAATCTCCCTGGTCTTTTTGGAGATGACCTGAATGGACTGCTGGACTTCGGGCTCCGGATGCTTGGTCTGGTCAGCCCAGATGTAGTCAGACTTCGGATGGGTGCGAAGGAAAACGCCGGGACCGTCGGTCTCGACTTCGTAGCAGATTTTCCAGGCCTGATCCTTGTGACCTACCGGGTCGTTACCCCAGGCGGTGACCTTGCCGACACCCAGGTGAGTGGTGCCGCCCACCGGGCCGCATTTCTCATCAATCCAGTTGGCGCCAGGACCAGGATGTGGTTTTTTGTCCACGTCGATCATGGCTTCCAGTTTCTGGGTCTTGGTATCTACAACCACCATCTTGTCAGATGCGTTGGCAGCAATCTGGAAGTAACGGTTCGATGGATCGTAGAAACCGTCATGCAGGTACTTCGCGGAGTCGATCTTGGTAATCTTAAGATTATCCAGATCGCTGTAGTCCACCTGCCACATCTGTCCCAGTTCCTTCATGGAAACCAGCCAGGTCGGGGCCAGGGGGGTATCGTAAACAGCTGCGACGCGGGATTCGTTGACATACTCGCCGTCCACGTTCACGCCCCGGGCAGACACCACTTTCAGGGGTTCCATGGTCTCGGCATCGGCAATGACGAAGTGGGGTGGCCAGTAGCCGCCACCGATCACATACTTGCCGTCACCGGATACGGCCACATCACGGGCATCATAGGCGATCTGAACCTGAGCGACTTTCATCTTTTCGGGGGTTTGCCACAGGTCGACTTTGGTCATCATGCCGTCACGGCCCATGACGTACCAGAAGCGGCCCGCATTCTCTACATGCATGCCCTCGTGGTGCTCCACGGCTTTGAGTACGTGTACGGCATAACCCGTGGGAATGTGAGCAACGATTTCTTTGGTGTCACCATCGACGATGGCGATCTTACCCACATCACGTTCGATAACCAGGAAGAAATTCTGCCAGTTGCGGCCATGCATCGGTTTGGTGGGGTAGTCTTTGGGTTCTACGAATACCTTGTGACGCTCTTTCATCAGCGCCAGGGACATCTCGGGTGGTATAGGAGGCTCGAGCTGGATATAGGTGGAGATGGTCGTAATATCTTCCTTCGACAGGATATCGTCGAAGTTGTTCATGCCACCTTCTGTTCCGTAGGTGATAATCTTCTCAAGGCGTTCCTGGCCCAGTTTCATGGTGCTTTTCGGCTCCAGGCTTTTACCTGTGGCGCCTTTACGCAGGGTGCCGTGGCAACCGGCACAACGCTGAAAATAGATCGTCTTTGCTTTTTCAAAGTCCGCTTCCGAAAGCGTCGGCGCAGCGGCCGAAACATTCAGGGCGATACCGGAAGCAGCGATACCAACAGCCATTCCAAGGACAGAAAGGCCAAAGTTTGTTTTCTTCATCGAGAAAATCCCCATTCGATAGATATTGCAGTGATACGGTGACTTGAGAATTCCAAAACTTGGTTTATTCATCGGAGTGCTAACATGTTCCAGGCTATGCAAAAGTTCTTTGATTTGTGTCAAATGACTCAGGAGCCTGGATCAATCTTTCCCATATTCCAGTATTTTAGTGGGACTTAGACTCACCTGATCCACTGAAAAGTGGGCGAGGATCAAAGTTACAGTTGTGTTAATTGTAAATCTTATCAATCACCTGTAGGTGAGTTTGGAGTATCTGTTTCAGGTTGATCCCGTGGTTGCATCGAATCAGGGCAGAGCAGGAATTTTTTTAATTGATCTGGATCAATAAAACTCGATTTATTCCCTTGCAGGGAATAGTTTGCAGGTTGACGTATCGATTCTTTGCGCTCTGTAGAGGCGCTGGTTGGCATTTTCTCGACGCGGACAAAGAAAACTGGCGATAATACACCCAGGCATTAAGCTGCATATCCTGAGAAAAGACCCGGAATACAAAGATGAAGAAAAAGTTTGGCACCATCGCACTTGCACTGATCATTGGCCTCACAGTTGTCGCCATCGGACTGGGTTTCCTTTTTGGCCCTGCTAATCCGATTCCCTGGGTCCTTATGGGGGGGCTGGCATTGGTGGTATTTTTCTATAATCGCAGGGAAGTCGAGTCCCAACTGGTCTGGAAGGATGAATACAGCGTCGGCGTTGAAAAAGTGGACGACGACCACAAGCAGTTGATCACGCTGCTGAACCGTTTTCAGACGGCCTATGAGTATCATACTGGTGAGGAGTTCGAGCGTACCGCGCTCAACGAACTGATTAACTACACCCGGTATCACTTCGACCGTGAAGAGGAACTCATGAAAGAGCATGAATATCCTGATATAGAGGCTCACAAAGCACAGCACGCCGCTATGATTGCCGAAGTGGAACAGTTCCAGAAAGATTACCAGGCCCGTGGCCACGAGGCGCTGGAAGGTGTTGCCACCTACCTCAATGAATGGTTAATCAACCATATCAACGGTACTGACAAACTGTACGTGCCCTACATGGCCGACAAAAGATAATCTGAGAGATTGTTGAGTGTCGGGTGTCGGTTTACCGCGCTGCCGCTCCGCCTCACCATCGCAAGCTCGGTGCTGGCTACGCAGCACTACCGCAAATGGCTTGACGCTGCGTTCGGATGCGATCTTTGCTTCCCCTTTGGCGCGCAAGCGCACGTCGGGTAAGCAGTATTGCCTCGCGGCTTCCGGGGACTACGCGCCCTCGCTTCGCTCTCTATGGCACGCAGCGAGGGACTTGTTCCGATTCTTCCTTGATGAAGATTTCTGGGTGTTTCTGTCTGCTGTTTCCGCCCCGGGGGAAGCGGTTTCGGGGGCACTGAAAAGAAAGGGGCACGACCGGAAAGCCGTGCCCCTGGTCAGCGGGGGAGTTGATCCCTCACCGGGTGGCTATTTCATCGAAGGTTCAGCTGCATCCTCCTAATTCTGCTTCGATGCATGTTCGGCACGAATTTTTTTCTCTTCTTCCAGAATAGTATTGACCGCCGTTTTCAAAGGTGCCCAGCCGTACCAATGCATGTAGTCATTGCTGACGTGGAAGGCACCCTGAAAGGTTCGTTGCCGGTATTCAAGCATGATCAGGTAGAGTTCCTGCTCGATTTTTGTCTTGGCGTCGTAATACTGGAGCAGGTCCGGCGCGTACTTCCAACCCTCGGGTTTTTCCAGCAGGCCGTCCCGGTACAAGCCCTGGACAGCGGTAATAGCCTTCGCAAACTCGTGATCCGCAGCTTTGACGATCTCATCAGAGGCTTTGAAGTGGGTGTTGACGAAGCCCATGGAATGGCACTTGTTACAGTTGGTCTTCATCTGTGTGCGCAAGTCGTTGAACTCTTCCGGACCACGGGCGGCTTGAGCCTGCACTACTATTTCGATAAAGCGCTCGGTAGGTTGGAAGGTGTCGTCGAGAATGCCCGCTGCCTGAAGGATCAGAGCCCGATCGAGGGTCCACTCGGGGTCGTCATCCACGTCTATGTAGTTTCCGGATGGAAGCGCTCCAGCCAGCGTGGTGAGTGGGTCCTTCAGTGAAGGTGCAACGTCGATAAGGGCCAGTACGTTTTCCTTGGTGGGTATGCGCAAACCGAGAAATCCCCAGGGTGTGCGAACTTCGTGGTTTCCTTCCATTAGATGGCAGGTCTGGCAGGTGGGTGCACGTTCCTCTTCCTGGTGGCCCTCTATGCCCCAGACCACACCGTGTTTGGACGAGGTGTACATTTCCCATTGGGGATGGTCAAAGCCCATATGGCAGTTGGAACAGGCCCGTGGATCTTTGGCTTCGGATGTTTTAAAGCTGTGTCGGGTATGGCAGGCATCACACTGGGCATTACCATAGCGGTATTTGGAGGCCTCCTCCCCGCCGTCGTGCTTGAGTTCGGCGGACATGTTGCCGTCGGTTACTCCCAACAGCCCCTTTTCACCAATCTTATGGCACCCGGAACATCCCCTGTAACCCTGTTCCGTAATGGCACCCGGCTGACCGTGCCAGGCGATCTGGGATTTCATAACCATCCAGCCCAGGTTGTGTTTACCCGCTTTGTGCTGGTTCTTCTGCCTCTTATGACATTCCCCGCACGTCTCTGCGGTGGGCATGAAAGACTTCGCGTAATCTTCCATCGTGTTGTGATCGGTGCCATGGCAGTCGTGGCAGCGGACCTCATCATTGACTTTCTTAGTATTGGCGTGGGGACTGTCCAGGTGTTGTTTCACGATGCCCGGGGTTACGCTGATATGACAGCCGATACAATCCTTGTTGGCGATCTGGTCTTCGTCCAGGCTCTTGACCACTGTGTCGGCAGCCAGTAAAGACCCTGTATGAGTTATGGAAATTATGAGTCCGCAACAGGCGGAGAGCAATAATCGGTGGAGTTTCATCTCACACCCTCCCTGAATGCTGTTTTATTGCGTGAGAAGTATGCTGGTACAGTTGCCCAGCGCGTTTGTAGATAAGGGTCTCGGAAAGCATGCATCGTCCCATAATGCGCAGGGTATCAGCTCAGATTCAAGGCGCAGATGAAAGCGCATATCATTGATTATGCAACTGAATCTGCAACGCAGACGATGTCCATGGATGGACTGGATTCACGCGAGGCAGGATGCCGGTAGTGATAGCTGAGGTGAGAAACCAGCAGGATGGGATGATTCATTTTTTCCGCGGCCCTAAGGGCTGTTTTCTGTGTTTCGACTATTATTAACCTGCGCTATCCGGTTTAAGGTACTCATTCGGAACGGGCTGTTTTGCCTCCTGGTCCCGCAGTACTGCCGATACGCGCTTCGTACGCTAACCGTTCGGGTCTTTCCGCTTCTTTGACTCAGGTCAAATCTGGAAATCGGTTTGTTACTAAATTGATGAAAATCAATGCTGAAGCCGGTTGTTCGAACGATACTCCCCTCCAACTTCAAATTCTTTCAATTGCATCCAGAAAAACCTCATGCAAACCGTAACCGAAACCATGGTAGCCGACCATCATCGCTGTGACGAACTGTTTGCAGAGACTGAAACCCAGGTGGCAAATGGAGATTGGACCCAGGGTGGAAAAGGGTTCGCTGCGTTCAGGGAAGCAGTTGAACGCCACTTCTCGATGGAGGAAGAGGTGCTCTTTCCTGGTTTTGAACAGCAAACCGGTCAGACCATGGGACCAACGAGAATGATGCGGATGGAGCATACCCAGATGCGCCAGCTTTTCTCGGATCTGGCTGATGCGGTGGAGCAGCAAGACAAAGATCAGTATCTCGGTCTGTCTGAAACTCTGATGATGATCATGCAGCAGCACAATATGAAGGAAGAGCAGGTGCTGTATCGAATGATTGATCAGATCTATGGGGAGCAGGCCGCCGATCTCATACAGCAGGCCGAGAGTGTTTGATCGGCTCGGATACCCGGGTTTATCCGGCTGTCCAGGCCATGGGGACAGTGGGGGTCAGGATTAAGATGTTGTTGTGAAAAAACCGGCGGCATCCTTCACAAGTGTTTTGAGTTACTGCCTGTCATTGTGGCGCTATCACTGACGACCAGCAGTTGTCGAGTTTCTGATGTCCCCCTGCTTTTTCAGTCAGCGCGTGGTCTTCCTGTATCTCGAAGGGGTGTACGGTTCCCGGGTGTGTAGCAGCCGCTTGTTCTAAGGGATAGAAAACACCCCACACATTTTTTGGTATCAAGCGCCTGTAGATCAGTAGCCATGGAACATACTCTCGATGTAAGCAATCTCGAACCTTGCGAACCTCTGGAATTGACCCTGTCCGCTGTCCGTGAGTTACCACCGGGGGACTATCTGAAAGTGCTGCATCGCAGAGAACCGAATCCACTGTTTTCATTGTTGGAAAAGTCCGGTTTCTCCTGGATTTGCAGGCCAGGTCTCAAGACGGGTTTTGAAATCTATATCTGGCATGACGGCAATAACTCGGCAAAAAGTGACGTGGAGGATGTCTTGAAGCCATCATGCTGAATACCGCCGGTCTGTCTCTTGAGCAGGCACCACCAATTTCCATCCCGTTTCGTTTCTTTATCACCGCGCCGCTCTTTGGTGTAGCAGCAGGCGTTCTGCTTGCAGTTCTAAGCGAAGAGGTACTGATTTCCCGTTGGCATCCCGCGACCCTGGCGCTGACTCACTTGATCAGTATCGGGTTTCTCGGGATGACAATGTGTGGCGCCCTGATGCAGATGCTGCCGGTACTTGCCGGATCGCCGGTGCCGGGAGTGGTGCTGGTGGGTACTCTGTCCCATATCCTTCTTCTATCCGGCACAGCCTCCCTGGTATACGGTTTTCTTTCGGGTGACTTCCTGGGGATGATCACAGCGCTTTGCCTGCTGGGAACAGGATTCTTGATCGTGGTCATTGCCGTGGGTATCGCCTTATCAAGAGTAAAGGTGCCCAATCCTACGGTAACGGGGATGCGCTGGGCGCTGGTTTCACTGGTGATTACCATCGTGGTAGGGTTCTTGCTGGTCACAGGCCTGTTTGGAGTTACCAGGCTGCACAATCTAACTCTGATTGCCGACCTGCACCTTGGTTGGGGATTGCTCGGTTGGATTGGCTTACTCCTGATTGGGGTTGCATTCCAGGTAGTTCCCATGTTCCAGGTTACGCCCGAGTACCCGAAGTGGATGCAGAAGTTGATGGTACCCGGTTTGTTTTTCGGAATTCTGGGCTGGTTTTTATTGGAGCTGGGGGGCACCAAAGGATATTGGTCCCCGGTTTTACCATTTGGCTGGTTTCTGCTGGTCATCACAGGCTTTGCCGGATTTGCATTGCTGACGCTGAATCTCCAGCGACTTAGAAAAAGGCGGGTACCCGATACGACCCTGCTGTTCTGGCAAACGGGTATGACCGGTATTGTCTGCGGCTATTTCATCTGGCTGTCCGGGCGATACATTCCTCATTGGGAGGATCAGCCTGAGTATTCCCTGATGCTTGGCGTAGTGCTTTTTCTAGGTGGCGTCTATCCGTTGGTTAACGGAATGCTCTACAAGATTGTGCCCTTTCTTTCGTGGTTTCATCTGCAGCATCGGCAGCTGTCATTGATGGCGCTGCACGTCCAACTGCCGCACATGAAGGGTTTTATTTCGGATCGCCTATCCAGAAGTCAGTACTATACCTACCTGATGTCACTGGTACTGGTTTTGGGGGCAGTGCTCAACCCGGGGTGGTTTGCGGTGGCGGCGGGAATCGCAGTAGCGGTGAGCAATCTCTTGCTTGCCTATATACTCCTGCGCGCTTTCCTGCTCTATCGGCGAACGGCTGGTCTGCTGGAACAGGCACTTACCCACTGAAATACTGTGGTTTTCCCTTTTTTCTGCCTGGTGTAAACTTGCCATTGATAGAACGACTGTTTTCTTGTCGAACAGACAAGAACTGGTGTGGCTGTTTTCTGGTGATCGGAAATTGGCAACACCAGGTAGAGTCAGAGAAAGCCGTTAGGCATCTTCTTGCTACCTGCCGGAACGCGCATTTATCGTTCCATCCGGGAGGTCGAAGAGAGCGGTGCGACAATTGACAGATACAGATGTCCTGTGAAGCTGTGCAACTGCTCTTTACAGGTCGAAGCCAGCGTCATTGATCTCTTTGTTTTCAAATGATCGATTTTTTGCAGATCCAGATTGCAACGAGGCGAACCAAACAACCGGAATGTCCATAGAATTCAGACAAGCTTATCTCTTCGCCCGTCTGGACGAAGATCAAATGTGCCGTGTGGAATCCATGAGCCAGAGCATCGCTTTGGAAGATGGGGAAGCGCTGTTTGAGGTAGGGGATAAGGCAAAGCGGTTTTTTCTGGTCACTGGAGGGAAAATAAAGCTCTCTCGACTGTCGCTTCACGGAAACGAGAAAGTGATCGAGGTGGTGCGTCCCGGCCATACATTTGCCGAGGCGCTGATGTTTCTGGAGCGTCCCAACTATCCGGTCAGGGCGTCAGCCATCGGCAACACTCAATTGACAGCGTTTGACGGTCTATTGTTCAAGCAACTCCTCCGAGAGTCGGTGGATACCTGCTTCAGGGTGATGGGTGATATGAGTCAACGGCTCAGGCACCTGATCAAGGAGATCGATGATCTCACCTTGCAGAGTGCCAGTGGACGAGTGGCGGGGTATCTTTGCGGTCAGTATGTTTTTCAGGGGCAGGATCACGTGGAGTTCGATCTGGATACCCCCAAAGGCATTCTGGCATCACGCCTGTCGGTCAAACCAGAGACTTTCTCACGCATCCTGCACAACTTCGCTGAAAAGGGAGTGGTAAAGGTCACCGGTGGCCATATTGAAATTCTGGACCCCGCCCGCTTACGTGATTACGCACAGTCTGCCGGTATTTGCGGGCAGAGCGTCAGTCCACCCAAGGTGCCTCGTAGCTGACAGGAGTCATTGCTGAATTTCTCAGGCATTACCCCGGTTTTTCATGCCCACTCCCCGGCTTTTGGCAAAGTCGAGCATCCGCCGGATGGGGATGACCGCCTTTTCCTGTACAGCCGATTCAATACTGATCTCGTTTTCACCGTTTAACAGCACCTGTTCCAGGTTCTGAAGTGCATTCATTCCCATCCAGGGGCAATGGGCGCAGCTATGGCAGGTTGCCCCTTCGCCTGCCGTAGGGGCTTCGATCAGTACCTTGCCCGGGGCAAGTTGCTGCATTTTATGGAATATTCCACCGTCGGTAGCGACAATGAACTCCTGATTGTCCATTTTCGACACCGCTCTTATCAAAGTGGTGGTGGATCCCACCACGTCCGCCAGTTCAATAACTGATTCGGGAGATTCCGGGTGGACCAATACCGCGGCATCAGGGTGCAGCCTGCGAATTCGTTCAAGCGCTACTGATTTGAACTCCTCGTGCACCACGCAGGAACCCTGCCACAGAAGCATATCGGCACCGGTCAAGCTCTGTACGTATCGTCCCAGATGTTTATCCGGCGCCCAGAGGATCTTTTCTCCCCGTTCGGCCAGGTGTTTGACGATGGGTAACGCGATTCCAGAAGTGACAACCCAGTCTGAGCGTGCTTTGACCGCAGCACTGGTATTCGCATAGACCACCACGGTGTGGTCTGGATGCTGGTCACAGAAATCACTGAAGGCCTTTTCAGGGCAGCCCTCATCAAGGGAACATGTGGCGTTCAGGTCGGGCATCAGAACACGTTTTTCCGGATTGAGTATCTTCGCGGTCTCACCCATGAACCTTACACCGCAGACCACCAGTGTGCGGGAAGATTGCTCGCTGCCGAAACGGGCCATTTCCAATGAGTCTGCAACACAGCCACCGCTTCCTTCTGCCAGGATCTGAAGTTCAGGGTCAGTGTAATAATGTGCGACCAACACCGCGTCCTGAGCCTTCAGTAGGTCGCGAATCCGGTTCTTCAGGTTTTCGGTCTCTTCCCGGGTCATTGTTGGCCACTGAGGGTGGCTGGGGACCTGGACTTGAATCTGGGAGTTTGTTTCAAGGGGTACTGTCTGGTTCATTGTGCTGACGAAGAGGCTGAGGTGAAAGGATTGTCTGCTGGGTTCAGGCCCATAAGATACCAAACTGTCAGGCGGAGTTCGATCGATACTTCACCAGCGCTTGACAAGACGGCTGGTTTTTCAGGGCAAGTGGAATTAAAGAATGCCTATCGGCCGTCGATACTCACGGTATCTCATCATACACTCAGGAAACGACAGGAATATCGCATTATGACCCAAGTTTCCGGCGCGATCATCGAGGAACAGCTTGGTAATATCAAGCATATACCTCCTATGTCTCAGACCGCCACCCAACTGTTGAATGCGGTATCTGATCCCGATATTGAAATTGGTGATCTCGTAGTGGTTATTGAACGTGATCCCGGGCTTTCCGCACGTATTCTTGGAGTGGCCAATTCGGCCTATTTCATGCGGGCCGGGCCCGTGAATTCGATACAGGACGCAATCATTCGTTCCCTGGGGCTGAACCTGGTCAAAGGTCTCGGAATCAGTATCGCACTGGCCGGTTCATTGAATCCCAAGGCTTGCAGGGGGTTTGATCTGGGTCGTTACTGGTACGAGGCATTGGGCACCGCCCAGCTTTCCCGTCGATTGGTACAGTGTGTTTCGCCAAAACAGCGACCAGACCCGGAGAGCGTGTATCTGTGTGGTCTGCTCCACAATCTGGGGTCGCTGGTGCTGGCTCATGCATTTCCCGATCTTTTCTCCCGGACCATCGAGCAATGTCATCAGGATCCGGAGTTGGACCCAAGGCTGGTTCAGCGTGAAATCATCGGATTCGATGAGGTCACTGCGGGGGAATGGCTGGCTGTGCGCTGGCATCTGCCCGATGCTGTAGCGCAGGTGATAGCCAGTCTCGATGCGGATGATGAGGGGCAGTTTCGGGTTCACCGCGCTGTGATCGGTGCGTCCAATCGATGGATTAAGCGGTATCAAACCGACGATGATGCTGGCTATATCGTTGATGATCTGTTAATAACAAAGTTACCTGGGATAGATATGACCGGGAGTCTGGTGATAGAGGACTGGTTTAAAAAGCAGGATGACAGTCTCCATCAGGTTTCCAGGATCGTTGCTTGATGATAGAGGACAGCATCAAAAACAGCCATAGCCTCCATGATGGATATCTGGTGCTGGTGGATGCTCTTTCCGCGATCCGCCAGCTTTCGGATATCGATCTTGGCATCCTATCCGAGCCGGATTTCCTTGAGCAGGTTCTGGTTGTCCTGGCAACCCATCAGGATCTTGGAGGGTGTTCGGTCTTTCTGACTGAAGGAGAATGGCTGGCGTGCGTGGCAGGTACCAATGTCAGTCAACGATTTCATTCGTTCGCAACCAGGGTCAGTTCCAGTTACTCGGGTGAGGTGAGGTTCTCGGTAAATGATGGGTTGATGGGCAGCACCTGTCGCACCGGAGAGATTCAATACTGTCCTGATTGCGAGGATGATGAACGGTTCAAGCCGTTCAGAGGACTCGATCTTTTCCATGATACCGGTTCATTGGTGTGTGTTCCCCTGAAATCAGGAAACCACGTGCTGGGCGTATTGAACCTTTCTCACCCCAAGGCTCACTTTTTTGAGCCACCGCATCAGCAGTTTCTATTGCTTTTTGCAAATTGCATGGGACGTTCACTGGAAACCCACCGATTGCTCCACAATTTGAAGGGCCAGGTCGCAGCTCGCACCCATGAGCTCGAGCAGGCCCTTCAGGAGTCGGATGATCTGCGTCGCCGATATCAGCGTTTATCGACCATCGATGAGTTGACCGGCCTCCACAATCGCAGGTTTTTCTTCGCTGAAGGCGAATCCATGCTGGCGCGGGCAAATCGCTATGAAATGCCCCTGAGCCTTTTGCTCATCGATGTCGATTACTTCAAACGTATCAACGATACCTGGGGACACGCGGTAGGTGACAAGGTACTGAAAATGATCACTGAAGTGCTGCGCAGTGAGGTACGCGCCGGTGATATATGTGTTCGGATGGGAGGGGAGGAGTTCATTCTGCTACTTTCCAATACCGGATGCGTGGGCGCCGACCTGCTGGCTAAGCGTGTGCAGGAAAAAATAGGCCAACTCGATCTGGGTGGGGAGATGCAAGGGCTGCTGGTAACAGTCAGTATTGGAATGACTTCGCTTAACGGCACTATTGCCAATGAGCTTTCGGAGACACTGGACCTGCTCTATAGACAGGCAGATACGGCCATGTACCGATGCAAGGAGCAGGGACGTAACTGCAGAATGTTTTACACCCAGGGGATGGGCAGGCTTGGGGTGGCCACTGACCACGCTTCGGAGAAGGCTCGCTGACACTCTAAAAAGCTCTAGAGGGACATTATGCCTGCCGGGAACCTGAGGTTTTTTCAGGTCCCCGGCAAGTCAGTGGAGGCTGTGAGTCCGCCTGATGCTTCCAGACGGAGAATAGCTCCTTAGCTGGTCTGGGTTTCAGTGGTCTCTTTTTTCTCTTCCCCTGAAGGGTTGGTAAAGCGGTCATTGAGGGTCTGAACGTAACCGTCTGCGACCTCTATGACCTGTTTCAGCGTGCGACGGGAAGACCGTCCCCATCCCGCAGGATTCTTACTGAATATGCTGCGCCAGGGCTTGGTGTTGTTGAGAAACGCCTGACCCAGATTACCCCGTATTCCCAGTTTGTCAGCCATTTTATCCATCGAGTTGCTGATTGAGCGGGCGCTGATGGATCTCA
Organism: Gammaproteobacteria bacterium; assembly: GCA_024227135.1. GTDB lineage: Bacteria > Pseudomonadota > Gammaproteobacteria > Chromatiales > Chromatiaceae > JAHEHQ01. Next base: position 32,339 of record JAAELC010000171.1, read on the forward strand.
CCGTGAAGTGGATACCAAGCACCACCAGAATGATCGCTATGATGCTGCCGTAAAGCAAACCATTGCTTGCCACCACCGAGTCCAGCCACTCAGGAGCGAAGGTCGTACCCTGCCAGTAACCGAGTTTGGACGTCAGATACACAAAGAGTGCCGCTACACCTCCAAATGCCAGGATGTCGCCCCAGATAACCCGTGTCTTCCAGCGGGATATGGCTTCCTGGAGGGCAGGGACGGCCCGCTCTTCCATATCCAGAGCCGTTTTTTCCAGGGAACCGACGATACGATAGGCCCGTTCGATTTCCACTTCATGCATGCGGCCGTGTATCTCTCCCATATCCTCGTCTCGCTTGCGCTCGAAGCGATTACGCAAGGTTTCGTCGTCGATAGGTACAGCGGCGTCGGGGTTGTAAATGGTATAAAAACGGCCCGCAGTCAGGCCCCTCTCACCCATCGAGCGCTCCCAGGCTGCAACCACTTCTTCCGGGTTATCCTCACGCGCCGAAGTATCGATTTGATTGAGGATATAAAGAAACTTGCCTGAATCTGCCCGGTTGATGGTATTGCTGACCAGGTGATTCAATGTGTCGTTCATCGCGCCAGGTTCCGGATGTCTGGCATCAAAGAAGACCAGGACCAGATCGGATATATCGATGATATGGTCTGTTATGCGAAGCGTTGCCGTTCGTTGGGCGTCTGCATCAAATCCCGGGGAGTCGATTAGAATTTTTCCACGAAGCACTTCGCTCTGACAGGTTTTCAGCTGCAGGTAGGAGTCGATACGCTGACCTTCCCCCTCGGACACTTCCTCGATGTCATTGCTGATCTGATAGAAGGGAAAGCGAGGATCAGAATCCAGTGCAACCCCGGGGAGGGCGTGAGAAGCCTTTTCCCGGCTGTAACACATAACGGTAAAACGGTCGTCCACCGCCTGGTTGCCGGTGCGCTGCATCTTGGTGCCCAGGTAATGGTTGATAAAAGTGGACTTTCCCGAAGAGAACGTCCCCAGGACTGTTACTAGAGGCCACCAGGGAATCTGCGTCGCGAAGGATTCGTCACTATTGAGAAGCCCCATTTTACGGGCGACGCGATCCAGCTTCTTAAAGCTCTGGACCGTGTTAAGAAGTACCGGATTCTCCTGCTCGAGATGAGTCTCGAGATACTTCAGGCGTCCGGTTATTAGTTTTCCAGCTGCATTCATGGCCTGTCCCCGAATATTGATCGAAATACTAGCAATTCAGTGGGATTATCCGGATTGGCAGATGTTTATCCAAGAACCGGATCCCGCACGCCCCATATTAACCCGCTATCGAGTCGCTGGACACCCCA
>JAAELC010000172.1 GCA_024227135.1 Gammaproteobacteria bacterium
CAGGAGATAGTAACCTCACAAGCATTAACATCACATTAGCCGAAGCACCATCACCAATATTCGATGCGTTGGTACCAGACCCAGACACATACGAGATGCTCCCGGTCAGATTGGGTGTTGGCGATTTAACTACGACATGTAGTTCAACCCACTACGCGCCTGATAAAGATGGTGTATACCAGCAATTCGCTGCGAATACCCCTGGCTGGTCAGGTGCTAGGGTAACGCTCACAGGCGGCGCTGGTAGTGTTGTTGATAAGGTTTACGGTGACGATGGCGCAGGTACTCCATTAACCGAGGTGCCGTATTTGCAATACTACCCTGCTGCGACGAATGAGCGGTACAATTCTGGGGCTGTCGGTACAGAAACGAACACGCTCACAGTTGGTACATGGGCAGTGAAATGTTTTGCTAATGGCACCGATACCGCCTCTTGCATTGTCGCTGCTGGCACTGCTACAGGCACAGGGTTCGCTACGGTAACTCAGGGCGACACGATAGAGCTCGACATCACGGTCGAGGGTACGATCACGACGGAGAACACAGGTGACATACTGTGCACGAATCTCACGAACACGACAAAAGCCGAAGCGCAAGGACTCGGCCCAATCTTCACCGAGGGCGCAACGGGGAGTACAGAGGCTATAAAATATGAGTTCGCACTCACTAATCACGAAGAAGGGTCTGGTGCATACTACATCGAAGTGGAGACATCAGAGTTGAGCGGTGATTGGGTGTATACTTATAGAAACTGTATCATTGGCACGGGTCAGACCACCCAGTGGGGGCCAATGGCGATAATTAGTCAGAGCAGTATACGCAGCTATGACGGTAGCAATTGGGGCACCGGACACCTTGTACCGACAGGTGGGTCTGCGTTTAAGTTTGGATCGGTATATCATGCAGCAGATGCACTACAATCTATGCGTGATGGTGTAAACGC
>JAAELC010000173.1 GCA_024227135.1 Gammaproteobacteria bacterium
ACAATCATGTACGCCATCAGCCGACTTACTTGAGCCAACCTGCTTGTTTCTCTATTCATGGATAATTCTCCGATCATAAACCGAGCTATTCTTTGAAATCATTGGTTACCAAAGGCGTGGTATAAGCCTGAGGAACATGACACTGGGTGCAGAAATAACGTCCGGTTGAAATCTGACCCAGCTTTTCCCCTTCCCTTGTCCTGAAATGGCTCTTTGGCGGTTTGATCGCATTTTCCGTCTTTGCATAGGCTTTGCCGTGACAGCTCAGACAGCTGTTTTCACTCAGCGTAATTCGTGTCTTATCGATGCCGTGGGGTATCAACGGTGGCTGATTTTCAAAGGTGACCGTAATCCCTCCGTCTACCGCCATCGAGCGCCTGTTTGGCACCATTTCGGACAGCTCATCCACATCCACAATACCCCGCAGGGAATAGATGGGTTCCGCCCATACCTGGGTTCCGTAAACAACAAGGCTCATCAGAAGAATGTTGAGCGCGTAAATGATTATTTTCATTAATAGATCCTCCTATGCCTGCACGATCTTGACGACGCATTTTTTGAAGTCGGTTTCCTTTGACAAAGGGTCCGTCGCGTCAATGAGTAGCTTGTTGACCAGACGCCTGGCATCGAAGAAGGGAATGAACACCATACCCTTGGGTGTCTTGTTACGTCCACGAACATTCACTCTTGTGGTGATTTCCCCTCTGGGACTGATAATTTTTACTTTTGCACCATTTCTCAGACCGCGGTCTCGGGCATCGTTGGGATTCATATAAACCAGCGCATCAGGAACCGCCTTATGCAGTTCGGGAACCCGGTTAGTCATCGACCCCGTATGCCAATGCTCCAGAACCCGCCCGGTGCAGAGCCAGAGATCGTACTCTTCGTTGGGGCTTTCGTGGGGCGGCTCGTAGGGGGCAAATATCAGATTGGCCTTACCGTCCTTCTTACCGTAAAAGTAGACCTCACCCTTCTTGACACCAGGGTTCAGTTTTTTAACAAAAGGATCATAACCCTCCCGGTAACGCCACAGCGTCTCTTTACCATCCACCACCGGCCAGCGCAGTCCCCGAACCTTGTGGTAGACGTCGAATGGTGCCTGATCGTGGCCGGGTTTCGGTCCTTCGGTCTGGAAACGGCGATATTCTTCAAACAGACCTTTCTGGGCATAAAAACCGAAATGCTCTGATTCGTCGTTCTTATAGACGTTGTCATCGCTGTCCTGAACGGTTCCATCTTTGTAGGGGAATGCATTCACCTGGCCATTCTTGAACAGTACCTGATACAGGGTCTTGCCTTTGTATTCAGGCATCTTTGCAACAAGCTCTGCTCCCCAGGCCTCTTCCACCGTAAAGCGCTTGGAGAACTCCATAATCTGCCAGAGGTCTGACTGGGAGTTACCGGGAGGGCTGACCTGCTGGCGCCAGAACTGGGTACGGCGTTCGGCATTACCGAAGGCACCTTCCTTCTCCGCCCACATGGCGGTCGGCAGAATCAGATCGGCTGAAATGGCGGAAACCGTGGGATAAGGATCTGAAACCGTTATAAAATTCTTCGGGTTTCTCCAGCCGGGAAGCATTTCATCATTGATATTCGGACCGGCCTGCATGTTGTTATTGCACTGCTGCCAATAACAATTCATTGCACCATCTTTCAGCTTTCGCTGCATCAGCACGGCGTGGAATCCCACCTTGGGATTGATAGTATCTTCCGGCAGCTTCCAGATTTTCTCGGCAACTTTGCGATGAGCAGGGCTCTTGACGACCAGGTCGGCTGGCAATCTGTGGGCGAAGGTTCCTACTTCACGAGCCGTGCCACAGGCGGAAGGCTGTCCGGTCAAAGAGAAGGGGCTGTTGCCGGGCTCGGCAATCTTGCCCGTCAAAAGATGAATATTGTAAACCAGACCATTCATCCAGACACCGCGGGTATGCTGATTCATCCCCATGGTCCACAATGACATGATTTTTTTGTTCGGATCGGCGTAAAGTTTTGCCAGACGCTCCAGATTTTCCGCCGGAACTTTTGAGTGCTTCGATGTGTATTCGAGGGTGTACTTGGAGACCGCCTCGGCATACTCTTCAAAGGTCATTCCCGACAACTTACCCTTACCCGAGTTCTTCGCTTTCTTCTCGAGGGGATGCTCGGGTCGGAGTCCGTATCCGATGTCGGTTACGGTCTTCTTGATATTGACGTGATTGTCGAGGAACTTCTTATCGTATGCCTTATTCTGAATGATGTAGTTGGCAATGTAATTGGCAATCATCAGATCGGTCTGAGGCTCGAAAATCATCCCGTTATCCGCCAGTTCAAAACTGCGGTGGGTGTAAGTTGAAAGCACGTGAACCTCAGAACCCTCCCTGGTCAGGCGTGTATCAACCAGGCGTGACCAGAGGATAGGATGCATTTCTGCCATGTTGGCGCCCCAGAGCACGAAGGCATCCGCATGTTCCAGGTCATCATAGCTGCCCATCGGCTCATCTATGCCAAAAGCACGCATGAAAGCGCCTACAGCGGATGCCATACAGTGGCGGGCATTAGGGTCGAGATTATTGGATCGCAAACCCGCCTTCATGAATTTGGCAGCGGCATATCCGTCCCAGATGGTCCACTGGCCGGAACCAAACATACCGACGCCCGATGGACCCTTTTCCTTTAATGCGGCTTTCCATTTTTCCGCCATGACATCGAAGGCTTCTTCCCAGGACACCTGCTCGAAATCACCCTCTTTATCGTATTTCCCATTTTTCTTACGCAACAGGGGGGTCTTAAGACGATCTCCTCCATACATGATCTTGGAGAGGAAATAGCCTTTGATACAATTGATACCCTTGTTGACCTCAGAATCGGGGTCTCCCTGGGTCGCTACGATGCGTCCACCCCGGGTTCCAGCCAGCACGCTGCAGCCGGTTCCGCAGAAACGGCAGGGAATTTTATCCCAACGCACCTCTTCATCATCATCATTGCTGGCGGCCTGTGCCAGATGCGACACCGGCATGCTGATGCCCGCTGCCGCGGCCGCAGCAGCCACTGCATGATTTTTCATAAAATCACGTCTGGTTAATTTCATTCTGCGCTCCCTATGGGTATAGCGATCTGTTTACTGGTTATAAGTTATGGGCTTGCCCGGGTTCCAGGTCTTCCTGGTATTCGAATACCAGGGAAGAGCTCATCACGCCCGAGATACGTGAAATGTTTACCATTGTATCGCTGCAATAGTCGCGACTGGGGTGATCGATACTGACCACGACCTTGCCCTGTTCATTCCTGGCATGTACCTCAACACCTTCCATGGATTCGAGTGACTGGGTCACAGTTTCCAGTCGCGTAGGTTCGACTTGTACGACGAGGCTGCATATAGCCACATCTACTCCTTGCATCGGGTGAATGGAACGAGTGAAAATTGATGGTTCAGATAAAGGTGTACGAACCTGTACTCAGAGAAAGTTACCAATACTGCAGTCATCATTGGGTGAGGTATATCGTAACGGGAGGCCCGAGTAATTAACTTGGATCAAAAATCATCAAAATACCGCTCTCCTCTGGGGCGGTGCCAAAGCGACCTCCGTCACTTATAGCACTGTAAAGACTAGAAACACAAAGAAATACCCGCACTTCACTGAGAATCCGGTCTCTGTAATCAAAAAGAATCAGCGTGAAAGAATCAGATCTGTATATTCCTCTGAAACGATTCCTGGAGTCTCAAAACTACGAGGTGAAAGGGGAGGTGCAAAACTGCGATGTCCTGGCCGTTCGCGGAGAGGAGATTCCGGTAGTCGTAGAACTCAAGCTCTCTTTCAATCTGACCGTGCTTCTCCAGGCTGTTGAAAGACTCTCATTGACTCCCATCGTTTACATCGGCGTTCCCCGAGACACCCCGATCGTAACCAGAAAAGAGAAGCAGGCGACCAGACTGCTCAGGATGCTGGGCCTGGGCCTGCTATTGATCGACCCGGATCCGGTGCGCGGAAAGGTAAACGTGCTGGTCGATCCTGGTGAATATAAACCCCGTAAGTCAAAGATCCGGCGGCAGCGCTTGCTGGGCGAATTCTCGAAGCGGGTGGGAGACCCAAACCTGGGCGGAACTGAAATGCGAAGAGGCATTATGACCGCTTATCGACAGCAGGCCATTGCCATTGGCTTGTTTCTTCAGAAAAATGGCCCGACCAAAGCCTCCCGGGTAGCCCGGTCGATTGGAGATCCGAAAGCCAGAAACATCATGTACCGGGACGTCTATGGCTGGTTTGAACGGGAATCACCCGGGATCTATAAAGTATCTCCACGAGGAGACCGGGAGCTACCTTACTGGGGGGATGAAGGTGAAGGAGTTCTTGAGCGAAAATCATTGATAACCTGAAGGGGAGGAACTGGAGGACTCCTTTTTGCAGTCATCAGTGATAACATCCGGTAATGGACATATTCAATCTGGCGTTTTACGCCATTGTATGCGGTATCCTCAGCGCGGCTTCCCCTCTGCTCAAACACATGCCTGTGAGGCTTGCGGTGGGAATGATCATTGGAGTGGTAGCTGCTGCCGCCCTGCCGGCCATTAAATCTGCGATTGGGGTCTGATGGTCAGCACCCACAGCATCACAACCCCCAGTCACTGAAATCTATCGCCATTCACTTCCCCATCCCACCCCGGCTGATCCCTTTTTTTTCCAAGGTGGGATGATGAATTCAGGTGATGGGAGTCAGAAAGATTTCTACCCGTCGATTCAGGGAGCGCCCTTCCATTGTGTCATTCGTGGCAACTGGAGAACTCGGCCCCATACCCCGGGTCAGGATTCTTTCGGACAGCACTTCCTGGCTTTCTAGATAGCGCGCCACACTGGCAGCCCGCTGTTCCGAGAGACGTTGGTTCAGCTCCAATGAACCGGTACTGTCGGTATGGCCGACAACATCCACATATGTCTTTTCAAACTCGTTGAGCACCAGCGATACGGATCGTAAAACGTCATAGAAATCCGAAGAAATGTTGCTGGAGTTGGAGGCAAAAGTGACGTTACCCGGCATATTCAACACGATCTGGTCCCCAATACGGGTAACACTGACCCCGGTTCCACGGAGTTGAGCGCGCAGCTTGGCATCCTGACGGTCCATGTAGTTGCCTACCAGCCCACCGGCCAGTGCGCCGACACCCGCACCAATCAGGAGGTTTTTACGGCTACCGCCGGCGATGGCACCCGCAACCAGACCGGCCACTGCGCCAATTCCGGCACCTTTGGTCGTTTTATTGACCTCTTGTTCGCCGGTATAGGGGTTCTCTGTCTGAAAGGGATTGCTCTGGCAACCGCCGACCAGAACCGTGAATCCGACAATGGCCGCCAGGACAGGTTTTCTGATCACCGGTGCCGCCGATTGAGTTTGTTTCTGGACCACCGATAGTTTTCTCACAGTTTTCTCCGTTGATAAATCTCTGGTCTGCCGAGCAACATTCCCCCTGAATATATCAGACATACATTCCCTTACGATCGATGAAAGGTAAAAACAGGGCAGGCTCTGACGATGGGGTTAAAGGTAAAACGGATGCCCAGTATACACAATCAGGTCAAGGCCCAGATACTTAATGGAACGTTGGTACTCCATCGAGGTAATAATCCGGCTGGCCCGAAGGGAGCCGCCCCCATCATGGGTGAGCCTTCCGGTCAAATCTGGGAAGGCAATCCCGGAAGAATCGTAACGGGTATGTGATCCGGGTAAATTTGCGGGTCGGATAGGGTACACCGCAGAAGAATCATTCCCGCCGGCGTGGGAATGACTGACGGAAAAAGACTTACCGGCCGGGGGCACGATGCCCGACACTTTCGTTACTCCCTGGACATGAGCACCCGGCTTTTCGGATAAACTCAGTGAGCCGGCCCGAAACTCCTCCCGTTGGATCCCGGCTCGATGGATTGTAAGTAGTACTTTGCAATATCGACAGCAGGAACGCCACCCGGCCCCCACCCCATTTTTTCTGCTGTTTCTTTTACCATGGGTGGACAAACCCCGTTGAGGCGCTGATCATTGGGCATATCCAGGGCAGCCGATTCAACAAAGCCCTCCAATGCCCGATTTATCATCGTCAGTATGACAGTGTGAGGGTTGGGGTTATGGGCCAATATACCGGTGGTCAGTGTAATTACCCCACCCGGATTCAGGTGTTTTCGGCCCAGGCGCACGAGATTCACCTGCCCCATTAACTTGTTCCCCAGACTCAAAGCAAAGTCTTCATCCGACAGGGAGTCCAGGGGCCCGAAACTGGCACTTCCGGCGGTGGACAGGACCGCATCCAACTCCGGTACTGCCTGAAACATCGCCTCTATCGATGCGGGGTCACTGAGATCCACCCTCACCTCCCCCGTTCTTGATGCCTTGACTACCTCATGCTCTCCATCAAGGGCTTCAGTCACTGCTGATCCTATAGTGCCACTGGCACCGATTACGAGAATTTTCATCTGATATCTCCTGATTTCTGGATAACCTGGTCACTGGAGGAAACTATAGATAATTCTCGTACCAGGATAAATAACGTATAATTGAAAACACTTTTTCAATTATTAGAAAAATACATGGACAAGATCAGAGCGATGCAGGTCTTTCGTGAGGTGGTAAGAAAAGGTAGCTTCAGCGCGGCGGCAGATACTTTGAATCTGGCTAATTCGGCAGTCAGCCGCCAGGTTTCCGAACTGGAACGCTGGTTGAGTACCAAATTGCTGTATCGAACCACACGTACCCTGAGCCTCACCGATGATGGGAGGATCTATCTGGAAAAATTCGATGCCGTTCTCAACAGCGTTGACGAGTTGGAACAACGAGCCACCAGCAGTCTGCAGCAGGTCAGGGGCAACCTGCGCATCACCGCACCGCTGTACCTCGGACGCTACTATCTAAACCCCATGATCCCCGGCTTTATCGCTGATTATCCAAAGGTGAATATCGCTCTGCTTCTCGTTGATCGTTTCGTGGATCTGGTTGAGGAAGGGTTCGACCTCGCCCTGCGGGTGGGTGAACTCCCTGAGTCAAACCTCATCGCCCGGCAACTCGGGGAGATGCGGCTCAAAGCCGTCGCATCACCAGCCTACTTGAGAACGTCGGGTACCCCAATCTTCCCGGCAGAATTGAGTGAACATAACTGCCTGTTCGATACACTGGCAAACCTCAACCAAAGGTGGCAATTTACCGTCGGCCAGGACGAATTCAATGTCCCTGTCAAAGGCAACTTCGTAGCCAACGATGGCGAAATGATGGTGCAGATGGCGCTTGCCGGGCTGGGTATCGCTTACTTACCCGACTTTTTTGTGGATACCTTCCTGAAGGAGCAGAAGCTTGTCCAGATTCTTGAGGACTATACCCGGAATACCCACCCCATCTCTTTGCTCTACCCCCACAATCGGCACATGAATCTGTCTTTGCGTACGCTGGTTGATCGCCTCTTCGAACAGTATGCAGGCACAGGGCATTAGGTCCTGATCATTGGGGATATCTCGGGATATTCCACATTCGGGAAACCGGGAGACGCCGGAAGGGTCAACCGGGTCGACTTTCTGTGAAAGCAACCTGCTACGCTGAAAATCCCAGGAGGAAAAGCACTTGCCATAAGGTTTGGGAAATAGCGCGCTTTGCGCTATCATCCTCGATAGATGTGTACTCATGGAGTAACTGCCCACCCCCCATGGGCGGTCTGTGGAGGAAGTGTCTTTGGCATGGATGCCAAAGCCAAGCCTGCAGGGAGGGTTTTACGGGGTCTTCCGCAACAGACTGCCTGTGCGGAGTGAGTAGTTACCTCATGGATTCTTAGACGGAACCTGTTTCCTGACCTAAAGCCAGCTACCCTGGCGTAAGGGCTGCGGAAACTAATAAGTATCCAGAAATTGTGCTGGACTTTGGTTCAGATTCAAGGCGTGGAAAGGGGCGCCAAGCCGTTCTATGCAACCTTTTCCACAACGCAGAAACTGGACCAAAAGACGAGCAAGACTGGATAATTGTTTTTTCCGCGGCCCTAAGTGCTCGGCACAGTATTGAATTGACCCAAGCCATGAGTTTTCGAGTCGGGCTGTAAAAGGGCTGATCACCCCGCACCACTCAAAATCGAGCTGAACACCATGAGACAGTAGTAAACTCCCATCGGAAGTATATTGATGCCATCATGAATTTCTACTCACGCGCCTCGTTGCGCCAGATGCTCATCATACCTTATGTCATATTGGTCTTGTTGGCTGCGACCGTGATTGGCATGCTGTCTTACACTGCCGGCCGGGAGGCTGTAGATACACTTTCGGACCACCTGCTCAGCGAAATGGTCAACCGCATTACCCAGGCGATCGACAAACATATTTCCGGCTCCGAGGCTGTTCTGGAAACGGCTTTTCCGTCAGACGTCCCACCCCCTGAATCGGTAAAGGACGACCTGGAATCCCTGCGGGAAAGATTCTGGCTGGCCACCTCCATACATCGCAATCCCAATAACTACGCATACTATGGTAATCGCAGGGGACAGTTCATCGGCCTTTGGCGATTTTCCGAGACCGAAGCTGAGTTGCGCCTCCGCACCGATGGGGTATCGCCGCGCTCGATCTACCACTACTCCCATATTCGCGGTGAATTGAAGAACCCGGAGCAGGAAACTCGATTATTTGAACCCCGGGAACGCCCCTGGTACAAAGCGGGGCAAACCACCTTCAAACAGACGTGGACATCGATCTATATCGATTTCAAGACGCTGCAACTGGTTACTACACGAGCCCGGCGTGTCAACAATGCGACGGGGGAATTCGAGGGGGTGGTAGCTACCGACCTGTCCATGCAGCTACTGAACGAGTTCCTGAGAAACCTCAAACTGAGTCCCAACGGATTTGCGTTCATAGTAGAGTCCGACGGAAATCTGGTGGCAACCTCCCGCGGTCCTCATTTGAGTAATCATGCAGACGAGGGGAACACTCGTTTAAATGCTACTGCCAGCGGTGACCCCTGGATTGCGACCACTTATGAAGTCGTGAAAAAGCTGACCGAGCGCGGTGATACACCAACCGGTGCCCATACCAGCTCTTTTACCGGCCCCAACGGGGCCATCATACAGGCAGGCTATGCACGCCTGCGTGATGCTGCCGGCCTGGATTGGATTGTGGCAGTCGCCGTACCCAGAAGTGACTACATGGAGAAAGTCAATAAAAATGTACGCCAGACTGTCACCATGGCTCTGGTGGCGTGCATTCTGATCTCCTTTGTCGGGCTTATGACCCTCAATGTCATAGCAAAGGGTCTCCGCCAACTGGCGGTAGCGGCCAAGGAAATTGGTGAAGGGGTTTTCGATGCAAAGATCCCGGTGGATCGAAACGATGAAATCGGGGAGCTGGCCAAATCCTTTGCCACCATGCAGAAACACCTGCTCACCGATCGGCTGACAGGTATTCCAAATCGTGAAGCGGTTGTCAGACGCATAGAAGACCGTATTATCCGTCAACGACGACGTGGTGACTTTCATCCCTTCGCCGTACTTTTCGTGGACTTCAACGAATTCAAGCAGATCAATGATCGGTTCGGCCATGATGCCGGTGACCGGGTACTCGTGGAAATTGGCCAGCGGCTGATGGCAACGCTACGTGAAAGCGACCTGGCTGCCCGATTTGGTGGTGACGAATTTATCGTACTGCTGGAAGAAGTGGCAAACCGCAACGACGCGATATCTGTGCGTGACGAACTGGAGCGCGTACTGTCAGAACCCATGCAATCCCTTGCCAGTACCGCAGCAAGCGACACCGCTTTCGCTGCCAGCGCCGCGATAGGCATAGCGCTCTGCCCCGAAGACGGCCGTGACCTGGAGACACTGCTGAAACAAGCAGACCGGGATATGTACATTCGAAAGCAGGCCACTGCCAGGGATGAGGGATCCTCGCAACAGGACTGACGGGTAAAATAAAGAATCGCCGATCAGAGCCGGAGGAGCCATTTGGCCTATTTTCCGGGGCAACCCCGACATTCCTCCTGGTAAAAATCAAGTGGAAACCCGGAAGTCAGACGACCCCGCCCCTCCCGGATCGGATCATCGGCTCAGGGGAAGTGACCGACGGTGACACGGAATGGGCACCGGGCGACAAGCTGCCCCGGACAACCCTGAGAGCCTCCTCGCCATCCGCTCTATAAACCTTTGAAGTATCTGCTCACCCCCAGAGAGTGTCCCCCATGGGCGGTCTGTGGGGGAAGTGTCTTTGGCATGGATGCCAAAGCCAGGCCTGCATGAAGGTAATGACGGTGTCGTCCACAACAGATTGCCTGTAGGGGGTGGGTAGTTACCCTTTGAACTGCTCATCCAGCAAGATTCCTGATAGAATTCCCGGTGTCGGAAGGGACTACCGGAAGCATTCGGGACCCCTGTACCTATCATGAACGATTACCTGCTTTCGGGAATTTATCGGAACACTGTCACTAATCCGTTGGCATAGACGATTTGTACCTTTCTCCTGGGATTCCATGCACCATCTGATTCGTACACCGGCATTGAGAGCCCCTTCCCGGACGACACATCCAACCACCCGGCAATCAAGCTACCACGGGACCACCCAATGACTGTCCATGTTACCGATCATCCACTGATACAACACAAACTGGGACTGATGCGTAAAAACGATATCAGCACCCGGGCTTTTCGCCAGCTTGCCAGCGAAGTCAGCATGTTGCTGACCTATGAAGCCACAAAAGATCTGAGTACCGAGCGTACCGAAATACAAGGCTGGGCCGGCCCCGTCCAGATCAACCAGGTCAAAGGTAAAAAGGTAACTATCGTGCCCATCCTGCGCGCCGGGTTAGGCATGCTGGACGGTGTGATGGAACTTATACCAAGCGCCAGAATCAGCGTCGTAGGCCTTTATCGCGACGAAGAAACACTACAACCGGTACCCTACTTCGAAAAGCTGGTACTGGACATCCGGCATCGCACGGCATTGATCGTTGACCCGATGCTGGCCACCGGTGGGACTTTCAACGCCACAGTGGACATGGTGAAGAAGGCGGGGTGCCAGCACATCAAGGGGCTCTTTCTGGTCTCGGCCCCTGAAGGCATTGCTGCAGTCGAACAGGTCCACCCCGACGTGGACCTCTATGTAGCCGCCGTGGATGACCATTTGAACCAGCAGGGCTATATCATTCCCGGCCTCGGCGATGCCGGAGACAAACTGTTCGGCACCAAATAACCGACCGGCGATACCACCCGTACCCTTTATTCACCGGTAAGGATACCGGCCACCACTATCATCAGAAACCCATACCAGACGGCAACCGTTCCCATGACTGATCTAGAATCCAACTCCCCCACCCGAACCGCCATCCTCGGTGCTCAGATGTTGTTTGTAGCTTTCGGGGCACTGGTGCTGGTACCCATACTTACAGGATTGAACCCCAACGTCGCACTCTTCACCGCCGGCCTGGGTACCCTGGTCTTCCAGTTGGTGACCGGCCGGCAAGTACCTATCTTTCTCGCCTCGTCCTTCGCTTTTATCGCTCCAATCATCTATGGCGTACAGACATGGGGCATAGCTTCGACGATGGCAGGCTTACTGGCTGCGGGGCTGCTCTACATGGCGTTGAGCGCATTGGTATACTGGCGGGGCACCGGAATCATCCACCGTTTTCTACCGCCTATCGTCACCGGCCCTGTGATCATGGTGATCGGACTCAGCCTGGCGCCGGTGGGAATCAATCTGGCCCTTGGAAAAAGTGGCGACGGCACCGTGGAACTGGTGGCAGGAGATACCGCCATGATCATCTCAATGCTGACACTGGCCGCTACAGTAACCGCCGCTGCCTTTGGCAAAGGCATGATGCGCCTGATCCCAATCCTGACGGGTATTCTGGTGGGCTACCTGCTTTCTCTGGCATTTGGTATCGTCAAGTTCGGTCCAGTACACGAAGCAGCCTGGTTCGCCGTTCCCGCATTTACCGCACCCGAGTGGAATCTGCAGGCAATCCTCTTCATTCTACCCATAGCCATCGCACCAGCCATCGAGCATATTGGTGACGTCGCAGCAATCGGCGCCGTCACCAATAAGGACTACTTCGAAAAACCTGGCCTGCACCGCACCCTGCTGGGTGACGGTTTGGCCACATCCAGCGCAGCGATGCTGGGTGGACCGCCTAACACCACCTACTCGGAAGTGACCGGGGCGGTTGCACTGACCCGCGCTTTCAATCCATCGATCATGACCTGGGCCGCAGTGTTCGCCATCCTGCTCTCCTTCTCCGGCAAGCTTGGCGCACTGTTGCAGACGGTACCCACACCGGTTATGGGTGGCATTCTGACCCTGATGTTCGGCGCCATTGCCGCCGTCGGCATGAACACCCTGGTACGGGAATCAGAAGATCTTTCAGAAGCCCGCAACCTGGTGATCATTTCGCTGGTATTAGTATTCGGTATCGGGGGTATGCAATTCGGTATCGGGGAGTTCACCCTCAAAGGCATCGGCCTGTCCGCAATCACCGCTATCGTTCTGAATATCGTGCTGCCACGCAGTAAGCCGGAACCTGAACAGTAAGGGCTGCGGCAAGAAATAAGTATCCCAATATTGCGCTGGATGAACTGCGCAGCAGTGAATGGCCTGGGCAGGATGCCCAGGACCGGTGCCCAAGTGAAGCAGGGAAAGCGTAGCGCCGGGATGG
>JAAELC010000174.1 GCA_024227135.1 Gammaproteobacteria bacterium
CATCGCTACCTTTTACAGGGAGTGTGCCAACTTTTTTTGTGTGTAGCATTTGCCGCTCTGATGGCCAATCGCACTCATGATATGGGGCTGTCTGCCGGTTTCATCAATGGCGTTACACATGGTTTTGCCATCAATGGCCAGGCTCTCATCCATACAGCCATATTGGGCATTCCAGGCGTTCAGTGCCATGCTGAATTGTTGATGGGGGTTTGAAGGGATAATGCTCCTGCTCAAGCCCACAATGCAGGGGGTTGTTTGCGGTGCTTCATTGATGTAACAGTAGTGGGTTACTGATATAAAATAGCGGCTGAATTCCTGGATCGTGTCTGAACTATGAAAAAACCCGAGTTACTGTCTCCCGCGGGAACACTGAAAAATATGCGTTACGCTTTCGCGTACGGGGCAGATGCGGTTTATGCCGGTATGCCCCGTTACAGTCTGCGAGTGCGCAACAATGATTTTCTGGAGCAGAACCTGCAGACCGGGATTGAAGAAGCCCACGCCGGTGGTCAGCGTCTTTATCTTGCCTGTAACCTCATGCCCCATGGCGCAAAGCTCAAGACCTTCATCCAGGATATTGCGCCAGTGGTTGCCATGGGACCCGATGCGCTGATCATGTCCGATCCGGGGCTCATCATGCTGGTGAGGGAGCATTGGCCGGAAATGACGGTGCACCTTTCAGTTCAGGCCAATACGGTCAATGCGGCTGCGGTCAGGTTCTGGCATCAAATGGGTGTGGAACGTGTGATTCTATCCCGGGAGCTGTCATTGGAAGAGATTGAGGAGATAAGGCAGGCATGTCCCGAAACCGAGTTGGAAGTGTTCGTTCACGGGGCCCTTTGCATCGCTTACTCCGGTCGCTGTCTGCTCTCTGGCTACTTTAACCATCGGGATGCCAATCAGGGTAGTTGTACCAATTCCTGCCGCTGGGAGTATCGGGTCGGGGAGTCAGACGAGAAAGCCACGGGCGGTACAGTGGCCCAGGTTGGCCAGGAGCGTCATCCCGCGGCTGATAAGGCCTATTTGCTCGAGGAAAAGGAACGACCGGGAGAGTTCATGCCTATCTACGAGGACGAACAGGGCACCTATATCATGAACTCAAAGGACCTCCGGGCGGTGGAACATGTGCGCAAGCTGGTTGATATCGGTGTGGATTGCCTCAAGATCGAGGGTCGTACCAAATCCCACTATTACACGGCGCGTACCAGTCGTGTTTATCGGCAGGCCATTGATGATGCCGTGCAGGGAATCCCTTTTCGGGTCGGCCTGATGGAAGAGCTTGAAAGTCTCGCCAGTCGTGGTTATACCGACGGATTTTATCAGCGGCATGAGACCCATGAGCTGCAAACCTACAGGGATGGCTCTTCCAGAAGTACACGGCAGCAGTTTGTGGCAGAGGTATCGGAATATGATCCCCTCTCGGGAAAATCCCTGCTGGAAGTGAAAAACCGTTTTGCCGTGGGTGATCAACTCGAGTTATTGAGCCCCCGGGGGGCGCAGCGTTTCTGCCTGGACGGGATGGAGGATCTGGAGGGCAGGCCCATGGAGCGGGCACCCGGCGGTGGCTACCGGGTCAGGGTCAGGCTTCCCGAAGGTGATCCTGAAATGGGCCTGGTGGCCAGGGACCTGTAAACGGCTCAAATAGTATTCGGGCTGGTGGCAATGGTCCGCACGGTTCGGCGGCTTTTTAGAATTCTACCGGGGTCATTGGTATCACTGCGACTCTCTCCTGTCTTGACACCTCTCGTAGACAGGGATAGGTTTCACTCCACCTGAAATCCCCAGGGGATTGCCCGGTGCGGACCCGCAATCCTTCACCGTGGTTTTACCCTGTTACCCGGATCGAATGATCCCATCGATGCTCGTTCAGACACTCTCGATATCGGTATGACCATAAACATCAATGAGCTGCAGGCACGGCTTGTCCTGTTGCGCAATAACAAAGCATTCGAGCTGTTTGTCATAGCAGTCATTATATTTTCTGCATTGATCATCGGTGCCAAGACCTACGATGTGTCTCCCGGGCTGCTGAGATTGTTCGAGATCCTGGACCTGGCGGTAACGATCTTCTTTCTGGTGGAAATACTGATCAGAATGCTAGCTGAAAGAAGTTTGAAGCAATTTTTCAGTAAAGGCTGGAATATATTCGATTTTATTATTGTAACTGCCAGCTTGATACCAGTGGACGAGAGCGAGATGGCACTGCTGGGACGACTGTTGCGGATATTTCGTGTACTCCGGCTGATCTCTGTCATTCCTGAGCTGAGGGTGATGCTCAATGCCTTCCTGAAGTCACTACCCAGAATGGGCTACGTGTCACTTCTGATGTTCATTATTTTCTATATCTACGCGGCCATCGGCAGTATGTTCTTCCATACGATCAACCCGGTGTTGTGGGAGAACATCAGCATATCCATGCTGACTCTCTTCAGAGTAGCAACGTTCGAAGACTGGACGGACGTGATGTACGAAACCATGGCGGTCCATCCGTTGAGCTGGATCTACTACCTGAGTTTCATTTTCATGGTGGCCTTTATTTTCCTCAACATGATGATCGGCATCGTATTGGAAGTATTACAAAAGGAACATGAAGAGTTCGATCGCGCCCATGGCGAGGGTGAGGCGGGGGAAGTCCACTGGATTCGCATGCATACAGAAGAAATGGAGAAAAGAATGGAGCGAATGGAAGCGATGCTGGTGCAGCTTTCAGGGGATGAGCGCCCACCGGGAGAGCGTCGGGAGCCATCCGAAGGGTAGGCTTTTCCCTGTCAACGGGTAACTGCTCACCCCCAAGAGGTTCCCCCCCCATGGGTGGTCTGTGGAGGAAGTGTCTTTGGCAGGGATGCCAGAGCCAAGCCTACATGGACCTATTGACAGCGTCTTCCGGAACAGACACGAGTAGTTACGTCAGCGGTTTTTTTTTCGTTGTAGTGTTAATGGGGACTGTCAGAGACGCAATTCCCGGGTTTATTGGGTATACTGAGCAGCGGTTTTTTTCAGGACGGGTGGGTTTTGCAACGTTAGGGGCGCGGAAATGAATAAAGGACCAGCAAGACTGGATAATTATTCTTTTCCGCGGCCCTTAAGCGTTGCAGGAACATCCTGTTGCGGATGTGCCGACCTGACTTTGGAATGTCGGCCTCCCTTTACCCGTTTCAAGAATGGGGTTATTGCAGCATCCGCCTGATACTGCCCCGCTGGTTGGGTCGTTAATTTCAGGGTAACCATTGAAATTGGCGGTTTAGGCCAGATCTGCCAGATTAAAGACTTTCCGGGCTTCCCGAAAATCCGTTTTAACAGGAGAACTCATGCGCAAGTTATTGTCATTTATCGCCCTTGCTGTCACCGCCTTGTCCCTTTCGGTGGTGCCATTCGACGACGCTCAAGCGAAACGTTTCGGTTTCGGAAAGAGTATGGGCAAGCAATACAACTCTTCCCGAACGACCAAACCTGCCGGTCAGCAGAGCACATCCACGGCTGCGCAGACAGGGGCGCGTACTTCCGGTGCCAGTCGTTGGTTGGGGCCTCTTGCCGGTCTGGCAGCCGGAGGGTTGCTGGCTTCCCTGTTTTTTGGCGATGCATTTGAAGGTTTCCAGATCATGGATTTCCTGTTGATCGCCGGCCTGGTTTTTGTCGGACTGGCCATGTTCAGGGCGTACAGGGCCAGATCGGCACCCCAGATGGGTACGGCGGGTGGTCCCCCGATCGGCTCTCCGGGGGGCATGGCTGCCGGATTTGATGCCGGTGGATCTTCAGACGCTGGGGATACAGCCAACTTCCAGACGCCCGACTGGTTTGATGAGGACGGGTTCGTCAAAGGTGCAAAAACCCATTTCATTCGCCTTCAGGCGGCCTGGGACAAGGGTGACCTCAAAGATATTGCCGAATACACCACACCGGAGTTTTACGGCGAACTGCACGCGGAACGCCTGAGTACCGGCGAACAGCGCAGTTTCACTGAAGTGGTGACCCTGGAAGCTGAAATGCTCAGTGTTCAGCGGGATGGGGACCAGGCCGTTGCCAGTGTCAGGTTCTCAGGACTGATCAGAGAAGAACTGGAAGGCCCGGCCAACGATTTCTCCGAAGTCTGGCATGTGGTGCATGACTGGAATTCCAGCGAGGGCGACTGGTTCATCGCAGGCATTCAGCAATCCCGGTAACCGGTAAAGGTCGGCCGATGGACAAGCCCCGAACCAAGCGGTACAACCGCTGTGATTGAGTTTTGTTGCCATTGCGGTGATCGGGTAAGCCTGTCTATTCCGGAGGGCGATGACAGGCAACGGCATGTGTGTGGGGGATGCGGGGCGATACACTACCAGAACCCGAAAGTGGTGACCGGCTGTATACCTGAGTGGGAGGACAAGGTGTTGTTGTGTCGCCGGGCCATCGAACCCCGTCGTGGTTACTGGACCCTGCCTGCGGGGTTTATGGAGAACGGTGAGAGCAGCCATGAGGGGGCCGCCAGGGAGGCTCACGAAGAGGCCAATGCCCGGGTCCGGATCACCGGGCTCTATACCCTCTTCAGCCTGCCGAGGATCGATCAGGTCTACCTGTTTTTCAGGAGCAGGTTGCTGGATTTGGATTTTTCTCCGGGTATCGAGAGCCTGGAGGTGTCACTTTTCTCCAGGGATGAGATCCCCTGGGATGATCTGGCGTTTCAAGTGGTGTACGAAACCCTTCGTTTCTACTATCAGGATCGGGACGGCGACGGATTCAGAGTGCGTTCCGGAACCATCGAACGAACCGGCAGGACGTCTTCGGATTACCGGCTCCAATTAATTTGAGTGTGAAACTGATAAGGCCAGGGAGGTGATCCTCCCTGGCTTTGTCATGTGCGTCTTCGAAACCCTATCGAAGCCGTAACCGGGGCTTAGGGCTCGCTTCAAAACAGCTTCACATTTATGACCGCCGTTCCATCCCGTCTGCCCGCGTTGATCGTCCCTTGAATAGTTCACTATTCGCGTTCCTCACGCCTTGCCAGCCGGGTGCCTCAACGCTCAGAAATGTGAACATAATTTCCGCGGCCCTTAGTCGGCGGGCAGCGTGCCTTTGACGAAAGGTATGTAGCGGGGCTCCCAGAAGCGGGATCTCACGTAGGTGTCGCAGTCGAGTTCCGCCAGGTCGGTTCGCTGGGCCACACCTTCTTCGATAGCGCAGCGAATCACTCGTGAAGCAACGCGGATACTTACTTCCTGCAACTCTCCAATCGGTGGGTAAATGCGCCCGGAAGCCAGGTGTTGGGCTGCCGTGTAGTCTGCCAGTGCGAAAGCCGACTCCAGTACCATCTTGTCGGTAATCGCCCGGGCTTCGCAGAGTATGGAAGCCAGTCCCAGTCCTGGGAAAATGAAGGCGTTATTGCCCTGTCCGATGGGGAAGGTCTGGTCTTCGTAGATGACGTCATCGAAGGGACTGCCGGTTGCCACGATGGCACGGCCTTCGGACCACTCGAGTACGTTCTCAGGTAGTGCTTCGGAGGCCGAAGTCGGGTTCGAGAGTGGGAAAATGACGGGATTTGCCGTATTTCTGGCCATGGCACTGACCACCGGCTGATTGAAAGAACCGGTCTGGCCGCTCAACCCCAGCAACACCGTGGCTGAGCTGTTTTCGATGACTTCCAGCAAGTTGGGTATGTCACCCGCGAACTGCCAGCCTTCAATGTGATCGCGGCTCATGGCAAAGTCCGTCTTGTAGCTGTCCATTCCCCGGTCGTTGAGCAGCAGTCCCTTGGAGTCCAGCACGTACACCCGGGCATGGGCCTCCTCGTCTGTCAGTCCCTCCTGCATCAAGCCTTCCACCATGGCCGATGCCACACCAATGCCCCCGGCGCCGGCTCCATAGACCACGATACGCTGATCGGCCATGGCGAGTTTGTGCATGCGGCACGCGGACAGCACGCCGGCCAGGGCGACAGCACCGGTTCCCTGAATATCGTCGTTGAAACAGGGGACCTTGTCACGGTAGCGCTCGAGCACGGTAAAGGCCACATCCTTTGCCAGGTCTTCCCACTGGATGATGGCTTTGGGCCAGCGCTTCGTGGTGGCTGTGACAAATTTGTCCAGAAAATCCAGATACTGCTTGCCCCGGAGCCGTTTTTGCCGAACCCCCAGATAGAAGGGGTCGTTGATCAGGTCGAGCCGGTTGGTTCCCACGTCCAGTTTCACCGGCATGGTGTGGAAGGGGCTGACACCTCCTCCGGAGGTATAGATGGCCAGTTTTCCGATAGTAATCGCCAGGCCGCCATAGCCCTGATCCCCCAGGCCCAGAATGGCCGAGGAATCGGTAGCCACGATCATGCGCACGTCGTTCCAGGGATAATTTGACACCACCTGGTCGGCCCGGTCGATATTCAGAACCGAAAAGGAGAGTCCCCGGGGGGTCTGGTAACGGCTGCTGTACTCTTTGACGGCATCGCCCACGGTTGGTGTATATACGATGGGCAGCATTTCTTCCAGGTGCTTGGACAGCAGGGCATAGAAAAGTACCTCAGCCCTTTCCTGGAGGCTGCGAAGATACTGGTATTTTGCAAGCGGGCTGGGTTCACGCTGATAGCCCATGTAGACCCGTTCAACCTGCTGCTCCAGGGTATTGACCTGGGGCGGAAGGAGTCCATCCAGGCCGAGCGCCACGCGCTCCTCGTGAGTGAACCCTGTGCCTTTGTTGGTCAGAACCAGGCGGATAAGTGCGATCCCCTCCAGATAGACCTCCATGTATTCACGGCCCGGGGATTCCTCTTTGATATCGAAGTACTGACTGATGGGTGGCATGGCGTGTGGCTTGAAAGCCCTCCTGGATACGTGAATTCATGATGGTTGACGAAAGATACAGCAAAGCCACCATGGGTGTCAGGCTAAATGGTAAAAAAACCCTGTTTCCGGGAAATCACTTCCTGGCTGACCAGGGAGATGTCTGGTTATCGGTTGGTTCAGAGACGTTCAACGATAATCGAGACCCCTTGTCCGACCCCGACACACAGCGAGCAGAGCCCATAACGACCTCCTGTCCGCTGTAACTGGTAGACGGCTGTGGTGACCAGTCGTGCACCACTCATACCAAGAGGGTGACCCAGCGCAATGGCACCCCCGTTCGGGTTGACCCAGGATGCGTCGTCCGGCAGTCCCAGTTCCCGCAGCACCGCCAGGCTCTGGGCGGCGAAAGCTTCATTGATCTCGATAACATCCATTTGTTCGATCGTCAGGCTGGTCATCCCCAGCAGTTTCCTGGTGGCGGGCACCGGACCTATGCCCATGAGCCGGGGGTCTGTCCCCGCCGCCGCCGCGCCGACCACCCTGGCAAGCGGGGTCAGGCCGAAACGCTTCCCAGCCGACTCGGCTCCCAGCAGTAAAGCGCAGGAACCGTCGTTGACCCCCGAGGAGTTCCCGGCCGTTACCGTTCCGTTTTCACGAAAGGGTGTGGAAAGAGAGGCGAGTTTTTCCCGTGTCGTATCGGGACGGGGATGTTCATCTTTATCGACCAGCAGCATCTCCCCCCGGCGTTGGGGAATGGATACCGGCACGATCTCCTGAGCGATCAATCCTTCGTTCATGGATCGTCCCGCACGCTGCTGGCTGCGCCAGGCGAAGGTATCCTGATCCTCCCTGGAAATCCCGAACTGTTCAGCCACGTTTTCTGCGGTTTCCGGCATGGAATCGATACCGTACTGGCTTTTCATTCGGGGATTGACGAATCGCCAGCCGATGGTGGTGTCGTAGAGTTCGGCATTGCGTGAGAAGGCGCTGGTCGCTTTCGGCATGACGAAAGGTGCCCTGGACATGGATTCCACACCACCGGCAGCGATCAATCGGGCTTCACCTGCCTTGATCGCCCGGGAGGCCATGGCGATGGCATCCATGCCGGATGCGCAAAGGCGATTGACCGTGGTGCCCGGCACTTCTACCGGCAGGCCGGCAAGCAGGGCGGACATGCGGGCCACATTGCGGTTGTCTTCACCGGCCTGATTGGCGCAACCATAGATGACGTCATCCAGTTCTCCCCACTCCACCCCGGGATTGCGTTCCTGCAGGGCTTTAAGCGGGATAGACCCCAGGTCGTCGGTTCGCACCGATGCCAGCTTGCCGCCAAAGCGGCCA
Source organism: Gammaproteobacteria bacterium (assembly GCA_024227135.1). Lineage (GTDB taxonomy): Bacteria > Pseudomonadota > Gammaproteobacteria > Chromatiales > Chromatiaceae > JAHEHQ01. Next base: position 8,088 of record JAAELC010000174.1, read on the forward strand.
ACCGGGGTTCGAATGGCATCGAAAATATAAGCATCGATCATGAGTATCCTTTCATTGTGAGTGGCATCCAGGTTAGCCGGAAAATCCAGGGCTCACCCATCGTCTGGATGGAGACACCGGTCAGCTTCCGCATGACGCCGCAGCAGCAGCGAAGGGCGGTATCGGTCCAGACCGTAAGCCTGTTGCAGATTTTCCAACACCTCCAGCACCTGACCCGGCCCGATACGGTCAGCCCAGGCCAGCGGACCCAGCGGATAGTTCACCCCCATCTGCATGGCCTTATCCACGGCCTGGCTGTCGCAGACCTGGGTCAGAACAGCGTCGGCGGCTTCGTTGGCCAGCATGCATACCGTGCGCATCACCAGCAGGCCCGGTGTGTCAGCGATAACAGAGACATCCCGGCCTGCTACTTGAAAGAGCCCGATGGCGGTCTGTAACGCTTCTGATGATGTATTGGCCCCGGCTGCAAGAGCGATTCGCTTTGCTCGACCGTAGTCCAGGGAAAGGTCAAAAACGATGGTGTCATCGATACCTGAGTCCGCTGCCAACCGGGTGGCGGTCCGTCCATCCGTGAGTAGAATCCGGCTTTCGCCTGCCAGAACGGCCGCTTCTGTTCCCTCCTCTCTGGTCACGGTGATGCCCGAGGCTTCCCACAGCTCCACCAGGGACTCCGCTGGTCCCAGGTCACCCAGGATACGCAGGGCAGGAGGAGGGGGGGCGGGATCCGCTGTCGAGGGGGGCTTATTGAGGGCCCCTTCCCGATAATCGTAAAAACCGCGGCCTGTTTTTCGTCCCAGCAATCCCCCGTCCACCCGTTCTTTCTGGGCCAGAGAGGGCAGGAAACGGGGATCGTTGTAAAAGGCGGAATACACCGAACAGGTGACGGCGTAGTTGATATCGTTACCAATCAGATCCATCAATTCGAAAGGTCCCATGGGGAAGCCGCCGGACTCCTTCATCAATGCATCCAGCGTTGCACAATCCGCAACACCCTCTTCCAGTAGTCGCAGGGCTTCGGCATAAAAGGGGCGGGCTACCCGATTGACGATGAACCCGGGCGTCGAACGGGCATATACGGGGTGTTTGCCCCACATTGCCGCCATTTCGAATACCGTTTCCGCCGCTTCCCGGGACGTTTCGATACCCGAGATCACTTCCACCAGTTTCATTACCGGTGCCGGATTGAAAAAGTGCATCCCGACCAGTTGTTCAGGACGGCTCAGCGCAGCAGCGATGGCAGTGACAGACAGTGACGATGTGTTGGTGGTCAGCAACGTCTGTCGACCGCACAGATTCTCCAACTCCTTGAACAGGGATTGTTTCAGCGGCAGGTCTTCCGCGACGGCTTCAAATACCAGGCGTGCTTCACCCAGTTGTTTCATCTCACTGACCGGGTGCAGTCTCGATACCAGGGATTCGAGATCGGGTCTGGTCAATTTGTTACGGGACACCCGGCGTTCGAGGCTGGCACGAATATTAGAGATGGCTCGCTCGGCGGCATCCTGATTGGCATCGTATATCAAGGTTTTGTGGCCTGCCGAGGCGGCTACCTGCGCCACCCCCGTACCCATGGTACCCGCGCCAATGACGCCTATCCGGTCTTCCGTCGTGAGTGCACTCATGGTGTTCATTCCCCTTTAAAGCGGGCCGATCGCTTTTCCAGAAAAGCGTTGACCCCTTCCCGGTAGTCCCTGGAGCGGCCGGCGGCCCGCTGCAGCCGGTATTCCAGATCCAGCTGGCTTTCCAGGTCGTTGGCTGCCGAGGCGTTGATCGCTTTTTTGGTCAAGCCCAGACCCAGGGTGGGCCGGGTAGACAGGTGTGTGGCCATGTCCATCGCCCGATCCATCAGTTCCTGATCCTCCACTACCTGCCAGATCATGCCCCATTGGGCTGCCTGTTCTGCAGAAACTTTATTGTTCAGCATGGTCATCCCCATGGCCCGGGCACGTCCGGCCAGCCGTGGCAGGGTCCAGGTTCCACCGCTGTCGGGGATCAGGCCTATTTTCCCGAAACCCTGAATAAAAACGGCCGAACGGGCCGCCAGCACGATATCGCACGCCAGCGCGATATTGGCACCGGCTCCGGCTGCCACGCCGTTGACGGCGCAAATCACCGGTTTCTCCAGATCCATGATCGAGCGCACCAGCGGATTGTAGTTTTCCTCGATGCTCGCTCCCAGATCCGGTGCCTCTTCGTCGGGGGCGACCGACCGGTCGTTGAGATCCTGGCCTGCGCAGAAACCCCGTCCTGCACCGGTCAACAACAGACAGCGGATGGAACTGTCCTTCCAGACCCGATCCATGGCCTCCCGCACCTCCCCATGCATGGCACGGGTGAAACTGTTGAGGTTTGCCGGGCGTTTCAGTGTCAGTATTGCGACAGCATCCTTGTGTTCGAATTCGATATTCTCAAAGTTCATGGGAGCCTTCGTTTCAGCTGTTTGGAGTCCAGGGGGTGTGGAAAAAACGGATTTTATCTCCGGGTCCCTCGATACACGAAGTATCGGGGTCGAAAAGACAGAAGCCCTAGGAGCCTGTCCGAGAATAGACTGATCTACTGCGGACCAGCCTGATTGGCCAGATTTCCCGATCATTATCGTTAAATAGGCCCACTATTCGCCTCAAATGATCTAAAAATCTGACTCAACCAGTCTTGCCCTCGCTACGACCGCCATGGATGGCGGAAGTGCCGGTTTTGCAGGAGCAAAAACCGGTCGATCGCTATTCTCGGACAGGCTCCCAGGTAGGGCCCCGGCGGTCATGCCGCAGAGATCCTACCAGGAAAACCATGTTGGATTAAGTGTTACATAAAATCGAACTATTGTTTATATTATGTATCACATTGTGCAATTCATTTTTCGGAAGTCAACACCATCATGAATGAGACAGGGGTGCGTCTGCAAAGCTATGCCCGGGGTGCCTGGCACACCGGTACCGGAAAGGCAGCGGTCCTGTGCCATGCGGTAACCGGAAATCCGGTTGCGGAGGTATCCAGCGAAGGTCTTGATTTTGCTGGTATGGTTGAATTTGCCCGGTCCGTGGGAGGGGCGGCTTTGAGACGCCTCACCTTCCATCAGCGGGCGTTGCTGTTGAAGCAACTGGCTCTATATCTCAAGCAGCACGAAGAGGAGTTTTACCAACTGTCAGGTGCCACCGGTGCGACCCGTAAAGATTCGGAAATCGATATAGCCGGTGGAATTGCCACCCTGTTTTCCTACTCCGGCAAGGGTCGGCGTGAGTTACCCAATGCCGGATTCTATCTGGATGGACCACCGGAGGTGTTGTCCGGGAAGGGAGCTTTTGTGGGCCAGCATCTGTTCGTTCCCCTGGAAGGCGTCGCGGTGCACATCAATGCTTTCAACTTCCCCTGCTGGGGGATGCTGGAGAAACTGGCACCGACCCTGCTTGCCGGCATGCCCGCCATCGTGAAACCAGCCAGTCAGACCGCTTACCTTACCGAAAGTGTGTTCAGGCGCATCATCGAATCGGGCATCCTCCCGGAGGGATCGGTACAGCTGATTTGCGGGCAGGTGGGGGATTTACTCGATCATCTGGGTTGTCAGGACGCAGTGACTTTTACCGGCTCCGCCCGGATCGGTCTCTCCTTGCGTCAGCATCCGGCTGTTCTTGGTAACTCCGTGCGTTTCACCATGGAGGCGGACTCGCTCAACGGGTCCATTCTGGGGCCGGATGCCGTTCCGGGGACGCCGGAATTCGATCTCTATCTGACCGAAGTCGTGAGGGAGATGACCGTCAAGTGTGGTCAGAAATGCACCGCTATCCGGCGTGCCATCGTTCCCCGTGGGGTGGTGGGGAGTGTGATCGATGCACTCAAAGAGAAGCTTGCCGGGGTGGTCGTGGGAGATCCCGGGCAAAAAGGGGTGGATATGGGGGCACTGGCAAGCCACGATCAGCGCGATGAAGTCATCGATCGGGTCAGGGAGCTTTCCCGTTCCTGTAATATTGTCCATGGCAGTGTCGAGGATGGAAACGAGACCGATTCTCCGGGCGCTTTTTTATCTCCCGTACTGCTTTATTGTGATCAGCCTCTGGAGCATCGCGAGGTGCACGATATCGAGGCATTCGGCCCCGTGTGTACGGTATTGCCTTACGATGATGCCGATCAGGCGATTCAGATTGCCAGGATGGGGCAGGGCAGTCTGGTCAGCTCCATCTTTACCCATGATAACGAGTTTGCAACCCGGATGATGCTGGGAATCGGGGCCTGGCACGGGCGTCTGCTTATCGCTGACCGGGATTGCGCGGGGGAGTCCACGGGGCACGGGTCTCCGCTGCCCAATCTCGTGCACGGAGGACCTGGCCGGGCCGGGGGTGGAGAGGAACTGGGCGGAATCCGTGGCGTACTTCACTACATGCAGCGGGTCGCGCTTCAAGGCTCCCCAGACAGTCTGTCCCGTATGACCGATCGCTGGATTCCGGGAGCGCAGCAGCGCCGGGATGGGGTACACCCGTTCAAAAAACACCTCGAGGAGTTACAGGTCGGGGACGGTCTGGTCACCCCGCGGCGTACCCTTTCAATGGAAGAGGTGGAGCAGTTTGCCGTGCTGAGCGGTGATCGGTTTTACGCCCATATGGATTCGGAAGCCGCGAAGGCCAATCCTTTTTTCGAGGATCGTGTCGCTCACGGTTATCTCATTGTATCGGCCGCCGCGGGACTGTTCGTGGATCCGGATCCGGGCCCGGTGCTGGCCAATTACGGTCTGGAAAATCTGCGTTTTCATGCGCCCCTGTACCCCGGAGACAGCATCCAGGTTCACTTTACCTGCAAGCAAAAGGTACCTCGTGAAACCGAAGATTATGGCGAGGTCCGCTGGGACTGCCGGGTTTTTAATCAACAGGACGAACTGGTGGCCGGATACGATGTTCTCACCCTGGTGGCGAAGGGTGTCGCGTACGAGTCGCAAAGCACGGGACAGTAGAAGTCCGGGTGCTGCTTCGAAAGAAGCGGCAGGTGATTTTTCAAAGTATCAGAGGAGAGCCGACAATGGCAAAAAATGAAAAGCTGGCAGAAACAATGGAGTTCCCCCCGGACACGCCTCAACCTAATATCTACCCGTTGAGCTGGGTACGGCAGACTGGGAAAATGGAAGAGGTCTGGGCATCGGCCCAGCGTGAGCAATGGGATCCCATGAAGTTGTCCTGGGATACCTTCGATCCTTCCAGTTACACCTGGGAGGAGCGGGAGGCAATCGCCTACTGGTGGACATTGCTTTCGGTCTTCGATGCATCGGCTCCACCGGTTTTTGCCCAGGCGCTGATCAAGACTTACGAAGACCATGAAGAAGACCCGGTGCGTCGTTGCTTTTTTTCGGTGGTGCGGGATGAACAGAATCACGAACAGATGTGCGGACTTGCCATCACCCGTCTGCTGGATCACCCGGATGCCCTGACCTATGTTCCGAAGAGCGAACTGGGCAAAAAACTTCAGCGAAACGCACGCTGGCTCTACTACAACGGCAGTCGCTATTGGGAGGGGTATAAAAAGGCAGTGCCCAAGTACAGTCTTTCGGTTCTCTTCAGCTCGTTTCTCATGGGCGAAATTGCTGCGGCAACCATTTTTCACCAGATGGCCAAAGGCTGTGATGAGATTGTGTTTCAGGAAGCGTTCAAGCACATCGGTCGTGATGAAGGCCGGCATATGGCCATCTGCATGGCGTTGATGGAACGTGACTATCCCAACCTGGACGACGAGGACAGAGAGACGATCACCAAGCAGATTCGTGCGGGCTATCTGTTCTTATCCGCAGTGCTCTATGAACCTCCGACGGAATTCTGGGATCTGCCCTCTGATTTTATCGAAGTGCAGCGGCAAGGCGAAGCGGTCGCCCGGGAAGCCGGATTCGGGATTCCTGACAGTGAAATGAAACTGGAGAACTGGCGCCGCGCCATGTTGAATCTGAAGAGTGTGCTCGATCGGTACGACACCCCGTTTCCCGCCATACCCGAAGTGGGTATCACGGGGAAAGAGGTATCGGATGTGGATATGGACGAGATTATCCCGATTTTCTGAGCATATTTCGATTAGCAATTGTCGGAAATGGTTTATAAGCCCGGTAGATTTCTGAAATGATTTAATAGCTTGACTGCTTGCACCCTTCCGTAAGATTCGTCTGATTCGTAGGATAATGTGGTGAGCTGTTTTGTAGCGAACCGCATCTGTTATGGCATTGATTGCTGCGGTTCGTGTGACTCATCCTAGCCTACCGGAATGACGGATGACGCAGGCTGAGCAGTGACACAATTTCATTTTAAACCTGGTCACTGGTTTGGGTGATCACCAGTGAGGAGTTTATCGAAATGAACAGGATTCGGCTTTATCCATCGGGCCACGAAGTGGAGTGTAAACCGGGGGAGACGGTGCTCTCGGCACTTGAACAGGCCGGCTATGCGTTGCCGAACAATTGCAGGGCAGGTGCCTGCGGCGAGTGCAAGGTCAAGGTACGCAGCGGCGAATTCGATCAGGGCATGGTGCTCGATATGGCGTTGGCCCCTGAAGAACGGGAGCAGGGTTACGGGCTGATGTGCATGGCCAAACCCACCGCCGAGATTCTTGAAATCGAATGGGGTACCGATGACGCACAACCCAAACTGTTTCCCCCGAAAGAGGATGTCTCTTTTATCGTCGTGGAACGTTTCGTGCGTACCCCCCGTATCCTGGAGCTGCGGTTACGCCCGCTGAGAAAACCGGTGCGCTACTGGCCGGGACAGTACATGATCATCAGCGACATCGATAATGAAATTTCCCCCCGCGCTTATTCGATCGCCAATGCACCCAGGATCGACGGCGAGATTATTCTGCAGGTCACCCGAGTGGAGCAGGGTACCACCAGTCATTGGATTCACGACCAGCTGCAACCGGGTGACCGGGTAAAACTCTCCGGTCCTTATGGCACCTTCATCGGTGATCCCAGTGCCGAAACCCCGGTGCTTTGCCTGGCCGCCGGTTCCGGCCTTGCCCCCATCATGGCCTTGGCAGAAGCAGCGCTCGGTCGGGGATACCGGCAGCGGGTTACCCTGCTGTTTTCAGCACCTCATGCCACGGATCTGTATGAGCAGGGCAGACTCGCCCTGTGGAAGGTGCGCCATCGCAACTTCAAGTTTATTCCAACCCTCACCAGGGAAGAGGGAGCGGATAACAAAGGCCGTATAACCTCACTGCTTCCCGAGATGTTTCCGGATCTGTCTGACTACAGTGTTTTCGTTGCCGGCAGTCCCGAGTTCGTAGACGACTGTGTCAGCGTGGTGAGAAAACTTGGCGCGAAGGAAAAACTGCTGCACACCGAAGGTTTTCATCGGCAGCGATCTCCTGAATTGCCTTCCCCCGACAGGATGGTAGATTAGTTGAATGATTCGCCAAGTTCGTAGGATGCTGGAGTAACACGAACCGCATCGATGGATTCGCGACAGATGCGGTTCGCCAAAAAGCGGCTCACCACATCCTACGGCAATATTGAACTGGCGATGGTAAATGAAATGAACAGGTAGCCTCTTGAAATGATTTACCGACCCGTAGGATGCTGGAGTAACACGAACCGCATCGATGGAATCGCGACAGATGCGGTTCGCCAAAAAGCGGCTCTCCACATCCTACCGGAATATTGAACCGACGATGGTGAATGAAAAGACAGGTAACCATTGAATGATTCACCGACCCGTAGGATGCTGGAGTAACACGAACCGCATCGATTGAGTCACGACAGATGCGGTTCGCCAGAAAGCGGCTCTCCACATCCTACGAATCTGGGTATTCTCGTGATCCGCCATCGGCTTGTTTTGAAAATCGTTCCAGTAAACTTGGTTTTGGTGTGGAAAAATAACCGTCTCTGTTTTCGCAAACCTGCCGAATAAAATGCTCTGAACCCTCGGCCATTGAGTGATAAATAGCTCCGCACATACGATGGGCCCGGGTGCCGATCCACTGGCCCGGAAGCAGTTCCGCCGGTAGCCAGGGATCCCGGGAGAGAATGCTGCGGTAGTGATGGATGAGCATGGTGCGCAGGATGAAACAGTGCGGGGGATCCAGATCGGGAAGCCCTGGTTCTTTTTCGATCTCCGGGATGAGGGGAATAAATCTCTTGATGAAGGCGTCGTATTCGGATTCCAGGGTTTCGAGTTTGAAGCACTGACGTGCCATCTCACGAGTGGTCAGTCCTTTCAGCGAGTCGATATTGCTGGCTTTCATCACCACGATTCGATTGGTTACCCCCATTTCCCCAAAGAGTTCCCATACCGGTTCAATTCGGGCAGTGGGATGCCCATAGACATTGGGGGCGATAATGCCGAAGCCGGCTGCGGACAGCCGTTTACGCAGTTCGGTGCGTCGGGTGGTATCGATTCCCTGGGTACCGGTGAATACCAGGCGCCATTGCCCGTCCCAGGGTTCCCTGGCCGGACAGTAGATTCTTTGATTGAGTTGATCAATTGTCGGTTTTATCGAATCCCTTAACCGATAATAACGACGCCTTCCTGATTTATTACCCTCGAGCCAGTTGTCTCGAGTCAGTCGATAGACCGATGTCCTTACCAGCCGTTCTCCGAGACCCATGGGTTCTAACAGCCGAATCAGGCTGCCCAACCAGATTTCATCACCGTGGGCGAGAACGATGTCAGCGAACAGGGTGATCAGTAAGGCGGGTGTGCGGTTGGGAGAATCCTCGAGAAGTCCTTTCAGGATGTTCCGGCATCGCTTCTCTGACAGCAATGGGGTGGTTGTCATTCAGCGGTTTCTGTCGCTTCGATACCCAGTTCCAGGGAATTCTGTTTGCAGGACAGGGCCTGAAAATCGCCGATCCAGTTATTCAGTTCGGCTTCCAGGTGTTGCAACTGGTCTTTATCGAGGGTAAGGGATAGATCTGAGATCATCTGCAGTGTCCTTTCCTCATTTCGTGCTATCGCACGTCGGAAATCCTCTGTCCAGAGACTGTCTGGATTCACCAGGAGATTGCGAATTTCAGGTTCAGGGGTTGTTTCATTCCTGGGATTTTCGAGTGCTTTTCGAAGCTCATTCTGCCAGCGGCGCCGGGTTTCGACCCATTGGAAACCGAGTTGCTCGAGGTCTGTATTCCACTGGCGAATTTGCAGTTTCTGTTGCTCGGACAGCGTGCCTGTCCAGCGACTCAACTGCTTTTCCATTCGGTTGATTCGACGTTTTGATCGTTCTTCGGGCTGCGCCGTCACCTTCCGTTGGTAGCTTTCCTGGTTGCGTGCTTCCAGATTTGCCATCAGTTCCTCGATCTGGGTATCGCTGGCAGTCGCCAGTAAGGCGGAAATATCCGGGACAAGCCTGCCGATCAGTACCCGCCAGTAGCGGATAACCTGACGGTAATGTTTGTCCAGAGCTGGCCGGGAGAGGGCAGCAGCGGGGTCTGCTGCTATCTCGTTCAACCACTCCGAATAGGCAGGTAACTGGGTGTCGCAGTGCCAGTCCAGTTGATCTAACAGCCGTTGCTCAAGCAGACCCCGTTGGTTGGAGTCCAGATTCACGTAATCGTACACGTACCAGGGGATCATCCAGTCGAGCTGGCGATACATGAAGCGCACGCCACACCCTGTGGAGACTGCGGCAGCGAGTATCACCGGGGCCATCATAGAGAAACGTTTATTCATATCGGGTATAGGCGTTCCCGTGGGAAAATCAGGGTAAACGGACGGATCGATAGAGGCCGTTTTTCGTTCCGGTATATTAGCATATCGTATGCGATAGAGAATCAATCCGGATAAGAAACCCGGCCCCCTCCCATGATCACTTAGACAATGGGGCGGTCTACCCGGGTCTGGTGTTCAGGGTATGGGCTTGAGTATCTGATATTCCGGGTAATCTCATTATTCTGGAAGGGGTTTGTTGCATGATGGTATGCTTGTCGGGTGCTGTCTGGTGGTAGGGAGACAATTTCCAGTATTTATCCGAAAACGCTGATCTGAAGAGGGCGTGAGCAGAATCCATACGAGTGTGTCTGGATTTTGCCAGTGTTTAAGGGCCACGAAAAATTGAAATACCCGGTCTTGCTGATCTTTTGGCTTAGCTTCCGCGTTGTGGAAAAGGTTGCATAGAACAGCTACGCGCCCCTTTCCACGCCTTGAATCTGAACCAGAATCCTGAGCAATTTCTGGATATTTATTAAGGGGGGTGGTCAACTAACGCCTCCAATCACTACATATTGGGTTGTAGCCAATCGCATCAGATATGCCTGGTACTACATGCTGTAGCGAGAGGTGCTAAGTGACTACCCCCTTTTTACTAATTTCCGCGACCCTGAGTTTGCAGATCCTGCTTCGAGGTGGGATGACAACTTAATCAGCAGTTGCCTAGGGTAGATTAGGAATTCTTACCCGGTATTTTGAGCGGACTATCGGTAGAATTCGATCAGCATTGTTTACTTAGCATCGCCACCGGATGGACTCAATGGGATATGAGGGTCAGAAAATATCTGGTTCAGAGTCGGGGGGGGCGAGTTTTTTACTGGAAGTGTAGTTAAGGTTTGATCAAGACCATGACCGATGATATGAAAGCATTTGCCTTGCGCCTTAAGGAGTCTGCAGGCGCAGCCGGTATCTACTCCCCGCGAGAGTTGGCCAGGTTGCTGGGAGTGCAGGCACAAACGGTCAATCAGTGGTACAGCGGCAAGTCAAAACCCAATGGCAAGAATCTGGCGAACCTGGTCACTCTGCTGAGAGTCCAGCAGGAATGGCTGATACATGGCACGACGGGGAACGCGTCAGAGGGATTTGACGATCCGGCGGTGGATTTTGCCGATGCGAAAGTCATCCTCATGGGCATGAGCAAGTTACTGTCAGGCAGGAGCTGTGATTTGTCCACCAAGGACGCGGACAAGATCGGTCGAATCATCAAGAAGTCGGTTGACAACGCCGACCAGGCCTTCCAGGCGTTGCTGAAAATGTATCAGAGCAAGGGCGCTTCCGAGTCAGAGTAACCCTGTCACTGCTCGGGCAGTGATCAGATCGGTTTTTTTTGCTGAATCCGTCGTTGATGAGCACTCAATCAATCTTTCCACCGGGAGATATCGTATGGCAACCACGGGATTTGAAACCACACAGGCTTGTGTGTTTGATGCTTACGGTACGCTTTTTGACGTGCATTCCGCGGTAGGGCGATATCGGAATCAATTGGGTGAGGCGGCCGATACGGTGTCTGCACTCTGGCGGACCAAGCAGTTGGAATACACCTGGTTGCGCAGTTTAATGGGGGCCCACGCCGATTTCTGGCAGGTGACCGGTGAAGCGCTGGATTATGCGCTGGACTCCTCAGGTATCGGTGACGACCCATTGCGGGATAATCTGATGCAGGCCTATCTGGAACTCAAGGCTTACCCTGAGGTCAAAGGGGTTTTGAGGCAGTTGCGCGATGCGGGAATGAAAGCCGCGATTTTATCCAATGGTTCACCCCGGATGCTGGAATCAGCCGTGCAGGGGGCCGGTATCGAGGACCTGCTGGATGCCAGTCTCTCCGTCGAGCCGGTAGGCATCTACAAGCCTGATCCCAGGGTCTATGAACTTGCCGTAAAGCATCTGCGTGTGGACGCGGGCAATATCAGCTTTATGTCTTCCAATGCCTGGGATGCCGCGGGTGCTGCACACTACGGATTTCGTGTGGCCTGGGTCAATCGTTTTGGTCAGCGGCCGGAACGACTGCCTGCCGGGCCCCATGCAGAATTGAGTACACTGGCAGAGTTACCCGGGTTGCTGGGGTACCAATGAATTGACCAGCTTAAAGTATTGTCAGTGCAGGACGAAGTGTGTAGATACGTTATGAGGTTGAACCGGATGGCTTTTTCGTCATCGATGGGCGAATGCCGACGTCATGAAGGTTAAAATATGGCGGTACGGCTGACAGAGTTCCCCGCTGCTGTCACCGGCCGGTTGTTTTCGACGGCCGGCTTAATTGTTTTATTCCTGGTGCTGGGTGTCCTGCCCCCGGGAATCGCCGCACCGGCAAGCTATTCCGCTTCCAACGAGACGGGGAATTTCTGGGATCGACCTAACCCGGACGGAACCAGTATTTCAGGTCTCGGGCCGGTGCAGTATCACGTTCAGCCATTCGTCGTGTCGGTATCGGGTCTCTACGACATCACCAGCAGTCAGGACTACGACGGATACCTGTATTTTTACGAGTTCAGCTTCGACCCTCTCGATCAGCCTGTCAATCTTCTGGGTATCAACGACGATAAAGGCAATCGTTTCCATTTCAATGGTGATGGGGAAGCCAATTGCAGTCCCGGCACGGGAGCAAGGAATTCCGAATTGTGTGGGGTTTCGCTGACAGGGGGGCGTCAGTACATTCTGGTCACGACCGCCTTTTCCAGGTTCCAGACGGGTAATTTCAGCAATGTTATCGAGGATCATGCCGGTGGGGCACAGATTTCCCTGTCGGAGGTTCCACCGGATATCGTGGAAAGCGGAGTCAGCCATATCGATGCAACGACGGCGTCGTTCGAGGGGGTGGTCAATCCCTCGGGCTCCAGTATTGTCGTCCGGTTTGAATATGGAGAAAGCGGGAATTTCGGAAGCCTGACCCCCGCCCAGTCTATTGATTCCGGTTCCGGGGTGTCGGTTACGCATCCTGTTTCCAGCCTGGCTTGTGGCACCCGATACCATTATCGCCTGAGGATGGAGAGTCCTTTCGGCGTTATTTACGGCGCAGCTCAGGAGTTCACCACCGCATCCTGTAAAAATATGGAAAGCATACTCAGCATACTGATATTGCTGATAAATGATGAGTAAGGTCGGGGCATACCCGATCGTAAGACCGGATACGCCCCGAGAGTCCGATGCTGCCAGCCCTTATGATTTTTCAGAGTTTCCTCTGGCTGTCGATTGTCCTGCCAATCCCTGAAAGTGGAATCCATTCAACTTTTCCAGAAGGGTTTCTCACCCTCTTTCAATGCATCGGTCCGGCTGATTCCGATATCTTTTAACAGTCGGTCATCCAGTGTCATGAGCTGATGACGCTGGCGATGACGGTTGTAGAACCCCTCGATCTGTCTTGCCCTGTTGGATAACCACCGAACTGTCGTTCCCCGCAAGTTGCGCAGATCGATGTCGAAAGCAGTGCGTTCAAAAAGGATCTTCGTTGTCATGATCAAATCTCCTGTTGGTGTTTGAACCTCAAAGTGGATGTTGAGGGAAAGGCTAGCAGCAGGTTATGAGAGTCTCTAATTATTTGTTCGGATGAGGCTGTTCGGAATTTCCGATGAGGCAGTTGGGGGGGAATCTGCTTTAATAGACTAAACGCGTAACTGCTCACCCCCCGGAGATTTCCCCCCATGGGCGGTCTGTGGTGAAAGTGTCTTTGGCATGGATGCCAAAGCCAAGCCTGCAGGGAGGGTTTTACGGCGTTTTCCGCAACGGATTGCCCGTGCGGGGGTGAGTAGTTACCTACACGCAATCAATATGGGATCAGTGGGAGGTCGGTGTCATGGAAATCTATCAGCTCAAGACATTCGTCAAAGTTGCGGAGGAGAAGCATCTGACTCGCGCGGCAGCCCAGCTCTTTACCAGTCAGCCGGCCATCAGTGCACATATCAAAGCATTGGAAGAGGAGCTGGGTGTCACCCTGTTTCATCGCACCCCGAAAGGGATGACGCTGACCCCCGAGGGTGAACTGCTTCATCGGCAGGCCATCACTATTCTCGAGGCGGCAGAGGCACTGAAATCCCAGGCAATGTCGTTGCAGAACGAACTGCTTGGAGAGATTCGTATCGGGGTGCATACAGATTTTGATTTCATGCGAATCGGCCGGTTGCACCAGCAGATGTCAGAACGGCATCCCCGTATTCAGTTGCATATCGATCAGGGTATGAGCGCAACCATCATACCGGAAGTACGGAAGGGGAATCAGGATGGTGGGTTTTTCTTCGGCCCCTGCCGGTTAACCGACCTGTCGGTAACCCGGTTGATGGATGTACCCATGGCTGCGGTGGGACCGGCCAGCTGGAAAGATCGCATCAAGGATGCCGGTGTCGAGGAACTGGCTGCATTGCCCTGGATTTATACTTCGAGCACCTGCCCGTTTCACCGTCTCGGCGAGGCATTGTTCGAGGAACTGGACTCGGAACCCCAGAGGGTAGCCTATGTGGACAGCGAGGAAGCGGTGAGAGAGTTGATCCGGGCTGAAGCCGGTATTGCCCTGCTGCGCTACGATGATGCGGTACAATTGGAGCAATCGGGTATCGGTTATCGCTGGCCGGGAGAAGTCCCCGGTATCGAGTTGCAGTTTGCGGTTCAGAAACGCCGGGAAAGAGAGCCGCTGATCGAGGCATTGTCCACCTGCGTGAAAGAACTCTGGGAAGTATCGGATGCCAACGTCGCAGTGGGAGTGGCTGAGTAGCCTTACCGAGGTCCTTATTGAACCGCTGCATCCGTGTTATGCCCGTAGAGCGAGTCCTTGTATTCTTCCCTGGCTTCGTCGATAGCTCCCACGATCTGTTGTCTGAACTCGTCTCGCGAGAGGTGCTCCTCCAGCATCAGCAGCAGTACCTCCACCGTCACCCCTACGGCAAGGCCACCGACGATACCACCGATCACGCCCCCGGCCAGAGTGCCCAGACCGGGAACGATGGAACCCACAGCAGCACCGGTGGCAGCACCGGCCGCACTGCCCCCGGCGGTACTGGCAATTTTGCTGGCGGCCACTTTGGTCAGTGCTTTTGCACCCAGTTTGATGGTGCCCTTACTTACCACCTTGGCAACGATTTTTGCGGTTATTGCAGCCGTGATGGCACTGGCTGCACCGGATACCACTATGCGGTTATCAAACTGGGTGAAACGGTTGTTACCCGGGGGTTCCAGGACTTTGTCCAGGGGCAGAACACGGGTGACCTCAGGGTGATCGCTGGCGGGCTGTACCTGGTTTTCATCCAGTATTTTCTGCACCTGTTGCCGGTATTCGGTCTGAAAGTCTCTGTGTTCCCGTATTGATCGCTCCAGAGACTGCTGAAGCAGATCAAAGGCGTTTCCCTGCATCAGGTGCTTATGCAACTGCTCGGTCATCAGTGTTTCCAGGTTGCCCGAGAGCATGGCAGCAATCCGTGTATACTCCGCCACCAGACTGTAGTACCAGTCCAGGTAGTCATCCACATTGTCTGCCATCAACGAGAACCCCTGGTCTGATTGTGCGGCCAGTTTGTCCAGTTCCACGTTCAGCCCTATGAGCAACTCTGTCTGGAGCTGCTGAATCTGTCCGATGGTCCCCCGGGTGTAGTACCGGTTTTCAATCATCTCTAGGGTTTCGACCACGGCCTGTCGGGTATCACGAGCCCGCACAACCTGGTTCGGATGCTGCTTCAGCCAGTATTCCAGGTAGGCCCCGGTGGGGAGGTAGATAAACAGCAGAGCGATCAGTGTCAACGAGGTGGTCATAGCCACGGATTGGGGTAACAGAGGCGGTGGGGTATCCGTGTCAGTAACCGGTGCCAGCACACGGCGGAATTCCCTGACGGGAATAATGCATGCCGATAAGACCAGCCCGATATTGAAATAGAGAGCAAGGCTGCCCAGCAGAATAAAAAACAGGTACAACGTGTTACTGGTCGTCTGCAGATTTGACAGGACAAACAGCTGGATACCCTGATATTGAACGAGTAGCCGGGCGGTCTCACCCAGAAGAACACTGTCGGTGTCGATCGGTCTCTCTGCGGAAACCCTCTCAATGGCATCTGCCAGACCCAGTGGCTCGCTCGAGGCGCCTGCCAGTATCAGCACCGTCAGATAGGTTAATGCCATGACTCCGGCGAAAATACGTCGGGAGGAGACCATCGCCATATGGGTTGCGATGTAGGGTTTGAGTTCACGGGATACCACCTGCCAGTTAATGGCATAGACCCCGACGAATATCGGGGGTGAGGTCAGAATCAAGAGCATCTCCAGGTTGCCCGAAGTGCCCAGATAGAAAATGAGCAACAGCGCTGAGACCACCGACCAGAGCGCCCACCCGATGCAGGCAATGATTCGACCTGTGACCAACCAGTAAACCAGACCCTGGTGGTTAAACAGGGTTGCGCGGTGGATGCGACGCACCGTGGAACCGTATACACCGGCGATAAACAGCGGCGTGGCTATCAGGATGTTCAGCAGTAATACCGCCCACAAAGGGTGTTGCATGGCATGGGTGCCGGCAAAGAGCAGCAGGCTGAGCCAGACCACGGAGAGTGCCACAAAGTGCAGTGGGTGGGAGAGGCCTTTCAATTTATCTGAGTCTGTCCTGTCCGTGTGCTTTAAGTTGAAAGCTGATAGCTTGGAAGCGTTGGAATGGGCTGGTACCCCGTTAACAACTGGTTGACGGAGTAATAGATGCTACCAGTGTGTCAACGGGTTTACACATAGCAGAATGCTGGGGATGTGATGAGGTGTTGGACACCATCGGCCCTTCCCCCCCCTGCTAGCGGAAGAGTCAAAATGGGTGTTAAAAAACTTAAAATATCTATTGTCCTGAGCAAAGTACATTGTCACCCACCGAAGACACTATCCCGCATCCCCATCCCAACCTTTCTCCTGATTGGGATAAATAGCCCTCTTCTGAAAGTAGGCAACATGCAGTATTCAATGACGAGTATCTTCTTTGAGCCGATGTGATCAGAAACTGTTCACCATGCCGTGCTATTTGCTAGTATTGTTCATTGCCGAGTAGGCAGCTCAGAAAATATCAGAAATGATAGCTGAGTCCGCGTTCTTTTTTGAGTGGCTGCTTTAAACCAACTCACTCAATGAAAATCCCTCGACTTCACCTGTAGATCCCCCAGCAGGTTCGTGTGGTCTTCCAGGTTGCGGCAGATCAGATGCTGGACGCCGTCGGCCCGCTGGATTTCGG
>JAAELC010000175.1 GCA_024227135.1 Gammaproteobacteria bacterium
CCACCATCCTGAGGGATTTCTGCAACGGGTCTTCCATAAGCAATCACTCCCTGTTAGAGAATGAGAGTGCGAAGTCACCGTTTTCTGCCAGTCCTACCTGTAGCAAATCCGGCATCCCCTCATCGCTCATTTGTTGAAGAATTTCAGTGGATATCCTCGGTAGCAGCGTACCATTAATGATGTGATCGATGTTTCGGGCACCGGTTTCCACTTCGGTACAACGCTCGGCAATCCGGGCTATCACCTCCGGTGTATATTTGAAATCCATCTTGTGGCTGCTCGTCAGACGCTTACCTACCTTGGCAAGTTTCAGTTCAACGATATCACCCATGACATTCTTGGAAAGGGGGAAGAAGGGAACAATGGTCATACGCGCCAGCAATGCTGGTTTGAAGTGGGCACTCAAAACCGGGCGTATGGCACTGCCCAAGGTTTCTGCATCCGGCCATTCATCTCCGGCACACATCTGGGTGATGATATCCGATGCCAGGTTACTGGTGAGAAAACAGATCGTGTTTCTGAAGTCAATCACCCGGCCCTCACCATCAGACAATCGTCCCTTATCGAAGACCTGGTAAAACAGATTCATGACCTCGAGATCCGCTTTCTCTACCTCATCCAGCAGCACGACAGAGTAAGGTCGTTGCCGCACACCCTCGGTCAGTACACCACCCTCACCAAAACCGACATAGCCGGGTGGAGAGCCGATCAGACGGGAAACGGTATGTTTTTCCTGAAATTCGGACATGTTGATGGTTACCATGAAGCGCTCACCACCGAACAGCAGATCAGCGACCCCAAGCGCTGCTTCCGTCTTGCCTACGCCGCTGGGTCCAACAAACAGAAAAGTACCCATGGGGGTATCCGGATTGGCCAGACCTGCTTTGCTGGCGCGTATCCCTTCGTCGATAGCACCGACAGCATGATCCTGTCCCTTGATACGTTGGCGCAGATCATCATTGAACTGGAGTATGCTCCCAGCTTCATCCCTGACCATCTTACCCAATGGGATACCCGTCCAGTTGGAGATGACTTTACCAACCACTTCCGGTGAGACTTCAAAATCCACCAGTGCCTCCTGCTCCTGAAGGCCGGCAAGCTCCTGAAATACCTGATCAAGCTCTGACTTGAGCACCCCTGAATCTTTGGTGTCGTCCGCCTCTCTGGGCGTTGCTTCCCTACCTTCCCTCTCATCGGCCTCCGCGTCCGACTCCGGTCCGGTCGAGCCTTCAGCCTCCGGCCCGGCGAGCAGACTTCGCAACTCCAGAATTCTTGCGGCCAGATCCCGTTCATTCTCCCATTTCGAGGTCAACTGCTCTGTTTCCAGATTGATCCTGTCCACTTCCTCCTGGAGAGCAGCGATGCGCCCGTCATCTTCAAGCACATCGGACTCCACGTCCCGTTTGATAGCGCCCAGTTCTCGCTCAATCGTCTGGACCCTGCGTTCTTTATCCTCGATGGCATCGGGTTTGGCACTGATGCTGATCTTGACCCTGGCTGCGGCTGTATCCAGGACGTCAACTGCCTTATCGGGTAACTGGCGACCGGAGATGTATCGGGCAGACAACCGGGCTGCCGCTTCCACTGCATCGTCACGAACATAGACCCCGTGAGCCTTCTCATAGGTCTCGCGCAGTCCACGCAGGATAACCACCGCTTCCTCCGGGGATGGCTCATCCAGTTTGACCAGTTGAAAGCGCCTGGCCAGGGCTGGATCTTTTTCGAAGTACTTCTTGTACTCCGACCAGGTGGTGGCGGCGACAGTTCGCAACTCGCCCCTGGCCAGGGCCGGTTTCAGGAGATTGGCTGCGTCACCACTGCCGGCCTGGCCTCCCGCCCCAATCAGAGTATGGGCTTCGTCGATAAACAGAATAATAGGCTTGACCGAGGATTTGATCTCGCTGATCACCGATTTCAATCGATTCTCAAATTCCCCTTTCACTCCAGCCCCTGCCTGCAACAGCCCCAGATCCAATCCGTAGATCTCCACATCCTTGAGTACGTCCGGAACATCCCCCTGAACGATCTTGAGCGCCAGCCCTTCAATCACCGCGGTCTTACCCACTCCGGCTTCGCCTACTGCGATGGGATTGTTCTTACGGCGTCGTCCGAGAATATCGATCATCTGCCGGATTTCCCGATCCCTGCAAAACACCGGATCGATATCCCCGGCACGGGCCCGACCAGTGAAATCCAGCGTAAAACGGGCAAGCGCCGTGTCTCCCCCTCTTGGTCCGGCCTCTCCAGCCGGATCCTGGGCCTCCACCTCGATTCGGGTCGCCACTTCCTTGGAACCTTCGGTAATATCGAGCAGGTTCTGGCGTAAATCATCGGGTAAAATCGATTTGAGTTCATCGGTGTAGGCTGCCATACCATAGCGATTCGGATTGATCAGGAGCGTGGCAACGAGAGCACCGGAGCGCAGCTCACCCATATTCATCTCAACTGATGCCAGCAGCCAGGCATCCTCGAACCATTCGATCAGGAGGGGTGAAAAAACCGGTTTTCCGGAATTACCGGTCTTCCCTTTTTCGACTGTCTGCTGAATCGATCGACTGACCCTCGCAGGGTCGATTTCATAGTGGCGAAGCACCCGTTGAAAGTCACGATCCGGATCCTCGATCATCTTGACCAGCATATGTTCGATGGAGATCTCGTAGCTGCCTCTTGAAACACAGAGTCCCGCTGCGTCTTCCAGCGTGCGTTTGCAATACTGATTCAGACGGTTGATCAGAAATCTGAAATTTACACTTATCATTTAGCTGACTCCCTAGAACAGTGACGCTGACGAGGTACAGTCCAAACACTCCACCTCTGCTTTTATCCGACAGCAGACAAGAATGGCCATCCTGTTCGACCACCACGCTTTTAACTCTGCTTTCCTTGTTGAAGGTCCGATCATTCCATCACATCAATTCCCCCCTCTCAGCACGGCTGCAGGTCTTCCGAAACGTCCATTACCGGGTCAATGCCAGCCCAACTGCCAAATCCTCTGCCTGCCTCAACCCTTCAGTACTACCACACCATCCCGATCGTCATGTATCCCCAGCCAGGTAGACCAGCCCAATCTACAGAGACTGGTTTTAGTCAATACCAGATCTGGTATCTCTTCCTTCTGAAGTATCAGGGTGAGGTCAAATTCAAGTTGATCTCTCAAGAGAAAACGTATGAGTTCACGCACAGCCTGGTGATGGCGACCCAGTGGCAGAAACTCATCAAACCGGGGAAAGTCCATCGGGCCGGGGGTCAAGGGCAGAAATCCCAGAAACCGATGAAAATCCATGGGGCCCAGTACAAGGCGGAATTTACCACTGTTATCTGGGACGGATGCTCCGAGGCAAAGATCCTCTCCCAAAACTGTATTCTTTCGTCCAAGCCTCACCTGTTGCTCTTCATCTATGGTCGCCCGGCGAAAAATGCACTGCTCAACCCGGGCAGTCGTGCCGTGAAAATAATGAGAAACGATTCCGGCGATCAACCGCGCGGAATGACCGCGCATGGCGAGAAGGCCGGTATAAGAAAGCAGACGAGACCAGTTCAAATGACTATCCCGACGCATCTGAGGGTCCCCAACCCCGATCAGGGAAAACATCTGCTGGGAAAAGAGGTCTTCGCCACCGGGCTGGTACTGGAGATAGTAACGATATTTCTTCCAGCAGCGGTAGAAAAGAGAAACCTGGCGATGCTGAAAAAGATCGAGAAAGTCCCGCACTGCATGA
The DNA here is from genome assembly GCA_024227135.1 of Gammaproteobacteria bacterium. Classification (GTDB taxonomy): domain Bacteria; phylum Pseudomonadota; class Gammaproteobacteria; order Chromatiales; family Chromatiaceae; genus JAHEHQ01. The sequence continues at coordinate 3,720 of JAAELC010000175.1, forward strand.
TCATCGGGTTCGGACTCGATGATGTCTTCTGTGTAATGAGCAGGTAGCGGAGAGTCAGGTCCATAGAGCCCGAGAAAATTGACCTGCATCCGGTAGCATGCAACGTCGCTGCCCGGTAGCACTGAGGGCTCGATGGATTCGATATCAGAGGCAGGAAATCCCAGGCTCGGATGGGCGCAGAAGCGCAACACTTCTTTTGATACCGGCCCCTGGTTACCCACCTGGGCCACCTCAGGGAAGGACTCCTCCAAGAGACGGACGGCCTGAAAAAAGGCAAAGCCTTTTGCCCCGGTCTGCAGCTCGTAACTCAGAGCAGAGGCTGTTGTCCTATCCTGGTCGGCCATTGATACTCCTCACCCCGCTCGATCCCTTTTACTTTTAACTGGTGGAAAGAATTGATACTGGCAAAAAGCGAGAAAAACTCGTTCAGTACCGAGGCGAACAGATACATTCCACCTTCACCTGCCGGTCCTTCGCCCCCGAACCGGCTCTCCCGCAACTCCATGGTTGTACGTAAGCCCCGGATAGGTAGCCCGCGATAAATCCGGTCAATCGGCTGAACAGCTATTGCATCGATCCCCTCCAGACGCTTTCGGCTGGTTCGCTCTGCCTGGATGTCGAAAAAAGTCTTGAAATCGTAGGTTGAAAGTAAAGCTCTCAGGGTATCGACCCTTGCCAGGGAGAGATAGTTGAGTGCCATATTCGATATCAGCTGCCAATGCAACCCCGCCTCCAGGGGGGGTGGCATCGATGGGCTGACCTGAACAATATTTCTGAAGGTTGCGAATTCAGGTGAGTTTCCAGTGGCCACCGAGATATCGCCAACATGCAACTTCTCAGGTAAATTGCGATTGCTGCAGGTCAATTCCAGGGCAATCGTCTCAGTAGGAGGAAAAGAAGATTCACATCGTGAATCAACGAAAGAGAGGTAAGTGTCCACGCCCCGCCCGGCCACAGCTGACTTCAGGCGGGCCCGATAGTAAGTTTTTAGACCCTCTCCCAACTCATCAGTCTCGTGTTCAAAGGACTCAAATGATCGATAGACCTTTTTTCTGGCATTACCCTGCACCCAGCCTTCTACCCGATCTATGGAGAAAATCTCGTGATGTGCAGGATCACCTCCCTGCATTCTAACCCTGTACTCGGTCTGCCGATGATTCACACGCAGCGGTTCACCACTTCGCTTGAAGAGGTTCACGATGGGGGTACAATAAAGCCTCACATGTTCTTTACGCAGGCGGACCTGCTCATCCAAAGGGCGCGAAAACTCGAATCTGAGATCAATCCGCTCCGCCAGCGCATATCGGCTCAAACTCTCCAAGCCGGTCAGTTCCACGAAAAGAAACTTTTCGGGTAGACTGAAATACTCCTGCAACAAGCGATATCCGATGAACGCGTTGGGGGGATAAGGCAGCAACCCTTCCTCTTCGCCAAACCCTGCTGGTATCAATGACTCTGGATTCAGTGAATAACTCTGATGTTCGCCATCACCCATGGACACGGATACATGAATCTTCTCCAGATAGCGGAACAACCATAGATAGAGGGACTGGCTGATATGCTGCTCCTGCCCTCCATGGAGATAGAAACGCAGCCGCTGCAGGCCCAGATCTTCCAGAGAAACTCCTGGTGAAACCTCCAGGCCCAACTCCATCACCGAGCCATCACCCAGGCGTTTCAGTTCTACCTGATCCATCGTCAATGGCAGGAGTTCCACATCGTAACAGGTACGAAAACGACAGCTGATCCCTGTGCCGGCTACCGGTCTGGACTCAACCTCCACACCCCTGGAGACCTGCTTCTTTTCGGTTATGGCGTAGGGTACGGGATCAAATTGTAGAATAGACATCGATGGAACAGGACGCAGGAAGTGCGGCCACAGCAGGGCCATCATGGTGTGGGTCAATTCAGGTAGTTCATCGTCCAGCTTCTGACGAAGACGACCACTGAGAAAGGCGAAGCCTTCGAGTAACCGCTCCACATCAGGATCGTTACTCCGATCCGACAGGTAGTGTGTCAGCCCCGGATTGGCATCGGAAAACTCCTTGCCGAGTTCCCGCAGAAATGCCAACTCATCCTGATAATACTTGTTATAGGACATGATCAGCCATTTACAGTCACCCGACCTCTATCACCCAAAACCGTCTTGAAGGTGACGGGCCTGGATCTGCCTCTTACAACCAACCTGGCGCTGATCTCGTACTTGACCTTAAGCGGATCTTCATCGTCACGGACGTGCCGGACCGAGACGTGTTTCAATCTGGGCTCGTACAGTTCAATCGATCGGCGAATGGCCTTGCGGAACTCGATAATGGCATTCGAATACTCCTGATTCAGGCTGTTGTAGTCCGGCAACCCGTAATCAGGCAACATCTCGACATTCCCCTGCCGGACATTGAACATGCGTTGCAGGTGCCCCATGACGGATGCAGCCAGCCGGCCTGGATCAACCTCCAGGCCGGGTTCCCGATAATCGCCGGCCATCCGCTCCAACAAGGTCTGTTCATGAGCCATGAGCCATTAGCTCTGATCCAGCTTACCCACCAGGGACAAAGTAAAGTCTGCACCCATGTATTTAAAGTGAGGCCGGACAGCCATACCAACACGATACCAGCCCGGATCCCCCTCCACATCCTCGACTGTTATCTTTGCCTCGCGCAACGGGCGGCGACTGCGTACGTCTGCCGATGGGTTCTCCGAAGCAGCCACATACTGCCTGATCCAGGTATTGAGTTCCTGTTCCAGGTCCGAACGCTCTTTCCAGCTCCCAATATTCTCTCTCTGTATCACCTTTATGTAATGGGCCAGGCGGTTAATGATAAACATGTAGGGTAGCTGTGTACCCAGTTTGTAGTTGGTCTCTGCGGCCTTACCCTCTTTACTGATACCGAAGAATTTGGGTTTCTGCACCGAGTTGGCAGAGAAAAATGCCGCATTATCGCTGCCTTTGCGATAGGTCAGCCCGATGAAACCCTCTTCAGCCAACTCAAACTCCCGACGATCGGAAACCAATACTTCGGTAGGAATTTTGGTCTCGATCTGCCCCATCGCTTCGAACTGATGAAGCGGAAGGTCTTCCATTGCACCACCACTCTGGGGCCCCACTATATTGGGACACCAACGGTATTTTGCGAAACTGTCGGTCAGCCTGGTCGCAAAAGCAAAAGCGGTATTGCCCCAGAGATAACGATCATGATCACCTTCGATGGATTCCTCATACTCAAATGCCTTGACCGGGTTATTCTCCGGTTCATAAGGCAGCCGTAAAAGGAATCTGGGCATCGTCAACCCGATGTAACGTGCATCCTCCGATTCTCTGAAGGAGCGCCACTTGGCATACTGGGGACCTTCGAAGATTGACTTGATATCTTTTAGATTGGGTAGTTCCTGAATGTTCTCGACACCGAAAAACTGGGGGGATGCCGCAGCGATAAAAGGTGCGTGGGCCATAGCCGCAACACTGGCGGAAAACTGCAGCAGCTTGATATCCGGTGCTGAGGGACCAAAATCATAATTTGCGATCATGGTTCCAACCGGCTGACCACCAAACTGCCCGTATTCCGCGGTGTAGACATGCTTATACAGACCAGACTTGGTAATTTCCGGTGCATCCTCGAAATCCTCCAGCAGCGCCTCTTTTGAAACATTGAGGATTTCCAGTTTTATATTCTCCCTGAAGTTGGTCCGATCAACGACCAGCTTCAGCCCCCGCCACGCCGATTCAAGCTTCTGGACATCGCTGTTGTGGAGTACTTCGTCCACCTGCAATCCAAGCTTCTTATCAATTTCAGTGATCATTTCGTCCACGATACGCTTGTGGACCTTCTCATCACCACGTTCGGCCCCCAGCATCTCGTTGATAAACGCCTCGACACCGCGTTTAGCCATTCCGTAGGCATCATCGGAAGGTTTCACACTGGATTCCTGCAGGATTTGATCCAGCAGGGACCCCTCCTCCAGCACTTCGGTTGTAGTAGCGGTACCAGCTTGTTGGGTTTCGTCAGTATCGGACATTATCAGGCCTCTTGCAGCATTACTTTGGTTGGCGTCCGGGCATCAGCAAGGAAGCTTTTCCCCGAAACAGAATCGGCAAACTGAATTGCCGACCCCTTTCCTATGTTAATCATGGCAGTGTCGCGTCGCTTTTGAGCTTCCCTGGGCTGAGTATACGCGAGTGCGGAGCCCATATCCGCCAGCAACTGGCAGGGCAGGACTCATCCCATCCAGATTCGGGGCCGCGGAAATTAGTAAGTATCCAGAAATTGTGCTGTATTTTGGTTCGGGTTCAAGGCGTGAGTAGTGGTGCATGGATGCACCGTTTACGAAGCCGAGGATGCAAAAGGGGCGCATAGCTTTCCTATGCAACCCTTTTCACAACGCTGAACCCGGGCCAAGAGACGAGCAAGACTGGATACCCTGTTTTTTCCGCGGCCCTCAATCCTTCACGACTCCCCTTTCAGCTCTTTGAGCAATTTGTCCCGGGCCTCCTCATCTTCCAGTAGGGTTTGAATCCGTTTCTTGAATGCGGGAGTATTGCCGAGCGGGCCTTTCAGGAAGGCCAGTGCCTCTCGAAGTTCAAGCAACTTGTTCAGTTCGGGTATCTGGCGAGCCACACTCTCCGGCTCGAAGTCCTTAAGCGTATTAAAATTGAGCCGAACCGACATTTCCTCACCCTCTTCCCCGGATAGCCGATTGGGGACATTGACCGCCAGGTCCAGGTTCTGCTTGCGCATGACGTCGTTGAAATTATCCTTATCCACATTAACCGGTGCTCGCTCCTCCAACGGAGTTTCATCATCCTTCAATGTGTAGTCACCGATCATCATCAGCTTGAGCGGCAACTCGACCTCCTCCTTTGCATCGCCGGTTGCCGGTTTATAGACTATATTGACACGCTCCTTGGGAGCAACCGAAATATCTTTTGCCATCACTTCACTCCTGCTATGTTTAGGCCGAATTGTTTTGTACGAGATCCACCGCGCTCGATATATCCAGACGACATACCCGTTTGCTCAGGTTTTCCAGTTTGCCCGCCTGTTCCGGTGACAACTGCTGGGTCTGTGCTGTTTTCTGATAGCACATAAGAGACAGCCGCGCAACCTCGAGGGCAATGCCGGGCTCCCACTCTTCCAATAGATATCGTTGTACCTGTTGCTCAAGAAAATCCAGTTGCGCAACCGCGATGTCGTTATATCCCGAATCCATACAGTAGCGCGCCTGCTCCAACTCCCAGAAAAATCGTTCCCGCATCCCGAAAGTACTGCGAAGTCCCTGCTGAAACAGTACCACACCCTCTTTGAACTTCCCTTTGACTGCCAGCACCCGAGCCTCGGATGCCACCTCCTGCCAGGGCGCTGCACCCCCACTTTCCTGGCCCGAACTGCCATCAGGCCCCACCGCCGCCCCCTTGACTTCGGAGTCGATCCAGGTCCGGGTCAACTCGTCAGCAAACCCTTTGCCGGAAGCAAACTGCATTTCCAGGACACCAGGAAAGCGATTGAGAAAGTCTGCCAATCCATGTATCACAGCCTGACGGGTATCGGTGTATTCCGGACCCATCTGTTCCAGAGCGTTGGCAATGAGAAGATGAGCATCCAGCCAGAAAGGTGAATTATAGAAGCTTTTCTCAACCTCATTGATCAGATTCGTGAACTCACGATTCTGAAGTAGCCCCTGTAAAAACTGGATTCTTTCAATGGGCATTTCCGGAATCTGGGTACGACCGTTCTGGCCCGGGGGCAACTGCTCAATCTCCAACCATACACCGGTTCGCAGCAGTTGGTATGGGCGGGGGTCAGCCAGCTTCTTAGCTCTGAGAAACTCGGCAATATTGCGAAGGGTTTCCTTGGTAACCCGTAAAGCTTTGGGAATGGCGTTAACATCCACCACCGCCTGTGCGGTAGCGGCTATGGTGGTGGCAGGTGCCTGTTGCGGTGGAGATTTTTCTGCCGGGGCTTGCGGTGGTTCTGCATTTGCCTCTAACCGACGTTTTTCCTCTTCCTCCTTCCTGAGTACTTCCTCCTGCTGCCGCCGCAGCAGATCATCACGCGATTCCCGAAAATAGGATTTTGGTTCATGGAAACTGGGGGCATTGTCACCCAGCAAATCACCACAGAGTCGATCGATATCATCGATCGCCTGAAATCCCTGTTTGATAACTTCGGTGTCTTCCGGCGATGGAGTATCTGTTCCCTGAAAACTCTTCGTCAAACGCTCGCTCAACCATCCCAGGGCAGCGCCCCTGGCTACCAGTCGTTTCGGGTAAAGGGTATCCCAGAAACTACTCGCCATCAGATCCCTGATAACTACGAGCCCAACGACAGCGCCCTGGATACCAAACACCATCTGCAAACCCAGACAGAATCGGCTGGCAACCAGCAGGTCTTTCGACTTCTGTTCCAGAATGATGGCACCATTATCCACCACCCGCTGCCAGTCCACCTCCGAAGGATTAGTCTGAAGCTTTTCGATTTCCGTCTGAAGATCCTCAAACTCCGGTTCGTAGTTGGCCTTCTCACCGACAGGCGCACTCTCAGATATGGGTTGTGTTCCCAGTTTATTCCAACGGGGATCCAGGTTATCCATTCTCATTCCGACCATATATGCAGAAATAAGCCGACTCAGTTTTCACTTGACTAAGGGGTTAGAGAAACCTGCATTGGTGAGCGTATCACGCTTCTCCCCGAATATCCCGTATCGGAAGTTGGACCATTGGTACCAGATATCTCTATACTCCCCCACCGAAAACTGTGCCAATTTCTCACCATCCAGCGACTGTTTTTCTTCTCCTTCCGTGAGTTCGTCCTCTTCTCCCTGTTCATCCAGCTCATCCTCATTCAGTTCGTCCTCTTCCAGTTGATGCTCGGGCAATCTGAGCGCGGTACCAATCAGATTGTAGATTTTAATGCGTGGTTTCAGTAGCGCAGAGCTGGTTTCCACAAATTGTTCCGAAGCGATGGCCTGAGCCTGGGCGGATTGCTCTCGGCTCACGTTATTGCTGACGACGATGTCTACACCAGTCGCGGTATCCTGTATCTGTAGATTTCCACTGCCTTCGTAGGTAACAAAATTCAACACCGTGATCGGGGCTGTTATGATGTTGATACCTTCACCATCCAAATATGCGTTGGAATTGTGTGCCACGTTGATCGCCATAACACCTGGTAGCTGCTCAAACCGCAGTGGACGGTCAAATTCTCCCACGGCTCCACTTGGACCCAACCCATAGACGTCCACGGTTGAACCCACCCCAACAAAATGCGCCGCCTTATCTTTATTATCCGCACCCACGACGCTGCCATTCTCTGAAGTCACAGCAGCAGTGCCATTCCCGGCATCCAGCGTTGCAACCGTTACATCACCGAAACCGGTGTATACGATATCTGGAGAGGTGGACTTTGTACCCAGATGCATGGTGATTGGAGCCGTATCCGAGAATACCTTGGCGCTGACATTGGCACTGATATCTGCCTGCTGAGTAATGGTATTCAATGCTTCAAGCCTTACTTTGCCGGCCGTGGAGGTCACATCATCCATAATGTCCAGTGATCCCCCGGTCCTGATAGAAACGTCGTTCGTGACATCTATCCTGCCGAGGCTCAAGTCGTTGACATCCACTACAATCAGATTGAAGGCTGCATTCCGATCCTCATCCGAAGTTATACTGATGAGACTGAAATCGTTGTTCTCCTGATCGAGCGTGATGTCATTGGTCGCCCCGGCGTCCATTGTTGTGTCA
>JAAELC010000176.1 GCA_024227135.1 Gammaproteobacteria bacterium
CTGGCACTTGGACAAGCACTGGTGGACGAATGGACCGAGCCTTCATAGGCCCATTGACCATTGGTGGTAGAGGCTCGAACCGCAGTTATCACGGCAAGGTTGCTTCCTTTGTCACAACAACACTGCTATGCGGTCATGACATGCCGAGCAATGAGGAAATCATGGAGATGACCACCGACCCTCTGGGTTGGGTAGCCGACTACAAGGAAGGCAACAATTTCCGCAAGTCTCAGTACACAACCACTGGCGTCTCTGCATGGGACTCTGCTGGGCCTGCCAACAGGCAGATGGGTACTCAGATATACCTGATGGGTGATGGTACGAATGACTCGTACTCAAACATGATTCGCAATCAGGTGAACCCGAGTGATCAGAACTTCACTAAGTTGAACATGATCAGCATGGTGAGCAATGACATCCAGACCGTGAATATCAACGGCTTGAGTTAGACCCCCCCCACCCACTGTAAAAACAGCCAGTCAGGTGACCCATGCCGGTCCTTTTCTGGCTGTTTATGTAGGTAGATACACCACCATCACCATCTCAGCCCCTCAGAGGCTCTCTGACGCACAATGAAGAGACTATGCCCCCACGGTCACACCTACAGTGGAACACGCTGTAGCGAGTGTCGTAGACCCCCTCAGACGACCGATAGAAAGTATGACCACCGATGGAACATGCTCTCCAAGCGATACAGGGCATTGCACCCACTCTGCGAGGACTGTGACGAGAGAAGCAGGATAACACCAGCAAGCGAGGTGCATCACATCGTACCGATCTTGGTGAACCCACTGCTCAGGCTAGAATGGAGCAATCTTGTGGCACTCTGCCACGGCTGCCATCGACAGC
>JAAELC010000177.1 GCA_024227135.1 Gammaproteobacteria bacterium
ATCTTGAATTGGTTCAAGGCGAAAAAGGCCTTTTCCAGCGGCGTTGTAGAGGGCCTAAACAACAAAGCAAAAGTCACTACCAGAAATTCTTACGGATTTCGCACCTATCGTGGAGCTGAAGTCGCCTTATATCATGCACTTGGAAAACTGCCTACCCCACCAATGACCCACAGATTTTGCTGAGGAGGCAAAAAGGGTAACTGGCAAATTCCGGCGGTTCCTAAGTCTCAGACTTGTGGACCAGTGACCGCAGATGCTCGGGAAGCGGCGGCTCGCGATTCACCAGATCAGAAAAAAGGTGGTCAACCGAACGGTTTCCTTCCATGACCAGTTCCACAGCCCGCAAGCCATCCGACAACTGCCTGGCCTCCCCTTCCGTAAGCACCTGTCGTGCACTGTCCAGAAAAACCAGCACCCAGGCCCCCACACTGACCTCCCTCAGGAAAACCGTATCGACTTTGCGAGTCTCCCCCATGCCTTCGCAAACTGCGAAACCGGACTCAACCTCGAGAACCTGCATTGGAATTCCGATACACATCCGGTATGACCTTAACCAGGAGCCTGTCTGAGAATTGGGGCCGACCGTAATAGCACTTACTTAAGCTTAAAAGCCCCGTCATTGCGAGCGTAGCGTGGCAATCTCTCTTGTCGTGCCGGGGTTCTGGAGATTGCTTCGTACCTCGCAATGACGGCTATTTGGCTTAAGTAAGTGCCAT
>JAAELC010000178.1 GCA_024227135.1 Gammaproteobacteria bacterium
AAAGAATTCTGGAAGGAAAGGAGACAAAATCCGTAGTCTGTTCTGAACTGGTTTACAGAAGTTTCTACGAAGCGACTCCCAAGAAAAAATATGGCTTATCCATAACCGGGACACTAGCACCTTTGAAAGTCAGACTGAACAGTCTTGTGGAAAATGAAGCGGTGGCCGAAGCCAGTCGTGATGAGGAAATAGAGAACCAGATCCGACAGATCGAGCAAGTGTATTGGGATATCAGGCCGGAACTAGCTCCTTCAAAAGAGGAGGTTCATCATCTTCTCAAAGCAGGCAATCCTCTCGTCGCGGCAGAGATGGTCAGTCCCCATGACCTTCAGCTGAGTCCCAGCCTGGAAAAAATTGGACGTTTGATAAAGCAGTAAACTGATTGGTGGACGTAAGCTGTTGAATTTGGCGGAGAGGCAGGGATTCGAACCCTGAGAGGGGATAGATCCTCAACGGTTTTTAAGAGTGTTTAAGCCCTTCCCCGCTTATCCCTGCCAATACCACAACGTGTTGTTTTACCGGGGTAATAGAACATACTACTTCCGAGGTGAAACCGCCTCGCACCACTTTTTGCTGACCAGTTGGTTTGCCCCCCCCTTTGTCAATCGATACTGAAGTTGAGGGTAGGATTTCTATTCCAGCTATAGTCCACCGCAGAATTCCCCACCAAAGGAGCCTGACCGAGCAAACGTATAATGATCGCTCAGATACCTGGAATATCTGCAGAGCATGCTAATGCAGGGACTCCATCTCCCAGGGCATAGCCATCCCTGGCAGGTGGATGGACTCCTTTTCCTTGGCAGGCCATCACCATTTCCTGGAATCCATCCATCTCCATAGCCCACTTCTATAAGGTATAATTATCAACCAGTACCTCCAACCTCACCCAGTTGATCCATCACCTCGAACATAGCGTCTGCCAGAGCAGTAGCTGATGTTACAGACTCTTCCATTTCCCCATCACTTGCCACCCGCGTCTCAGTCACATTGATCTGCCCATCATCAGTATCTTCAATAGTGATTGTTATTCTCATATTCAATTCTTCAGTTCCAGGGTGATATTGAATAATAGTACCATCTAAGTAGGTTACTTGGGTCAGGCGGTGGAGGGCATCATACTCGCAGGTGACGCTGGCAGCGAACAGGGGCAAAGAGGCCAGCAGGAAGGCTGCCAGCAACGTCCAGATCAGATTGTCCTTTTTATCCCTTTGCCTATCCCATAACCCGAGCGTTGGAGTCTGCGTACCAGAATAAATCGTGGTCTGTTCCCTATTTCGTTCCATGTACTCGGCAGAATACGAGGTACTTCTTTTGTACCCCCTCCCCGAGACAGACTACTCAGGGACACTTCTTACCAACGGAATCAAGGGCCCGTTTCTGCGACTCTGCTATGTCCTCTTTTAAGATCCATTCACTATATGTTCCGGCAAGATCGGAAACGGCAGCTGCAAGCGTCTGGCTGCACGTACTCGAGAGTTCAAGTACCTCATCGATTTGACAAGCCTCGAGAGTTTCTTTTACTGCCGCCCTGTCGTCACCATGACCGAGGGCCTTGGTCAGGCAAAACTGGATGGGGCTGAAAATCTTTCCCACCAGGCTCTTCTGGAATCCAGTCTCGATGAACTGATAGTCCTCACTGGAGAGCAGATCGCGAAAGAGAAGAAGCATACCCGGACGTTCCACGCTCCATGTCACATAAGCCCTCTCGTACTCCTGTCTGGCGGTTTTTACCTCGTCACCATTCGAGTTGCTGCGTAGAGCTTTCAGCATCATCTCCGCGCGCACGTTTCGCTCCTCATTGAGTTTGGAGAACTGCTGAATCGCCTGCTTCCTGTCGAGGGCAGCCTGAGCCCGCAGCCTCTCCTGCTCGCGCTGATCCAAAAAGTGCTGAGTTATCGCAGTGCCCAGGACTCCGGTCAAAATGAATCCAAGCACAATGCTGGTAAGTGGGTGTCTCAGCCAGGCCGTTCGATCTGAACTCATTTCGGGTTAACTCACATACATGCTTTGATCGCCCAAACTCAAGTGCCAACTCGGATCGGTAGCGCCTCAACAGGGTTGCCGATCGGGGCTGTCTCGCTTATAGACGAAGTTACTCACCAGTATAGATTCAGCCCTGCAAGCGAGCCCTGCTAGGTTGCGTCGTAGACATAGCGATTAATTCCACTTCCACTCTAGTAGTCGAAATCCATCCACTTGTAACCGAAGAACACCGAGCCCCAGTCGCGGAACCTGTAATCGAACATGCCCACCAGGTTCCAGGTACCGTTCGATCCGCCGAAGCCATAATCGGTTCGGCCAATAAAATCCCATTTGTCGTTGATCTCAGCCGTCACGCGTCCGCCAACGAAAGCATCCCACCAATCCTCGTCGTGACTCAGTGACGATATGGAAGGTATCGACTTAACCTTGACCTCTATTTCTTGATCCACATAGCGGGTACCGCCAAGAATTTCGAGGTCGGTCTTACGAAATTGTACCAGCCGATAAGCAACACCCAGTTCCATCATCGTGTTTTTGAAATCGACATCTGCCCCAGATCCGTTAGGAAATTTTGCACCGGGTGATAGATTGGCACACTGATACTCCGCAAACAGCGAGAGATCTCTTTTTCTTGCCTCGAAATGAAAGGTGAGTACGCCACTCATATTGCTGAGGACATCATCAAACTCGATATCCAATGGTAGGATCTCTGGCCCTATGGCAGTCGTACCATTTATATTCATGCCCCAAAGGAACAGCGGAGCTAACTTAAATTGCCAGTCATCCTCGGACTTTGTTGTGTCCGCAGCAGCATTCTGGACCATAACTACCGCTAAGAGGGCGGATAAAACTGACTTGATAACTCTATTCAATTTTCGACTCCTTTAGGGGCTGACCGGGACGCAGCATCGCCAACGATACAATATCGTTAAGAAAGGAATCCCCAAAACGATCAGCATAAGTTTACCTCAATCTGAAGGAGTCATGGTCCTGGATATTGAAATTTGTCAGGCTCCTATCCTACATCAATAGTGAAAAACAGGCTCGCCAGGTGAGTTCACTTGACCACCCTTCTGAGTTCTCTCTCCCAGAAGCAGATGGGTTGAAGAAAGAACACTGAACTGTTACCTGAAGGATTCAGATAACAGATATCGCACGCGCCGGATTCCGTTGGTAATACCCCTTGTCGCCCTTAGCTTCCTTGCAGGACGGGATAACACTATCCCCGCCTGCTTGGTTGTCTTGTCAGTCAGCAGCAATGGCTGCTCGCATAACAGGGGCCAGATTCAGTCCTCCTGTTTCTCATTGAGGTCATACTTCTTGTTGATCTCGTCATACTCGACATCACTTTGCCAAACGCTTCTGGGGAAGTATGGACTTGGGCACCCACATCCAGAGCCCCTTACGGTGTAAACTTGAACTTATCAATCAGGCCAGGCACAGTGATGAAACACTCGTGGATTGCCAGGTCAGCATTTTTGGCATATTCCGCATACCACTTGTTCGGATAGGTGTCGCCCCCGAATACGAACTTGAGGCCGTTCCACTCGAGAATGAAACTCACCGGACCATCCAAGGCATGGATAGCCGGGATCGTCCGTATCGTCACGCCGTGTGGTAATCGATGAACTCAGGAAAAACAGTTCGAGGACCGATGCGTGGAGCCCAACAGTCGCCTGGGCGGTGCCTTCAATTACCTGCTTAAACGCTGGCAATCACTGACCCGATTTCTCGAAGTTCCCGGGGCACCGTTAGACAATAACGCGGCTGAAAGGGCCCTCAAAATGATCCTGCGGCTGCGCAAGAACAGCCTGTTTTGTGCCAACCCACATGGCGCCTATGTGGGGGATGTCCTGACCAGTCTGATCGAGACCTGTCGGCTGGCCGGCATCAACCCGCTGGCGTACTTGACGGCGCTGATGGACCATCGCTCGGCGGTATTTGTTGATCTTTCTGCCTGGTTGCCATGGAATTACCAAAACCATCGTGACCTTGAACTGGCCAGTTTCCCGTTATGCCACCCGCCGCCAGTCCTCGGCCAATCCAGCCTCCTTAGGGTTACCGTTCCATAGCAGGATCTGCAGGTCGCGCGCCGAGAGAAGCTGGCTCGTCTGTGGCGTCTTGGGCCACCACTTCAGTCGCCCCTGTGATAAGCGCTTCTGGCAAAGCCAGAATTCCTGGCCGTCGTAACAAAGCAGTTTCAGCGAGGTCCCCTGACGGTTGCGAAAGACAAAAATCGCCCCACCAAAGGGGTCTACTCCGAGCCGCTGCCGACACAACGCACTCAACCCGTCGATCCCTTTACGGAAATTCGCCGGCTCAAGCGCAAGAAAGACACGACTTTGAGGTGTCAGCTGTAACATCACCCCACCCCCATAAAATGCGTCAGCAGCACCAGCATGTCAGCGCTGTTAGCCGGCTGAATACGAAGGCGTAAACCATCCGGACGTTCCATCTCCATTAATCCCGGCATGCCACTGGGTTTTACGGCCTGATCAACAATCCCACGGTCGATCTCCACAAAAAAATTGTCGGAACAGGCCACCGTCACCTCTTTACTTGGAGACAGCGCGGATTGATGACGCTTCAGGTCGGTAGCACACAAATGTAAGGCCCGACACACCTGGGAAATTGTATATTCCGGAACGAGCCCGACTGCTTCGATCCACAAACGTGTTGGTATCCGTGCTCCTTTCTTCTTATTTCTCCTCCACCGCTCAAAATGCTCGATTACCTCTTTCAGCACTAGTGGAGATTTGGTCATCGTCTTCATCATGCCTCCGGTTGTTGTTTTTTCACCGGGGCCATCGTACTCAGACCAGTGTCAATGGGTCACGCACACTCGCCGGAACTACACCAAAGTACAGATCAATTTCACCTTCCGACCGTTGTCCTGGGGCTGAGCATGCTTGCCGCCCTGATCGCGCTTCGCCGGCTGCTGCCGCAGCTACCGTCCGCGCTCCTCGTGACTATCCTCGGCATCCTGGTCGTCTTCGGGTTGGATCTGGATCAGAAGGGCATCAGTGTCCTCGGCACCGTGCCCGCAAGAATGCCCAATCTGACCCTGGTCCTGCCGACCTTTCTGGATTTCAGGGAAATCCTCACCGGTGCGACGGCTATCGCCCTGCTCAGCTTTATCAGCGGCATACTAACCGTTAAAAGCTTCGCGCGTCGCAGTAGTTCAGGGTTCGATTCCAACCAGGAACTGATTGGTTTTGGCGCTTCCAATATCGTTTCCGGACTCGCCCGGGGATTTCCCATCGCCGGTGGCTGCATGCGCACGGCGGTCGCCCTGGCCATGGGGGGAATGTCACAGTTGGCGGGGATAGTAGCGGCGGTGACCATGCTCCTGGTCTTATTCTTTCTCACAGGCACGCTCGCGTATGTTCCGGAAGCCGCGCTGGCAGCCGTGATCATTGTTTCGGGGTGGAGCCTGCTGGATCTGCCAGCGTTTTGTGAGCTCTACACGGCAAAGCATCTGGAGCTTGGGTTATCGTTGGTTGCCATGCTCGGTGTTCTGATCCTGGGTGTGCTCCCCGGGGTTGCAACAGCCGTCGGTCTGTCGCTGGCCTGGCTGGTGTACGTCGAATCCGTACCTCCGGATGCTATCCTTGGGCGCGTGCCAGGATTGTGGGGCTACCACAACGTGAAGCAGATACCGGAGGCGGAAACCGAGCCGGGTGTGCTTATCTATCAATTCCGCGCAAATATCGTGTTCTTCAATGCGGAACGATTCAAGGCTCGTATCCTAGAGGCTATCTCGGCATCGGATATTCCCGTGGAATGGGTGGTCGTGGATACAAGCCCTATCAATTATGTGGATTTGCACCGCCGTGAAGACGATCGACGAGCTACGGGACGAGTTGGGGTCACGCGGCGTCAAGCTCGTCGTTGCGCACGAAGGGCCCAAGCTGCTGCGCTACTTCGAGTCCCGCTGGGTAAAAAAGCGCGAAAAGCGCCTTGCCGGTCACTACTTTCCGACGATAAAAGCCGCTCTTGAAGCATTTGAGGAATCAAATCGACGAAAATAAAGGCCATTAGGCAAGGCGATAACATTTAACCTGTCTGCCATCTTAACCAGGAGTCCGCCATCGGACTAAGGGTTGCGGAAATAAATAGATATCCAGAAATTGCGCTGGATGAACTGCGCAGCAGTGAATGGCTTGAGCAGGATGCTCAAAACCGGTGCCCAAGCGAAGCAGGGACAGCGCAGCGCCGGGATGGTTCAGATTCAAGGCGTGAGTAGTGGTGCATGGATGCACCGTTTACGAAGCCGAGGATGCAAAA
>JAAELC010000179.1 GCA_024227135.1 Gammaproteobacteria bacterium
CGGCGGCCGTAACTATAACGGTCCTAAGGTAGCGAAATTCCTTGTCGGGTAAGTTCCGACCTGCACGAATGGTGTAACGATCTGGGCACTGTCTCGGCCATGAGCTCGGTGAAATTGTAGTCTCGGTGAAGATGCCGGGTTCCCGCAACGGGACGGAAAGACCCCGTGAACCTTCACTACAGCTTCGCATTGACATAGGGTAAATGATGTGTAGGATAGGTGGGAGACTTTGAAGCGGGCACGCTAGTGTTTGTGGAGTCGTCCTTGAAATACCACCCTTCATTTACTTTGTGCCTAATTCCCAATCGGGAAGACATTGCGTGGTGGGTAGTTTGACTGGGGTGGTCGCCTCCTAAAATGTAACGGAGGCTCCCAAAGGTTCCCTCAGCACGCTTGGTAACCGTGCGTAGAGTGCAATAGCATAAGGACGCTTGACTGTGAGACCGACAAGTCGAGCAGGGACGAAAGTCGAGTATAGTGATCCGGTGGTTCCGCATGGAAGGGCCATCGCTCAAAGGATAAAAGGTACTCCGGGGATAACAGGCTGATCTCC
>JAAELC010000180.1 GCA_024227135.1 Gammaproteobacteria bacterium
AGCGCATCATCCTGAAGGGCAGCTTTTAGTTTGGCACTCGATGCCGGTGGCGTATCCCCACACACAAATTCTATTACCTCGACTCTGTACTGCCATCCTAGTAATGCAGTAACACCCAAGATGATCGTTGCGATAAGTAAGGTTTTTTTAGACATGGTTGACTCCTATTGTTGTGCCTTGAGTGTGGGCTCCATCCCTGACAGGAGAACCGCGTTGGAACGTCCTATCGTTGACGCTGACGTCTCATTTAGTCCTTGTGGAGTTACCGTTTCGCCAAGGTGTGAAGCGGAGAGCATCTTTGTCACCAGTTCCAGGGCAACATGCGCCCTGCCTCACCCATGGTGGAATCCATGCCCCTCGACATAACTGACATGTGGAAGTTCATGTTTTTGACATCGGTGGCCATTACAGGCAATGCGTCCATTTTTCTGTTCATGGTGTGCAACTCGTGACTCATGGCCTGAACCTCGACACTCATGTTGCGCACTTGCTCGTATAGGTCAGGCATTACTTTGATCGAGTTGGACATCTGCGACAGCCTCAGCGAGATCGTGGCACCGGCACTGAATTCCGGGTAAACCTCTAGATACCTCGCCATCCAGTCATGGTCCTCCTCAAAGTGCTGTAGCGACGCCTGCTGTTCCGGCGACAGCCTTTCCCTCAGGCGCTGTCTTTTCGCCATGGCCTCTTCCGGGTCGAGTTCAGCCTTTCGCAGCTGCGGGATCAGCTCCAGTATCGGTGTTGTTTTGATGATCCCGCCGCCACCGAGAA
>JAAELC010000181.1 GCA_024227135.1 Gammaproteobacteria bacterium
CCACTGCAACCACTGCCACTGCAACCACCGCCACTGCCATTACCTTCACCACTACCACCACCACTGCCACTACCACCACTACCACCACCACTGCCACTACCACCACTGCCACTGCCACTGCCACTACCCTCACCACCACCACTACCACTGCAACCACTACCACTACCACTGCTACCACTGCCACTGCAACCCTCACCACCACCACTACCCTCACCACCACCACTACCACCACCACTGCCACTACCACCACAACTGCCGCCACCACCACTGCCACCACCACTGCCGCCACCACCAATCCCACCACCAATCCCACCACGAGTCCTGCCAGATCTTCGGCTTCTAATCCTGATGCTGGTACCACTTGCATGTCTGTGTCCCTTGTTACGCTGATTCCTGTTTGTTTTTTGCAGAAAACATGCGCCAGGGCGAAGACCTCTGGGACGAAGATGGTTATCAGTTCGAAATCGTGCAAGGGGAAGTTATGCATATAATTCGTGACTGGTGCCTAATGAGCAGAACCCGGGCTCTCGTCTGGTGGGCACATCGCGTCTGCCGTATATCGGAAGCAGAGAATGTACACATATCCGTGGTCGAGCACTTATTAACACCAGAGCTGCGCACCGCGATGACCCCTCGCGGTCGGAACATTCCAGGGCCCAGTTTCTGCGTGTTATCGATTGCGCGGGGGTTTGGGTCGCACCAGCGCATCGTTGCAGTTCGCGATCGGGTGTGTTCTGGCGGACAACGCGATCGGGTTGTTTCTGGCTGCCAACACGAGCTATGTGCCCCCGTCGCCAATGAGTGGGGGGTGTTGAAACATCCCGTTTATTGCACCCCCATTTCAGCGCTACACGCCTGGCCGGATACATTCTCCGCCTACGCGATGCATGTGCTGGAGGTGTATCGCGAAGGTGGCGGATATGGGCATTTCCGGCAGCTCGGCGACCTCCTGACGAAAATCACTCGGGGGGGCAAGAAGTTCGCAACCGTGCGGTATACACACACACACATCTATTTCCACCAGTTCATCTTCCATAGTTAGTGTCACTTGTTGTTGTTTTGTACAGAGAAATTCACGGGTTGAAGAAGTGCTCCCAACGTCTGGAATGGTACCTCGGCAGCGACATCAGAAACCAAGAACGGGTCGTGATCCGCGCCCAGGAGGCTAATGGATGCACGGGGCACCTGGTGGGAGTTCGGGACGGCTGGGTGTACGACAGCAGTTTAACCGGCCCGGCCAAGCCCGTTCGTTGTACCGCGGATGGGATGCGTCAGCTCGGCATCGTCGGCATCGTGCAGATGTGGCGCCTCGTCGACACCAAGAGGCCACCGCTGAAACACGTGCGCCCGTCGACCAACAAACGAAAGCTCCGCCACCAAAAAAAGAAACGGGAGCGCATGAACCAGGCCGAATCGCAAATGCGTCGGACGCAGGGGTTCAAGTGGAGCGCCAAGAAGCAATGTGTTGATACATTGTGATTAAATTAAATTAGATTTGCAGTTGAACTTGAATTTAAAATTAGAGGTGCAATTACAATCCCTTCTGCATATTACTCCAAGGCGCGTGAACAAAATTTGAATGTACATGTATAGGCTACATAACAGTGAAAATAACACGTGTGCATCCTTATGGGTATATTATTTTTGTATAAGATGCCATCGCAAGTTACTCCCCTGCGTCGACTGTCGTACCTTGTATGGAAACACGTGATTCTAAAATTCTTGGACGGGAACGAACAGCTGGCACTGAAAAAAGTCAACCGCGAGTGGAAGGCTTTTATCACACTTTACGGGCAATACCGCGAGCGTGTGATATGCTTCTTTGGGGGCGTGTCGCCTGGGATTAGTGATTATGCCAACGAATACGAGGTCTTGATTGCCAGGACGGCGTGGGTGACGCAAAAAATGTTGCAACCCGACTCCAGTCTGCACTACAAGTGGCTGTACAAATTCCAGAATGGTGTGACGCGTTTACAAGAGGTGAACAATGCCGGTGAAATCGGTAAAAAAGTCGGCACAAGCTTTTGTGCTGCGTGTACACGTACACGTAAATCTAAAAACGCGCTCCAACCAACGCTGCCATGCCGCCCCAATCTACTACCGCGACCACGCTGGCCAGGAGATCCTCGCCTGGAAGCTGAAGATCTTGCCAAAGTCGATTTCAATCGGATGGGGCTCATCAGACTGTGCAACAAATGCAGGAGAATCTTTTGCCCGTCATTGCCTGTTTGGCAAAAATGGTTGGGTGTCGAGAAAAGATGGCTGTCCATTCACTTTGCGCGGCATCCTGCGTGTGCCGTTTCCAGTTCGGGCAAATATGGTGGATACACCGCCAACTCTTTCGACGACGCCTTCCTGACCCGTCTCGCTGACTACACGTTTAATCAAAAAAACGCAGTCGGCACGTCTGCTGCAGTTGGGAAGATTCTGAACTGGAATGCTAAGACCCTCTCCAATGGGCGTGTATGTGTGACATACACAATTGTGCAGAACAATCGCCCGCTACAGAGTAATGCATCGTTTTCGCCGCGGCTCTTCCCCCCGCGAACACCTACCAACAAAATTCGCTTCGAGGTGGCGCGACACATTGCTACGTTGGGCTGCAGTGGTAAGTGGGTGCAGTCGCAGTATTGCCTAGAAGATATTGTTCGGCGGATCCTCCGGGTGGGGGGCGGAGTGTCTGTTAAGTGTCAGTGTACCGTCATGCGCCGGATCCGAATGCGGGTGTACAATATGTGGATGAAAGATGTTGGGATGCTCGAACACAACGAAAAATTCGACAGTGCATTTCAACATCGGTGGTCATCGCACTGGTTAGCTAACCCTGGGCGCGCTGTTGACGCAGCCATAGAGGTGCTGGGGTTCCTGGCAGACGAGGTGCGTGGGGGTGAAAACTGGGTCCCCCGCTCAAAATTTCCCTGTCGAGCGGCCCGTGGGTTGTTGGGGGAGGATCGCTGTGTGGCCTGTCTGGCACTCATACGCGGCTGGCGGGACGACGATATCCTCAAATTGCTCCTTCCCGTGAATCTACAACCCCTCCAGGTAAATGACGATGATGATGACAATGGTTCCATGCAGCACACGTTTTATTGGAGGCCAATGATCACTCTTCGTAGTGTCCAGTTTACATACCCGAAAGTCGATCCATCTTCCGAGGAACAAACAACCCAGCACTCCAAAAAGAAGGTCAAAACCGTCGACTTGGACGAGCCACCTTTCCCACTACCGCCGCCCCCCTGCTCCTACTCTGTGAGCTGGTCGAGTACAGCCTCATCGTCCTCGACGTGTGGCGACCTTGGGGGTATGGCTGCATCTTCAACTACCACTTCTTCGTCCTCGTCTGCTGCTGCATGGACGCCACCAATTATTATGCGTTCGCCATCCTCGTCTCGTGTCGCATGGTAACCAAGGGCTATGCATTCGCCATCCTCTCGCGTCTACAAGGGGAGAGGTGGATAAAACGAAATTCTTTGAACACGATAATATTTTGTATTAAATTGAACGTTCTGCATAACTACTAGAGGGTGTGTTTGCACGCTCGTCATCTCCATATGAAGCAGAATTTATGGAG
>JAAELC010000182.1 GCA_024227135.1 Gammaproteobacteria bacterium
ACGAAACAGCGTCTCTCTTTTCGGGTAGGCACATTCCGGTCTGCACCAGCCAATCAAGGAGACCACGACACAACTGTACCTCTTCTTCCCAGGAAGTAGCTTGCCTCCCTAAGAAAAACTCCACGCCGATCTTCTCCACCTTTTCCCCCATATCGATCGCTGGCGAGACCATCCTGATGCCCAGAGAGTTCAGTAAATCTGAGTGGGGCAAGACGAATTCACGCCAGCCTGGCCCGGGAAGATTCCGAATCAGTTCTTCTGCTTTTGTCAGCGGCAGGTGACGGATAACCAGACGCAGTGGGGTGTCTTGCCTTCCCAGCCAGACACCAAGCAGGAAATGTTTTGCCTGCAAAGATGTCATTTGAAGCAATTCCCTGAGCATGCAGAGGGCAGGTTGCGCTGGGTTCATACCCATGGCAGTGAGCATTTTTTCTGCGAAATCGTAGGCTGCCGCGCCCTGATCCTTTTGCACGTTGATGCCGGAAGAAAGCTCCTGTGAGGATGGCAGGGAGCCGCGTTAGATCGGCTCCGGCGGTACGTCACCCGCTGGCAGAGCTGGCTGTATGGGGGGCTGGGCGGACTGGTGTCGAGAAAGGGAGGTGTAAGGAGATACTGGGTCTTCGTCCTGAGACAACTGGGCATCACCGGCGCCTCGACGTGACTAGGG
>JAAELC010000183.1 GCA_024227135.1 Gammaproteobacteria bacterium
AACTTGGGCCATCCCTGGTGCATGTTCGATGTACAGCAGCCGTAGTTGGGCTCGAGCCCATAGAGGTTGGACTCGGGCCCGTTGGTGCTCCACATGTGATCGGGGTTGATGGTGCACTGCACCTGGTTGGCCTGCTGGTCGTACTGGTGCGCCCACATGTCGGGGGAGAAAGTGGCAGGCAGCGCGTTGTAGGCGATCTGCTCGAGGCGATCGCCTTGTATTTTCAGAGCAACCCCAATGTGGCTGATTTCACCCAGACAGGTAATGGGGAGCATGGCCGGATTGAGACGCGGAAGATCTGGGTCACGACAAAACTGAATCACTACCTCAACTTTCCCCATGTCAGCCAGGCCTTCATGATCGAGAGGGAATCCATCGATAAAAAAACGGGGAAAACCAGTCACGAGGTCGTCTATGGCATCACCAGTACACCGGCGGACCAAGCAAGCCCTGAACAGGTTCTTGCAGACAACCGGGGGCATTGGCGCGTGGAAAGCTGCCACTACATCATTGACTGGAATTATGATGAGGATCGCAGTCAGATCCGTACCGGCTTCGGGCCTGAAAACATCACCCGATTGCGGCGCTTTGCAATCGGCCTGCTCAAAAGCAAGAAGAGCAATGAGACAATACCGGAAATGATGAAGAAACTGCTGCTGAATACGCGGGCGGTCTTTGATTACCTGAAAATGTCTCGCAACTCTAATCCACTATCAATGGGTTAGGCGTTAGCGTAGATTAGCCGTGTTGATCGCACAGCTGTTATGTCATGAACAGCAGCCTTTTGCTATACTTCCGGTGAAAAATGCGGGCTAGTGGTATCA
>JAAELC010000184.1 GCA_024227135.1 Gammaproteobacteria bacterium
TCGAATGCAGGCCGAAAACAGCTTTCTGCTGCTGATCCATTCTTCGGAACCGATGTGTCATTATAACAGTATGTTTTTAAAGATATTTGTTACTTTCTGTTCAGGCACTATGTATAATTCTTCCAGGGACGAAGTAAGATGAGACTGACAGTACTTTGATGTGGTGACCAACTGGTTCGTTGGATCACAGTGATTGAGTGGAAAACACCCTGTTGACGACGTGACAAGTGAGTATCGTAGATAATGACGGGTGAAAAAAATCTGGGAAAGCTGCTGGCGACCCTGTCTCCAATGTTGATCGAAGGAGAATTTGTGTTTTGCTCGTTCGAAAACGCACGATATGGAGATTACGCTGAACTGGAACCTATCGCATCAGTTTCCGAAAGTGAAGGCCTTACAGTTGTCATTTCCAGGGCTCAGGCCGACCAGAATAACCTGAACTATACGCTTGTTTTCCGCGGTATTTCCCTGAAAGTTCACTCCAGCCTGGAAGCAGTAGGATTGACAGCAGCGTTATCTACCAGGCTGGCTGAGCATGGGATAAGCGCGAACGTAATCGCAGGTTATTATCACGATCACGTATTTGTACAAAGTGAGCTTGCTGAAAAAGCGATTCAAGCGCTTGTTGAACTTGGAAGCCAATAATTGAGTTGTAACCTTGAATCAGTGCTGATTGTAAGGGGTAATCTCCCCGGCTTTTTACCAAGGGAGCCGGATTAGCCCAACAGCACATCCACATTCCCCTTTGCCCTGTATGGCAGGAATTAAAAGGTTTGGCGGGTGGGGCGGTGACCCTTGGTTCACGGCAGGGTTTGAAAACTTCTGCTCGTTTCTTGCTTAAATTAAAGAGAGAAATCTCTCGATTGGACTATCATCGAGAGGATTAAAGACAGTTTTTTCATCTTTGGTTCTCCACGTATTTTTTTTGTTGTTGACAGTAGTTTCCATTGTCGAGCAGGGATTGACTGGAAAGGAACCGGAGAACAGACCGATTGAGGCAGGTTGGTTTAGAAAAACCGGTCATCTGCTTTTTCTCGCTATTGATCACACTTTCAGGTAAAAAAGTATGAACTTCACTGATATTCTTGGCTCGGTAATGAATCAGGGTATGACCCGTTCCGGTAATCACCGGATTGAGCAGTCCGTGAACAGGGGCAATGGTCTGGGTGATCTTTTCAGCTCACTGGGTG
This sequence comes from Gammaproteobacteria bacterium, assembly GCA_024227135.1. Lineage (GTDB taxonomy): Bacteria > Pseudomonadota > Gammaproteobacteria > Chromatiales > Chromatiaceae > JAHEHQ01. The sequence goes on from JAAELC010000184.1 coordinate 1,191, forward strand.
GTGGAGCCAGTGGGGGTGGGGGATTGCTGGGTAGCCTGGGAAAAATGGCCGGTTCAGCGATGAATAGTGGCCCTGGCGGTCGTGGCAATCCCATGGTGACCGGTGGGTTAGGGGCTTTGGTAGGGGCATTACTCGGTGGGGGCGGGAGTTCGGCCAAGGGTGCGTTGGGAGGCACGGCTCTTGCTCTGCTGGGTAGCCTGGCAATGAAGGCACTTCAAGGGGAATCCGGGTCTTCGACCGGAATGTCCGATTCCAGTTCCCGGTTGATGGCGGGGCTGCGTCCGCCCGAGAACGAGCAGGAAGCCAGGCAAGTTGAGTCCCTGGCCGAGCTTACTTTGAAGGCGATGTCGAATGCCGCCAAGGCTGACGGGTCAGTGGATCAAGATGAAATCCGTCGAATTATGGGCAAGGCTGCGGAGGATGGTCTTACCAGTGAGGAACGGGAATTCATACAACGGGAGCTGGAAAGTCCGATGGATACCGCTGGATTGATCCGGGCAGTTCCCAACCACCAGATTGCGACTCAAATCTATGCGGCTTCACTTCTCGCCATTGAAGTTGATACCGATGCGGAGTGGCGCTATCTGCGGGAGTTGGCATCCGGGCTGGGCCTGAGTGAGGAAGTGACCGGTCAATTGCACGGTGCGCTGGGTGTTGCGTGACGGAAAACCAATCGCCGGGATCTGATAGAAAGGGGGTCGACGGATAACAGGGGCAAGTTCAAGCCCGGTAATTTGCAGTCACTGAGTGTTGTTGCAGTAAAACTGGATATTTCATTGTTTCTGCGGCCCCGATGCCTGATATACCCCGTACCTGAACGCTCAGAGGAACAGGGTAAGTACCCCAGTATAACCATAGAGCCGGCCGTTGTAGATTTCACCTTTGGCAAAAAAACCGACCAGGGGGAAGTCGCCGAGTACTTGCTGGATCAGCTTCAACTCCTCGGAATTGTCCCCAAATTGGTGGCGTCCACGACCGAGGCAGGTAATATACACCCCGCCGAGTATAGTGCGGCCATCGCTGCGTTTGCGTAGCCGTTCCAGCATGCGCTGCAGGTCTTCCCGCGCCGTGTTTCCATCACGGCGGCAATACATCATTTGCTGTTTATCATCGAGTTGATCACCCACAGCCACCAGACCCTGCTTGGGGTCGATGCCTACCAGGTTGCGGACCAGGTAGTCGCCACTGTCCGAGCCCTGGATGGGTAGAGCGACGAAGATGTAGCCGCCTATCTTGGTCAGATTTTTCGCCAGTACTTCACCGATTTCTGATTTCATCACGTTCAGTGCCGGTTGGTGGTCGAGGGTGATGGCGATGTTGTTCTGTGCTTTGGTGATTTCGTGTGTCGGACCAATGGGGGAGCAGCCCTGGGTGTGATCGGTCACTATGTCCACTTGCTGGTTGAACAGCACGCCGGAGATGCCACCATTGACCAGCGTGTCTGCCAGTTGTGGATTGCTGTCTCCATTGCTGGAGCTGAGTCCTCCGTTGATGAAACTGGTGTCCTGCTGCATCAGCAACTTATTCAGTACCGCCGGGGTTGTCGGGTTGAATGGATCGCCATGCAGCAGTGCGACACAGGAATCCTGATTCTCCCACCAGTCGGTCACCGGATCGGCCAGGGTCCAGGATTCATCCTGCAGGCCTTTGATGATGCGGAAGTTATGTTCAGGAAATGCGCCAATCATTATTGCAATGGCAGGTCGATCGTAAATCTCCCTGCCATTGGTGCAAATGCCGATACCTACCGTGCCGACCCAGTGAACTCCGGGTATCGCCTGTTGTAACTGAGCCAGTACCTGAGACAAGTCGCCAGCCACCTGGTCTGTGGCGTAGATAAAACCGAGATTCGCCTTTGCGGGTATGTCGCCGAGTTGCCCCAGGCAGTCCTGTGTCAGAGCCGTTGGGTTATTGTCCTCAGCGCTGGCAAAAAGAAACTGCTTCATACTCTCATCCATAGCTGGCTGGCTCTTCTATTACAATGTAGGATTGGTCGTTCGACACGCCCTAGGGCTGCCGCTTACCCTCATTAGTAAGCTGAACATATTTGTTTAAGTAGTGCATGCTTGTTGCATGATCACACAAAACCAAATCAAGCGGACGCTGTCGACGTCCTCGAACATAGACTATATCAGGCACCTGCTGGAGAACGAAAATATTCTCCATCGAACGGATCTAGCGACGCGAACCTGTCAGCATTCTAAATTTTATGATGCGCGTGGCCAGATCCAGACCAGTAGTTGCGCGAAGGCGTTGCGACAGCTGGAGCAGGCAGAACACATTACATTGCCTGGTATCCGACGCAAACGGGTCAGGAAGCAGTCTCGCCGTTTACCCGAACCGGTACCGCTGCCTGTTGATGTTCCGCATGAGGTCGGTAGTGTTGAGGATTTAAGGCTGGTGCTGGTGAGTAGCGATGAAGAGAAACGCCTATGGAATGAGCTAATGCTCAGCGAATATCCATTAGGTGAGGGTCCACTGGTCGATCGGCAATTACGCTACTTGATCAATTCCCAACACGGCTGGCTGGGTGGTTTTGGATTTACCGCGGCCGCCTTGCAACTGGCGGAACGGGACAGGTGGATTGGGTGGGATAAGGAGCAACAGCAAGCCCACTTGCATCGGGTGGTGGGCATGAGTCGTTTTCTGATTCGACCGAGTGTGGACTGCCGCAATCTGGCGTCGAAGGTATTGAGCATGAGTGCGGCACAGCTGGCGGTTGATTTTCAACAGCGCTATCAATACAGCCCCTATCTGCTGGAGAGCTTTGTGGATACGCAGCACTACTCAGGTGCCTGTTATCGGGCGGCCAACTGGATCGAGATCGGGCAAACAAAAGGGCGTGGCAGACAAGATCGGTTTTCCCAATCGGCACTCAGCCACAAGGCCATTTATGTCTACCCGTTGGAAAGCGGGTTCAGGAAACAGTTGGGGCTATCGCCTAACGCGGGAGCAGGCGCACTAGACGTTGCGGAAGGGTTAGATGTGCAGCATTGGGCTGAACATGAGTTTGGCGATGCACCACTGGGCGATAAGAGGCTGAGTAAAAGACTGGTCAGTGAGGCCAAGGCCAAAGCGGAGGTGCCAACCCGCGCCTTTAGTGGTGTTGCCAAGGGTGACTGGGCAGCCACCAAAGCCTACTACCGGATGATCGATCAACCGGAAACCTCGGCGGTCACCATGCCACAGACGAAGATCGTGGACGTATGTGATCGGAAAGCTGATTTTTTCGAGTTCTTCGATGAGCAACGCAAAAATTTCCGCGTTGATATCTTGATCCGAGCCAAGCATGATCGTAACCTCAAGGAAGAGCCCTTCAAGTTATTCGCCGCCGTTCGTCAGCCCCCCCTACAAGGCCGAATCCAGGTTCCGATTCCAAAGCAAAGTGCCCGAACCAAGAAAAGTAAGCAAAAAGCCCGTGCAGCCCGGCCAAAACGATTGGCGGAGCTGGCGTTGCGTCACCTGCAGATCCAACTGCCTGCGCCCGAGTATTATGCCGACAGACCAGCGGTCACGGTCGAATTGATTCATGCTGTGGAGGAAAACCCACCCGCGAACACCGAGGCTGTGGAGTGGTTCTTGCTGGCGACGGTGACCATCGACTCCGCAGCAGATATCGAGCAATGTCTGCTTTGGTATACCTTACGCTGGCGCATAGAAGACTGGCACCGGGTATTGAAATCAGGTTGTTCTATCGACAAACTCGCCCATGAAAACGCAGAACGTCTGCGTCGTGCCATCGCGATCAATCTGGTCATGGGTTGGCGAATTATGTTGATGACACTGCTGGGTAGAGAAACGCCGGAACTCCCTGCCGAGATACTCTTCTCTGATATTGAAATACGCACCCTGCGGGCTTACGCCAAAAAAA
>JAAELC010000185.1 GCA_024227135.1 Gammaproteobacteria bacterium
CCTTATAGAGATCGTTAATCTCATCGAAAACGTTTTTTGCGCTTTGGGCTTTAACACTCACTCAGATTGACCCACCCATACTCACTAAAATTGACCCACTCCCATATTTGCACTAACGCTGCTCAATGTTCCTGACCCACCCCAGCAGGGAACCCCTCTCCTTTACTGATATAAGCCTCTCGGCCAAGACTCTCGGAACCGATTCCTATCGAAGAGAGGCCTGGCATGGAAAAGCGACGTTGTGCCGCTTGCCGCAAACTCTTTCACCCCCGTCCTCAATCCCCCGAGCAGAAGTTCTGTTCCGCTTCTGAATGCCAGCGGGAACGCAAACGCCGTTGGCAGAGAGCCCGGCGAGCCACCGATCCGGATTACCGGGACAACGATGTTCAGGCCAACCGGCAGTGGCGCAGCCGGCATCCCGGCTATTGGCGTGCGTATCGCTGTCGACACCCCGAGTTGGTGATTCGCAATCGGGATAAACAGCGTGAACGTGACCGAGCCAGACGGCTAAAAGCGCCCCAACCACCGCCAACGTCTCATCTTGCCAATGAGGACGCGTCAACCCTCTCTTTTTTCTTGGAAACAGGTACTTACCGCATGATTCCCGTGACGGGTGAGGATCTTGCAAATGAGGATGCGTGCCTGGTGAAAATCGCTTTAGTATCGGGAGGTTAAG